>NZ_JAALLT010000001.1:338786-677573 GCF_011059145.1 Halalkalibaculum roseum | reverse complement strand
ACCGAGGTATCCTCCACAACATATCTATTCCGGTTGGCATCACGGTCGAACCAGGAATTACCGACAATTCCGTTTACCGAAGGCGTTGCCCCGGTGTAAATTGCTGCATGTCCGGGACCGGTATAAGTTGGGAAATAATTAAAATGGTGATTGGCAAAATTATAGCCTTCGTTCACCAATCTTTTGAAGCCATCCTCCGTGTAGTGCTCCCAGTAGCGCGTCAGGTAGTCATATTTCATCTGATCCACTACAATACCAACAATCAGTTTGGGTTGTTCTTCAGGATCGAAATCTTTTTTAGAATCCTGGGCATAACCTGCGGAAAGTGTAATTGATCCCAGTAACAAGAAGAGTAATAACCTTAGTGACCATTTCATATCTGATGCCTGTCTGTATTTGTATGTTAATCTAAGCTAATTCCCTAACGTCTAAGAGTGAACGATCATTTTATTTAAATCTGTCACCCTCATTTTAAATAGATAGTTTTTAGTGCCTCTCAAAATATTTACCGCCAAAATAGGTTATATATTGAGTGCGCATGACGTTATATATGTTAAAATACGTTTAAGAATGGAACAAAATAACGCATTTTGGATAAATATCGATGATCTAAAAAATTTTAAGAAGTACTACTTTGACTTTTACGGGCAATTGAATGATATTTTTTGAGTTAGAATAAATTTTTTGGGCTTTTGAAAACACTATACAGACTTCCCCTCATACTATTTTTTTTGTATGCTCTTTGCCCTCTTTGTGTGGCTCAACAGAAGACGGACTTCAGTCGATTTGCCACGTGGGCGAAAGAGGATCCGGTGGCGATGTTCCAAAACATAACTATTCAACATGCAATTGGTGTCGGTACAGCGGGCCTGACTTTTGCAACTCTTTCCACTTTTGACGAGCCTACTTCCAAAAATATTCAGGAGCATTACAGACAGTCAAAATTTTTAAATATTACCAACGAGTTCGGTAATAAATTGCTTATTCTTCCGGCATCTGTAGCCTTATTTGGCAGCTCGCTCTTTACCGATAATACTAAGTTTCAGGATGCTGCCTTCACATCCCTGCAATCGGTACTGATGACTTCTCTGACGGTAGGAGCCGGTAAATTTATATTTGCCCGTGAACGTCCCTATATGAATGAGGGAGCCTATGATTTTGAATTTATGAGTCCGGGACAAACCTCTTTTCCATCCGGTCATACTGCCCGGGCATTCTCATTTATAACACCATGGATCATGTATTATCCCGGACCAGTAACATATTCTCTGTTTGCTCTTCCGGCCGGTACTGCCATCGCACGAATTGCAAAAGGTAAGCACTGGTTGAGTGATGTTGCGGCAGGTGCTGCAATTGGATTTTCCATGGGGTATTACCTTTCCAAAAGACATCTGGGCACACAAAATATTCAGGTAACACCTTCCTTCGGCAAGGACCTTGCTGCACTTTCCATTAATTTTGAATTCTAGATCAGTTTCGACGCTCTTTGCAAGAACCTCCTTTCTCTCCAGAAAACTGCTCTATAAATAAATTTTAGAAAGTTTGTCCGCAGAATATATCTTGAACATAGCGTCAGGTTATAATTATTGAATTCTAAAATTTAGAAATGCCAAACAGAATATTATATATCCTACTTATCCCGATGCTTCTTGCCTGTGGCAGTGAGGATGTGAGTCAACCTGCGGAGCCAATGGACTCAAAAGGTTCAGAACGTGAAACGGCAGACTCCCTGATGCAAGATAATTCTGATTTTGTCAGGCTAAACACTTCTTTAGGACAGACTGTGTATGTGCCGGTTTACTCTCATATCTATCAACTAAACCAACAAAAAACCTTCAATCTGACAGCAACCTTGAGTTTCAGGAATGTGGATCTGAACCGAACCCTGACTCTTACCAGGGTGCTATATTATGATTCTCAGGGTATTATTGTTAAGAATTATCTTGAGGAGCCCAGAACCATCAACCCACTGGCTTCTACCTCTTTTGTGGTGGAAGAGAATGATCTCAGAGGAGGTGTAGGTGCCAATTTTATTGTTGAATGGGAGTCAGAGAGCCCGGTATTTCCTCCCGTAGTGGAAGCTGTAATGATCAGTACATCACAGCAACAAGGTATCTCATTTGTTAGCGCCGGGAGAGTTATTGAAGATACTGGCGGCCAAAGTGACAGCAGCCCATAGAGAAAGTAAAATTCCGCGGGAGTTAGTCCGGGGACATAATGAATGCTGCCAGGCTGACTAGAATATTCTTGAGATTTGCAACTATTACAAATCAATCATTAATAATCTCCACCGCCTCGTTGTCCCCCTCCACGTTGCTCCTGTTCGCCAAAGAAGTACTGAAAATTAAGTGAGGCTGAACGGGATGACCAGCTGAATTCTCTCTGGGAATAGAATTCCGTATTCGGATTTCCATCCGTATTAACTGTATTGTTGAAATTCTGGGCATTCAGCAAGTCGCGTACATTCAGGGATATCAAGGCTTTTCCATCCATAAACTCTTTAGAGATCCCGGAGTCGATCATGGTCATACCTTCACGGGTACCCTGGGTAGTCTCACGCGGTCCCTGATACCGCATGGAGGTCTGAAACTTCCAGGTATCGGTTACATCCCAGCGAAGCTGCAGGCGACCCTGTGCAATTTCCGCCTCGCTGCTGAAGACTTGTCCCTGGTAACTGCCGTCGGAATTCGACCGGAAAAGGTTTGCATTAAGAGATAAATTCAGAGCATTGGCAATTTCCTGGTCGGCTGACAATTCGATGCCCCAGGACTCTTCTGTAGCCAGATTAATAGGAAAGATTCTTATCACACCCTGGTTTTGCTCAGTTATCCGCTCAATAACATCCGTTCGATAGCGATAGTAAAAACTGGTAAGCAGTGAACCGGAGTCCCAATAGTGCAGGTAGCCGAATTCATAGGAGTTGCTGAATTCCGGTTTCAGATTGGGATTGCCGGTAAACTGACTCCGCGGATCATCAAAATCTACGAAGGGAATCAGAGAACGCGACCAAGGTCGTGACAACCGGCGACTGTAACTAACCTGTATAGACTGCTCATCATTGAAAGCGTAATTTAGAAATGCACTCGGGAACAGGTTCACGTAATTCTGATCATTGACCTGACCCGTGCTTTTCACCTCTGTGCGGATGCGTGTATTCTCAAGCCTGAGCCCCAGTTGCCCTGAGAAGTTGCCCCACTCCGAGCCAAGGATGGCAAAAGCCGCATTCACATTTTCCAGATATTCAAAATTATCATTAAACGCAGGCAAGGAAACCCAGTTTCCGTTCTGTTGCTCCTCTACGTTATAGGAATTATCCATCCATTCGGTATCGCTTCGAATACCGGCCTCAAGTTTACCGTTCTCTCCAAGAGGACGAACATATTCAGCATTGATGCGCAGATCTTTCTCATCTTCCCCATCGGAAATTCGCTGAAAAAGCGGATCCGTGGTACCTTCCCTGATGGTTTCCTGAATATCAGTGTCGGCTGTTTCATTACTGATATCGAAGCTTGCATCAGCTGTCAGTTTATGTTCATCTCCCTCAAATTTGTTTTCATAATCCAGATTGAAATCGAAGTCCGTTTCATTCGACACCTCTTCATTGTCACGTACAATTTCTTCAATTACGGGTCCGGTGAACTGACCTGCCCGGTACTCATAATCCGTATAGTTGATGTCTTCGTTGTTTTCTTCACGCTCCCCGCTTACGTAGGCACTGGCCGTAAGTACTTCGTTTTCTGATAAGTAGAAGTCGGCTCCGAATCGAAGGTCTCCATCCAGCTCAGACTCCTGTGCATCGGTTTGTTCACTGTACATGTAGGTTGTGTCGGGACCGGAGAAACGCTGAAAGGAGCTTCCGTTTTCCGGTTCGGTCCTATAATCAATACCGCCATTGAAAAAGAAATTTATATCATTGACACGGTAATTGAGGTTAGTTGATCCTTCATACTCTTGAGGCAAACCGGTTCCAAGGGAAAAACTTCCGTTGACTCCTCTTTCGGTCTGTTTTTTCAAAATGATATTAATGATACCTGCAGAACCTTCGGCTGAATACTTGGAAGAAGGATTGGTAATAATTTCGACCTCTTTGATCATGTTGGCAGGAATACTCCTGAGGGCATCTACATTACCACCGCTCACCCTGCTGGAAGGCTTGCCGTTTATTAATATCCGTACAGACTGGTTTCCCCTGAGGCTGAGATTGCCGTCAATGTCAGTAGCCAGAGAAGGCACATTGTCGAGTACTTCAACTGCCGAACCGCCCAGGCTGGTGATATCCTGACCGACCTCAAATACCCTTTTGTCAAAACTCATCTGCATCTGGGAGCTCTCAGCCCTCACATACACTTCGGACATTGTTTCAGCTGTAGGACTGAGTCCTATATTCCCCAAATCAACCTCCTCACCTTCTGAAACACTTACTTCTTCAGTGTATGACTGATAGGAGACAAAGCTGATCTCTACCACGTAGTTGCCGGGGCTTACTTTGACGGAAAATACTCCGGCAGAATCGGTGGTGACACCGGTTATGATATTAGTTTCAGAAGAATCATATACCGCTACAGAAGCCTTGGGCAAGGGATTATCTTCTTCATCATAAACCTTGCCTGTAAGTATTCCTTCAGATTGGGCAAATAGTGAAGTAAATGAAAATAATGAGAATAGCGCAGTCAGAAGTAATTTCTTCATACAATCAGTTGTTTCGATTCAATACCTTCATTAATTCCTCGTCCTAAACATATGGACCGAAGCTATCTGAACCTTGTAACAAATCTGAATGAAAGTTGAAGATGTCTTAGTTATCGAACCTGACTTCAATAATATGCCTGGGTTCATGGTAGGAGTAACTGAGGCCAAAGTTATTTTGGTCGGCTATACGTTTAACAATAGATAGGCCGAGTCCAATTGAATTGGAACTGGTATCGGCCTTTTTAAACCGGCCGAACAATTCTTCAGTTGGCATGTCGATAGGTTCCCCGGTGTTTGAAATTTTTAGCCTATTATCGCCAAGAGAAATTCGAATACTTCCCCCTTTTACATTATGCTTGATGGCATTCTGGAAGAGATTTGTCCATAATATGTCAGCCAAAACCGGGTGCATATCTACTTTCACTTCTTTCAGGTCTTTTTCCACCGTTAGTCCGTTCAGTTCAATAAACTCTTCAAAAGACTTGGTACTCTCTTCCACCAATTCCGTAAAGTTTATCACTTCGGTATTGGTGAACTCATGATTTTCGATCTTTGTAAGCAACGCCAGAGACTCACTGAGCCTTGAGAGTTTTTTAACCGAACGGTGACTGGCTTCCACATATTCATATTGCTCGGGCGTGAGATCAGTCTCCGTTAGCAGTTCCAGTTTACCTTTGAGGATTGCGAGAGGTGTCTGAAGTTCGTGAGAAGCATTTTCGGCAAATTCTTTGAGATTCCTGTAGTCGGAAATTGCTTTTTGAGTCATCAATTCAACAAACCGGTTCAGATCATCAAACTCTTCTACCCTGGTCTCTTCCGAACGGATCGGCTCTTTACTTTGGAGGTTGAAATTTTTGATCTTTCTGAGCGTCTCCCTAAACGGCTTGAACAAACGGCTGGAAACAATGTAACCTACCCCTATAGCACCGATAACCTGCATTCCGAGAATCCAGAGCAGAATTTTGACTACTGCCTCCGTAATGTCATCTGACTCTACAAGAGCGCCGTAAGTTGAAATATAGTAGGAGGTGTCTTCCACGGTGCGATAGGCAGACACTTTCAAGTTGGGTTCCATCTGCTGCAGCCGGCCATGGTAGACCGAGGTATCCTTGATTGAAGTGCTGGGCTCTACTTTTTGAGGAAGGGCTCGCACAATCAGGTTTTGATCATCGGAACCTATATTACCTGCGCTGAAATCATGTCCCTGCTCCAACAGGTACGTTACCCGTTCGATGCGATCCATGAACCGGAATTTCAGTTCGTTGTTCAGCTCATCCTGGATGATGAAATAGGAAATGTAGCCTCCTATACCCAGCACAATCACGGTAACGGTTAGATAGATGAGTATAAATTTAGAGATCAACTTCATGATCAGTTGGTTACTTTAAACTTATAACCGATGCCATAAACGCTTTCTATATAATCTTCTGCCCCTACCTCTTCAAGCTTTTTACGCAAGTTTTTTATATGCTGGTACACAAAATCGAGGTTCGTGAGGTGATCTACATAATCGCCCCACAGGTGTTCGGCAATCGTCTGCTTTGATAATACATGATTTTTATTGGATGAAAAGTAAACAAGCAGGTCATACTCTTTGGGCGTAAGATCTACGGTCTCCCCATCAACCGAAACTTCCATAGTTTTGGTATTGATGGCAATATCATTCACATTGATAATTTCCTTTCCATCCCTCTGCTGACGCCGGTTGACAGCTTTGATCCGTGCATGAAGTTCAGGGAGCTGAAAAGGCTTAGTGAGATAGTCATCCGCGCCCAGCTCCAGGCCTTCAATTTTATCATCGAGTGCATTCTTGGCAGATATGATGATAGTGCCCGTTTCGGGATTTACAGATTTTAATTCGCGCAATACCTGCAGACCCGAGCCGCCCGGAATCATAATATCGATCAGTACCACATCATAGGTATACGACATCACCTTGTCGAATGCCTCGCTGTAGTTCATGGCTGACTCACAGATATAACCTTCACGCTCCAGGTACGTGCGGATATTCTCCAGCAAGTCTTCATTGTCTTCGATGATCAAAATTTTCATACGATTAAAGGTAACAAGAGAATTTGAAGCAAAACTGAAGCCTTAAAAGACTCGGGTAACACTCATATATAGCGATCAATCGGCTCATTTTCATGTAAAACCCATCTGAACATTCAGCAAGATTTATTTTAGGATATCCTTTGCAATTAAGGCTGAGTATTTTATATTAATCGTAAATTTACGATATACGATTATATGGCACTTACCAAAGCACACAAATTCAATACTACACAAAAAAGAACTGCGGAACTGGCTAAGGCTCTAGGGCATCCGGCACGGATCGCTATCATTGAAATACTTACGCGGCGCAATAGCTGCATCTGCGGCGATATTACAGATGAACTGCCCCTGGCACAATCAACAGTATCCCAGCATCTAAAGGCATTAAAAAAGGCCGGGATTATAAAGGGTGAAATTGATGGGGTCCGCACCTGTTACTGCATTGATGAGCAAGCTTGCCAAGAGCTTAAAGAACTGCTGGGTACGTTTATAAAACAAATTCAAACTGAAAACTGCTGTTAATTTATGAAGACACGACAAAAATCATCTGAGGAACTGAAACAAACGGTAAAAGAAAAATATGGTCAGATAAGCGAACAGAGTCGGGAGAAGAACGCCTCTTCCTGTTGCGGAACGGGTTGCGGCTGTGACACGGTCGATTACTCGGTATTTGCCGATGACTACTCCGATATGGAGGGTTATAATTCCGATGCCGATCTGGGACTAGGATGCGGCCTCCCCACTGAATATGCCCACATCAAACAGGGTGATACGGTCGTTGATCTTGGTTCAGGAGCCGGAAATGACTGTTTTGTTGCCCGGCAGCTGACGGGTGAGAGCGGTAAGGTGATCGGGCTGGACATGACCGAAAAGATGGTGGAGAAAGCCCGCAAAAACGCTGAAAAGCTAAATTTCAATAATGTCTCGTTCTTACTCGGTGATATTGAAGAGATGCCGCTGGATGACAATATTGCTGATGTGGTGGTTAGCAATTGCGTGCTCAACCTGGTACCGGATAAGGAAACAGCTTTTAGAGAAACCTACCGTATTATCAGGCCCGGGGGACACTTCAGCATTTCTGATGTAGTTATCCGTGGAGATCTTCCGGAGTCACTGAAAGAAGATGCCGAAATGTATGCCGGCTGCGTGGCGGGAGCAATAGATAGTGATGAGTACCTTGCTATAATCAGGGATACCGGGTTTAGAAATGTAACCGTACAGAAGCAGAAAAAGATTACACTGCCTGATGAAATTTTGGATAAGTACATGAGTAAGGAGGAGATCCAGAATTTTAAGGACTCTGAGACAGGCATTTTCAGTGTAACCGTATACGGGGAAAAACCGGAGTAGGAATATGAGTGACAAGCGTGGACGCTTAGCACACCAAGATTGTTTTGTCATCCCGAGCTTGTCGAGGGATCTCATCCATAATGAGAGGACTCAAATTTCTGAACGGATGAGATCCCTCCGCTTGCGGTCGGGATGACACCTTTATTCTCTCGTAAATCGCTCTGCGGTTGACGTAGATTCGGACGCTCAGCGTTACTTTATCCGATTGCAACAAAAAGCGCCCTTGTCCATAGCAGAGCGAGGGCTAAGTTAAGGTTGTAAATTTAATATAGGTACTCGTTAATCGTACTATGGCTACTCCAAGCGTCCACGCTTGGAGCTGTTTGGTGCCAGACGTAGACTACAGCACAGCTTAAAAGGACGATCCCGTCCAGAAAAAGATTTAAATTCTAAATTCTAAACCCAACTTCATGACCAACATTCTAATCCTCTGCACCGGTAACTCGTGCCGGAGTCAGATGGCCCACGGCTGGATGGAGCATTTGGATATAGGCAACCGATTAAATGTTTACAGCGCAGGCATTGAAACGCACGGGGTTAATCCCAAAGCAATACAAGTCATGAAGGAAGCCGGCACGGATATCTCGCATCATACCTCCAACCATATTGATGAATACCGGAAGATTGACTTCGATTATGTGATTACCGTTTGTGATCATGCCAAAGAGCATTGCCCCTATTTCCCATCCGATGCGCTTCGTATTCACCAAAATTTTAAGGATCCGGCACAAGCGACAGGCACGGATGAGGAAATCCTTACCGATTTCAGGCGGGTCCGTGATGAGATCAAGGAGTTTGTAGAAGTATTTGTGAAGAACAAGATATCCTGAATTTTCTGGTCTATACTTTTTATGCCCATCTGTATATTGTAAGTGACAAGCGTGGACGCTTGTCACAGCCTGATTTTTTTCATCCCGATCCGCCAGCTGGCGGAAGGGATCCCATCCATTCAGATATGTTATGATTTCTTCGCAGCGGATGAGATCCCTCGACAAGCTCGGGATGACACCTTTTCCCTCTCGTCAATCGCTCTGCGTCTGCTCATTCTATTATCACTTAAGGTACCCCGCCCACCGCAGAGCGGGTATAGCCTGCGGCGCCGCAGAGCGACGGCTGAGTAATTAATTGCTGGCTGAAGCTATTTCAAGCGTCCGCGCTTGGAATGTATAAAGTTCACTACTCTCTGAATCAATCTCCATTTGGAATTTCACGACTCTTTGTAGTATTTCCATTAAACATTAACAGCAGGTATACGAACATGATCTACATTGTGATGGGTGTCAGCAGTTCGGGCAAAACCCTGATAGGTCAGAAACTGGCCGAAGAGCTGGATTTTGCCTTTTATGATGCCGATGATTTCCATCCCATTGAAAATGTTGAAAAAATGGAAAGCGGTCAGCCGCTTAATGATGAAGATCGTCTTCCCTGGCTGCAAAAGATCCGAAGAAATATGATGCAGTGGGAACAGACCGGAGGAGCGGTTCTGGCCTGTTCTGCACTTAAAAAATCATATCGTGATATACTGAACCCTTCCGATATTCCGACCCGCTTTATCTACCTAAAAGGTTCGAAAGAGGTAATTGCAAAACGCATGAAGAAACGCAGTGATCATTTTATGCCCGAATCCCTGCTGGATTCACAATTCCGAGCCCTCGAAGAACCTCAAAATGCCGTCACGGTAAATGTTGATCAGTCCCCTGCGGATATCGTAAAAGAGATCCTCGCTCAATTAAATTATACCAAATAGCAATGATGGGAAAAGGGAATATCGGGGTGTATGGATTGGGAGTTATGGGGCGCAACCTGGCCCTTAACCTCGAAGAGCATGGCTACAGGGTTTCCCTGTATAACCGCACGGTTCCGGGCAAAGAAGAAGATATAGTTTCATCCTTTCTGGAAGAAGAAGGCAAGAACAAAGATTTTGTTGGCACCGAATCCCCGGAAGCATTTATCGGTTCTCTGAAACCGCCGCGAAAAGTATTGTTGATGGTCAAAGCCGGTGATGCAGTCGACAAGGTTATCGACCAGTTGACGCCTCTTCTTTCGCCCGGTGACATCCTGATTGACGGCGGTAATTCTCACTTCAAGGACACCGTCCGTAGAGTTCAGAAGCTTCAGGAAATGGAAATTCACTTTGTCGGTATGGGCGTTTCTGGCGGTGAAACGGGCGCCCGTCGGGGACCCTCTCTGATGCCGGGCGGTTCCAAAACAGCCTGGAAAAGTCTTAAACCCATATTGCAAAATATTGCGGCTACCGACCCTGAGGGCAAACCCTGTTGCACCTGGATTGGTACGGAAGGCGCCGGTCACTTTGTTAAAATGGTGCACAATGGCATCGAATATGCCGACATGCAGCTCATTGCCGAGTGCTATCACTTTATGAGGGAAGTGCTAGAGATGCCAATCCGCGAAATTGGCACCGTCTTTGAGAGTTGGAATTCGGGAGAACTAAACTCTTATCTGCTAGAAATCACTTCCAAGATTCTTAAAGTCACAGATGACAAGGGTGAACCGTTGGTAGAAAAAATATTGGATTCAGCCGGCCAAAAAGGCACCGGTCTTTGGACATCGGTTTCGGCACTGGAGAGCGGGACTCCTTTACCAACTATCACGTCCGCAGTATTTTCAAGGGTATTTTCCAGTTTCAAGGGGCTTCGAATTAACCTATCCCAAAAGCTAGGCGAGCCTTCACAACAACCCCTTGATAGTGGAGAAGCTTCCCGGTTCGTTACCGCTCTTGAAAAAGCTTTGATTGCCGGAAGAGTCATCACACTGGCTGAAGGATTCTTTTTTATAAAGCAACTTTCGGAAGAGAAGAATTGGAACATCGACCTTGCTGAGGTAGCCCGTGTTTGGCAGAACGGTTGTATCATACGGTCGGAATTACTGATACCGGTGCGAAAAGCATTACAAGCCGAAATAAATAGTTCTCATCTGCTTAAAACTGAACTTTTCAGCATGAAACTCCTTGATTTGATTCCCGAGCTTAGGAATGTAGCATCAACCGCTATACAATACGGAGTTCCAGTGCCGGCCATGAGCAATGTCCTTGCGCAGTATGATATGCTGAGGTCGGAAAAGCTGCCTGCCAACCTGATACAAGCCCAACGCGACTTCTTCGGAGCGCATACCTACGAACGGGTAGACCGGCCTCGCGGCGAGTATTTTCATACAGACTGGAGTAACGCAAACGACAAAACCTAATCGTCTATGGAAACGCAACTTTTGCTGGCAACTCTTGGGGGAATAGCATTGCTGCTGTTCCTGGTTACCAAATTAAAGATAAACGCGTTTATCTCCCTGCTGATCTCAAGTATTTTTGTCGGGATTGCCTCAGGCATGCCGGCATCCTCAGTCATTGATAGCATTCAAAACGGTATGGGAGGCACGCTTGGCTTTGTAGCCACCGTCGTAGGACTGGGAGCCATATTCGGACAAATTCTGGAACACTCAGGAGGAGCTGAAGCCCTGGCACAGACCCTGCTCAAAAAGTTCGGACGAGAGAATGCTTCCTGGGCACTCATGATTACCGGATTTTTTGTTGCTATTCCTGTTTTCTTTGATGTAGGTTTTATCATCCTGGTGCCGCTGGTCTATGCCTTGGCTCGCGACACCGGCAAATCCCTGCTTTACTATGGCATCCCGCTGCTTACCGGTCTAGCTGTTACCCACAGTTTTATTCCGCCGACACCGGGTCCTATTGCAGTTGCGGAAATAATTGGTGCGGACCTCGGCTGGATCATCCTGTTTGGCTTCATAATCGGAATCCCTGCAGCTATTCTTGCCGGACCGGTATTTGGGCGGTACATCAGCAAAAAAATTCATGTGGGTATTCCAGACTACATGAATGTTGAAGATACTGCCGATGAGGAATCAACTCTCCCGTCATTCGGGCTCATTTGTGCCATAATAAGCATTCCTTTAATTCTGATTCTCAGCAATACCCTTACAGATGCACTGGTGGGTGCGGATGTGCTTGAAGAAGGTCCCTTGACTGGATTTTTCACTTTTGTCGGACATCCCTTCGTTGCCCTTATCATTGCGGTATTAATGGCTCTCTATTGGTTGGGGACTAGGCGCGGTACCGACCGCAGTCAGCTATCTGATTTAAGTATGGAGGCCCTGAAACCGGCCGGTGTAATTATTCTGATTACAGGGGCCGGCGGTGTATTCAAACAGGTGCTGATTGACAGCGGCATCGGTGAAATGATGGCCGACAGTATGGCCGATTTTGGATTACCTGCGATCGTGTTGGCCTACCTGATAGCCTGTGCCGTGCGTATTACCCAAGGTTCGGCGACTGTCTCCATGATCACTGCAGCCGGTATCATGTCACCGATTATCAGCGAGTTTACCTTCTCGGAACCTCATAAGGCACTTATCGCACTTGCCATTGCTTCAGGAGCCACCATCCTGTCGCACGTAAACGACAGCGGCTTCTGGCTGGTCAATCGCTACCTGGGTCTCTCTGAAAAAGAGACTTTGCAGTCATGGACCGTGATGGAAACTATTATTTCAGTGACTGGATTTGTACTAGCGCTGGGCTTGAGCTTTTTCTTTTAACTTGTTTTCCAAATGTGGTTCCCGGGAAGAGCCATTTTAAGCTGAAGTATGGTAATTGACAAGCAGCTAATCATCATTACTTATCCTTTTTTTCTTCCCCCTCCCGAAAAGGCATGGTGAATAAACCTTTAACCTGCTGATCTTCTTCACTGTCAAACTCATCCAGACCCATACTTATAGTCTCTAAGGGATCATGCAGGCGGAAGGTACTATTGATTCGATCCCAAAATGAAAAAAGAGAGGTGTAATTGGAGTCCGTTTCGGGCTGCCAACGTGAGTGGTGCACTTTATGCATGGCCGGGGTCACAATGACAGCACGCAGCATTTTATCCAGCTTTTCTGGTAGGGCGATATTTGCGTGATGAAACTGAACCACCACTACCAGTAGGGTACCATATATCAAAAGCTCCCAAAGGTGCAGCCCGATCAGCATGATAACGGGAATACGCAGTATGGAAGAAAAAATAATTTCCCCGGTATGAAAACGGCTCGCGGTGGTGACATCCATATTCGGATCAGCATGATGTACCCGGTGAAAACGCCAGAAAAATGGCAACTTGTGATTCATCACGTGCCACCAGTACATCCAGGTATCCATCAGCAGAACCGCACCGACAGCATGCGCCCATACCGGCAGATCCAGCCAGTTCAGGATTCCAAAATCATGCGTATTGGCCCAGCTGGCAGCCCATAACCAGGCCACCGCAAAAAATACCGAAGTAATTACCGCATTGGTAATACCCAGCGTCATATTAGCCAGAAGGTGTATCCCTTTCTTTTTTATAGACCCATGAAAGAAGTCAAAAAAAGGATGTATATGCTCAATCAGTAATAACAAGACCAATCCAGTTACCGCCACAATGGATTGCGTCTGTTGAAGTTGTCCGATTAACGCGTCCATATTCTTCGTTTCTGAATTTTGTCAGTCGCTGCTCTTACAGCGACAAGCACTTATTGGTTCCATTCTAAAACCAAATATGCATCAAATATAACTCCTCTGAAAATATACCTATCTACAGGCGACTAAAGGTACGAGACAAAGTTTATTTGTTCACCAAAATGAAATTCATTATCTAATTTTACTTTGTATAACTAAACTGTGGTAGAGATAGGACTTTTATCATACTGTTCCGGTTTCTGAGAAATCAACTTCAACTAATAAGAACCGAGGATGCCTCTCAGCATCATTTCTTTTAAAAATGTCACCTTCACCTATCAGAAGGAGGCCGATACGCAGATACGCTCCTGTTCTTTTGAGTTAAACGAAGGTGATAGGATGGCCATCAAAGGAGAATCAGGTACCGGGAAAACCACCCTATTCCGCCTGATCCACGGTTTTGAGCAGCCGGAGAGCGGCGCTATCTACTATAAAGGGGATGAACTCACCATCCCGGTAATCAAAAATCTGAGAAAAGAATCGGCCTGGCTTCCCCAGGATCTTAACCTGGGCAAGGGTCAGGTACGCGAAGTACTTTCATATCCCTTTGAGTTTTCAGCCAACCACGCGAAGGTGACACAAAGCATAGAATTTGAATCAACATTTAAAGAACTGGGCCTGGAAAAGGAATTGTTGGATAAGGATTTTTCCGACTTATCAACCGGCCAGCGCCAGCGGGCGGGTATTGCGCTGTGTTTATTGCTCGACAAACCCCTGATGATGCTGGATGAGCCGACATCTGCGCTGGACAGAGCCTCGAAACAAAAAGTTGTAGAGCTCTTATTCGATAATTCCGGACGTACGATATTATCTACTTCACATGATCTATTCTGGATTGAACAGTGCAATAAAGTCATTGAATTATAGCCGCAGGTTATCGCAGATTTATTCATATTTATCAGTGAAAATCTGTTGCAAAAAAAGAAATATGGAAATTATCGATCTTAGCTGGTGGCAACTGGGAATCGGATTTATCATCCTTATCATCCCCGCATACATCCTATGGAGATACAAAACCGGTTTGAATAAAAAACTGGGTATTGCCACCCTGCGCATGACGCTGCAGCTGCTGTTTGTAGGGTATTATCTTGAGTACCTTTTTGAACTGGATAATGCGGCAGTAAATACGGCCTGGATTCTGATTATGGTGGGTGTTGCCGATTTTGCCACCATAGATCGCAGTGAACTCAATCGCAAGAAATCTCTTATTATCCCCATTTTTGCAGCCACTTTTTTCGGAATCATTGTCATTGATCTATTCTTTCTGGAACTGGTTATACAGCTGCCGAAGTTTCTATCCGCCCAGTATACCATACCCATAACCGGGATGGTGCTCGGAAACTGCCTTCGCAGCAATGTGATAGGCATCAATGCCTTCTATTACAGTCTCAAGGAGCATCGAGAGCGATATCGATTCTACCTGGCTTGCGGCGCCACCCGAAACGAGGCGGTATTCCCCTTTTTCAGGGAGGCCTTGAAAAAATCAGCTAATCCCACCCTCGCAAGCATGGCCACTATCGGACTCGTCTCATTACCGGGCATGATGACAGGTCAGATATTAAGTGGCAGCTCTCCTCTTATTGCCATCAAGTACCAGATTATGATTATGCTGGCCATTTTCTCAGGAACCGTATTGTCGGTATATCTTGGAATCAAATTATCAAACAGGAGTGTATTTCATGAAAATGATGTGCTGGATGAGTCTATTCTGAAAAGTTAAGTTGCCGCAGATATACACTGATTTTTACAAATACCAACTAAATATGATATTTGTGTTCGATTTCTTATCTCTGTTCCTATCAGGTAGATTAAAAACAGGGTTTTAAATGAGCTGACTATTTCCTATCTATATATGAAGAAGCAAGAGTGAAAGTATTATGCCATATTCAACAATAAAGGGGGATTAGCCATGTGGAAATATCTATGGGCCGGATTCAAAGGAGCTCTGCTGCTGATTGGAGTTATGTATGCCATGGAATACTACGGTTATGCCGGTGATCCGGGTTACCTGGCGGTTTATTATACCGTAACCGTAGAAGTAAACGTCATTTTTGATCATGTAATGGCCGGCTTTCTGTTTGCATTAAGTGGCGGACTTTGGGGTGTGCTTTTCGTCTTTGTTTCTAATCCCAACGCCTGGAAAGGCATGCTCTATGGACTACTGCCCTCTCTGTGGCTCTGGCTCGTGGTGATTCCCTATACCGGAGGAGAGATTTTCGGAGGTTTTGAACAGCGGGCAATCATTCAACCTCTTGTATTCAATTGCCTCATATGGGGTGCTTATGTAGGCAACAACGTCAGCAAGAGCTAGATGATAGGGATTGAAGGATCCTGTGTACCACTCTGTGTCTCCTCTGTTAACTCTGTGTCATAACCGTCCAGCTAAAATCTAGATACGCTTCTTTCGCAGCCGTCGAGAATTGGTCACAACATTCACCGAGCTGAAGGCCATGGCTGCTTCAGCAAGCAGCGGGTGCAACATGCCCAAAATAGCCAGTGGAATCATTACCACATTGTAGAAGAAGGCCCAGAACAGGTTTTGTTTGATCTTAGTGAAGGTGGCCCGGCTTAGCCGCACTGATTTGACTACCGCACTCAGATCTCCTTTCACCAGTACGATATCCCCGGATTCAATAGCTACATCCGTACCGGTACCGATAGCGATTCCGACCTGGGCCTGCGTCAATGCCGGCGCATCATTGATGCCGTCACCGACCATTGCTACAATCTTACCTTCGCTTTGTAGCTGTTTTATTTTGTCTGATTTCTGATCAGGCATCACTTCCGCCAATACTTCCTCAATGCCTACTTCTTTGGCAATGGCTTCAGCCGTACGTTTGTTATCACCGGTCAACATGACCGGATTAAGTCCGAATTTCTTGAGCTCTGCAATTGCATCTCTGCTGTCTTCCTTGATCCGATCGGCAACAGCGATGATACCGATGACCTTGTAATCCAGGGCAACCAGCATGGCGGTTTTTGCCTCATTTTCCAGAGCGGTCATCTTCTCTTCAACCATGCCATTCACAATGGCTCCTTCCTGAATCATGAGCTTCTTACTTCCCACCAGGACAGACTTCCCATCAAGAACAGCTTTGACACCTTTACCGGTGACCGCTTCAAAATCATCGGCATCCTTCCAGCTGAATTCTTTTTCCCGTGCCTCCTGTACGATAGATTCTCCCAGAGGATGTTCCGAACCGCTCTCCGCGGCTGCCGCAATCTTTAGTAGTTCCGATTCTTTAGTGTCGTTGAATGTGATCACATCCGTGACCCCCGGCTTACCCTCGGTGATGGTTCCGGTTTTATCCAGTACTATGGTGTCCACATCTTTCATGATCTGAATGGCCTCTCCTTTACGGATTAGCACCCCGTTTTCGGCCCCCATCCCGGAGCCTACCATTAGAGCCGTTGGCGTGGCCAGCCCAAGTGCGCAGGGACAGGCGATAACCAGCACTGCTATTGCAGCATAAAAAGCGAGGGCTACCTGACCCATACCGGGATTAATCCACGGCAGGTAGGCGGATGCCCATAGTGCTATTTCACCGAAAAAGGATGGAAATATCAGCCACAATGCCAGTGTAAGAAGTGCGATTCCCAGTACTACCGGCACGAAAACAGCCGTAATTCGATCGGCAAATTCTTGTATGGGTACCTTAGTTCCCTGAGCTTCTTCAACCATTTTAATCACCTGGTTCAGAAAAGTATCCTTACCAACCTTGGTGGCTCTCACCTTGAGAACCCCGTTTTTATTCAGGGTAGCACCGATCACTTCATCCCCTTCTGACTTATCTACAGGCATGGATTCACCCGTGGCAATGGATTCATCCACACTACTTTTTCCTTGTATCACTTCTCCATCTGTGGGTATTTTTTCACCGGGTCTGACAACCATGATATCCCCCGGCTTCAGATCTTGCACCGGCACTTTTACTTCCTCACCGTCACGTTCAACGGTGGCCTCTTTGGCTTCCAGCGTCATCAATTTCTGTATGGCTTCCGAGGCCCTGCCCTTCGCTTTCGTTTCGATATACCGACCTGTCAGGTGGAATGCCATGATCATACCGGCGATACCTGCAAAGCTGTGAAAATCGGGCGCCAGTCCAAACTGGTGCAGCAAAGCTACAAGACCTGTTGATAGTGCTGCCAGGGTACCCATAGCAATGAGCACATCCATATTCGGAGTCAGGTTCTTAGCGGATTTCAATGCGCTTTTAATGGTCTCCCAACCCGGGGCAAAAATTACCACTCCGGAAAGGGCGATCATCCCAATTTCATACCCGAGTTCTCCCAAAAAGGTATATCCCCAAATCATTTCGGGGATCATCCAAAGAATTATGGGGATCGTTAACACCCAGGACCACCACATGCGCGAGTAGGCTTTATCCAGTTTCTCCTGCTCACGCTGTTTCTTGGTCTCGGCTATTGTCTGGCCGGTTTCGCTCTCCTCTTTGATCAGGCTGTAGCCGGCACGTTCTACCGCCTTTGCAAAATTATCCGTGCTGAGGTCGCCGGAATAGGTCACCTTAGCCGATTCACTTGCCAGATTTACGTTCACTTCCGTTACCCCATCAAGGTTCTTAAGTGACTGCTCTACTGAGTTGACGCATCCGGCACAATGCATACCGTCAATCTTCAGCATGCGAGATTCGGTCTGCGCATCCGCAACAGCATAGCCGGCATCTTCAATCGCTTGCCTGAACTCCTCTACGCCGGTCTTATTGTCATCATAGGAAACTGTAGCCGTTTCGGTTGCAAGGTTCACCGATGCCTCTTCCACACCTTCAACCCTGGACAGCGATTTTTCCACTGCGGACACGCAACTGGCGCAGTGCATGCCCTCTATGTTTAATGTTTTCTTGGTAAGTTGATCCGTTGCCATAACTGGTTCATTTAACTAATTCTAAAATGTCAGAAAGACACATATTTCACATGTATCATTATTTATGCGTAAGGATAAGCCTAGGGGATTAAAAAACCGTTATAAAATTCTTGGCGTTTCTTACAAAATTTTAGATCGCCTGACGAGTACCTAACTCTTACCTCTCAATAGTTTCGGTAAGTTCCGGGCTTCACTTTTCAATGCCATCCAGGGGTTTACGAAATGACTCCCTCGCTTTTTTATAATCGGTAACCGACATCCCCGTTATTTGTTTAAACTGTGCAGAAAGATGGGCGACGCTGCTATAATTTAGTTTCCAGGCTATTTCACTAAGCGTTAGTTCACCGTAAGAAAGCAACTCCTTTACGCGCTCAATTTTAAGATGAATCACATATTTTTCAATAGTGATATTTTCATTTTCGGAGAATGCGGAGCTTAAAGAAGAGTAATTTTGGTTCAACTCTTCGGAAAGATATTCGGAGAGTTTAGGCAGCTGCTCCGACTCCTCCAGTTGTTGCACGTATTCGATAAGTCGCGTTTTAATCTGCTCCACCAGCTGTTGATTCTTGTTTTGTATCAGTTCAAAACCATACTCCTTCAACTCATTATCGATTTTTTCATAAGGAATGGTTTCTTCAGCTTCAATTTCCACCCTGCCCAATTCAACGTCAATAACTGATAAACCTATGCTCTCAAGGGTATCCCGTACTACCATGACACACCTGTCACAGACCATATTCCTGATATGAAGCTCTTCTTTTTTCTTTTCAGCCATAGCGGTTTGAAATTAATCTGTTTTGCAATGAATGAAATTTTTGTAGCTTTAACAACGTTTTCAAAGCCATGATTATAAAATCTACTACATATCGCTTCTTTTCAGCACTCATGCTGATGTTGTTTATGGGCAGTATCGTGTTGCCTAGCGGACTCTCTGCGGCTACGCTGTTCTGTGATATGCCTATGGTTGAAATGCACAATAGCGTAGAACACTGTTGTGATATTGACCAACCAGAAGACACGGCACATCACAGGGATAACACTGAAGATGACTGTCATAGCGAAAAAGTCTGCCTTCACATTCTTTCCCCGGATCAGACAGAAGTAGAAGCTGTAGTAATCCAGCAGGCCAAGGAGCTCACTGTCATTGCAAGTACCTCCGATATATTAATCGATGCTAACAGTGGTGGAAGTACACCTTATCAATCACTGTCACACACAATTCCCGATTCCTCCCCTCCCCTCTTTTTGCTAAACAGCACCTTTCTAAATTAGTCGTTAGTCAACATTTAGCCTCAACCCTTCCCGAGGTAATTAAATACGCATTACCCATTACGTAATACGTATTTCACGATCCATATTTTGACGTTCTCACGACTCATTACTCATGACTCACGACTAAATCATGCTTAACAAAACCATTCGTTTCTTTCTCGAAAACAAGCTCATTGCGGTCCTCCTGTTGCTGACAATGGTAGGCTGGGGTGTAGCCGTAGCACCATTTAACTGGGATATCAACCTGCTTCCGAAGGATCCGGTAGCTGTGGATGCCATCCCTAACCTGGGACAAAACCAGCAAATCGTGTACACGCGCTGGAGCGGACGCTCTCCACAGGATGTGGAAGACCAGATTACCTATCCCCTCACCACCCAACTGCTCACCGTGCCCGGTGTTAAAACGGTTCGTAGCACCTCCATCATCGGCATGTCCAGCATCTATGTGATTTTCGAAGAGGATGTGGATTTCTACTGGAGCCGATCACGTATTTTGGAAAAATTGAATTCTCTTCCTTCAGGCACACTCCCCAGTGGGGTACAACCGGCCCTGGGTCCCGATGCCACAGGACTCGGGCAGATATTCTGGTACACCCTGGAGGGAAGAGATAGAGACGGGAACCCTGCGGGCGGCTGGGACCTGCAAGAACTCCGAAGTATACAGGACTTTTATGTGGGTTATGGCCTCTCTTCAGCAGAAGGAGTTTCAGAAGTGGCCCCAATCGGAGGGTTTATCAGTGAGTACCAGGTGGATGTTGATCCGGAGGCCATGCAGGAGTATGGCATATCGTTGACTGAGGTCTTCAATGCGGTTCGAAACAGTAATGCTGAAGTAGGCGCCCGAACCATTGAGATGAATAATGTAGAATACCTGGTAAGAGGACTTGGGTATATCAAGAATCTCGATGATCTTGAGCAGGCGGTAGTAAAAGTGGTAGATAATACCCCAGTTCGCATCAGTAATGTTGCAAAAGTAAGCCGGGGTCCGGCTTTGAGAAGGGGTGCGCTGGACAAAGCCGGTGCGGAGGCGGTAGGTGCGGTGGTCGTTGCCAGGGAGGGCGCCAATCCAATGGAGGTCATTGAAAATGTAAAAGGTAAGATTACCGAAATATCAGCCGGTCTCCCTTCCAAGACCCTGGATGACGGTACGGTTTCTAAAGTTACGATTGTTCCCTTCTACGATCGAGGTGAATTGATACAGGAGACGCTGGGTACTTTGGAAGAGGCCCTCACCCTTGAGACACTGATTACCATTATCGTGATTGTGGTCATGGTACTTAACCTGCGAACCTCCTTCCTCATATCGGGGATGTTACCTGTAGCCATACTTATGACCTTTATAGCCATGAAACTGGCAGGAGTGGATGCCAATATTGTCTCTCTTTCAGGGATCGCTATCGCAATCGGTACCATTGTGGATATGGGTATTGTATTGTCGGAAAATATGCTGCAGCATATGCAGCGTGCCGATGAAGACGAGTCACTGCTCGAAGTCATCTACCGGGCCACGACCGAAGTGGCTCATGCCATTATCACGGCAATAACAACAACTATTGTCAGTTTTCTACCCGTATTTACTATGGTG
This sequence comes from Halalkalibaculum roseum, assembly GCF_011059145.1. NCBI lineage: Bacteria > Pseudomonadati > Balneolota > Balneolia > Balneolales > Balneolaceae > Halalkalibaculum > Halalkalibaculum roseum. Next base: position 656,243 of record NZ_JAALLT010000001.1, on the reverse strand, counting down.
GCAGCCGAAGGGAAACTGTTCAAACCGCTGGCTTTCACCAAGACCTTTGCACTCGTTGCTTCTATTATCATTGTAATTACGCTCATTCCGCCATTTGCGCACTGGTTTTTCTCTATCAATATCAGGAAGCGTATTTATAAACTGATCTGGAACAGCCTGCTGATCGTAGGAGGACTGGTTGTTGCCATCGCTTACATACCATGGGCAGGACTGGTCCTCATAGGGTTCGGTTTACTCAATGGAGCAGCACTTTATAGCAGCGAAACATACCGTAAATGGTTACCGACACTGAATATGGTGCTCATTGTCCTTGCCGTCACCTGGCTGTTAACACGAACCTGGCTGCCGCTTGGGCCGGGAGTTTCCTTCTTTGGCAACTTTATTGTGGTAGTCCTGTTACTCACGGTCATCATGGGCAGTTTTTGGCTGGTTATCTATTATTACGAACCCATTCTGGACTGGTGTTTGCGGAAAAAAGCACTCTTTCTGTCCATACCTGCTTCACTTTCTGTACTGGCAATTGTAATCTGGCTCGGTTTTTCAACCGTCTTTGGCTTCCTGGCAAGCGGTTTCGATACTATCGGTGTCAATATTAGAACTACCACTCCCTGGCAAGCAGCACAGGCTGCCTTCCCGGGATTGGGTGAAGAGTTTATGCCTCCACTGGATGAAGGCTCTTTCCTGTTGATGCCTACCACCATGCCTCATGCCGGTATTGAAGAGACCATGGACGTGATGCAAAAAATTGACATGCGGGTGTCATCCATACCCGAAATTAAGAGTGTGGTGGGCAAAATGGGACGAACCGAATCGGCCCTCGATCCGGCTCCTATCTCCATGTATGAAAACCTTATCACCTACAAGACCGAATATAAAACCGATGAAAGTGGGCACCGTGTACGTTTCCAAACGGATTCAGAGGGTAACTTTGTAAGAGATGAAAACGGTGAACTGATACCCGACGACGGCGGTAAGTATTTTAGACAGTGGCGGGATGAAATCAATTCCCCGGATGATATCTGGAATGAAATTGTTAAAGCGGCCGATATACCCGGTACAACTTCAGCTCCAAAACTACAGCCCATACAGACCCGACAGATCATGCTGCAATCCGGTATGAGAGCTCCAATGGGTATTAAGGTCAAAGGTCCGGACCTGGAGACCATTGAAAACTTTGGTCTCCGTCTCGAGGAGCTGCTGCAGCAGGTACCGGGAATTAAACCTTCTTCGGTATTCGCCGACCGTATTGTCGGTAAACCTTACCTGGAAATTGATGTAGACCGTAACCGGATTGCGCGTTACGGCATATCCATGCAGCAGATGCAGAACTTCATCGAGGTTGCTCTGGGCGGTGTTACACTCACCAATACGGTGGAAGGGCGAGAACGCTACCCTGTTCGTGTGCGCTACGCCCGCGAGCAGCGCGATGATCCGGAAAAGATTAGAAGGATGTTGGTTCCGACGGGTATGGGTACCCAGATCCCGTTGGCCCAACTGGCCGAAATTAGATACCGTCAAGGTCCCCAGGCCATCAAAAGCGAGGATACCTTTTTAATAGGATATGTAATCTTTGACCGCACAGATGGTATCGCTGAAGTCGAAGCCGTGCGTAATGCCCAAAACTTTTTACAGGAAAAGATTGACGCAGGTGAACTGGCAGTTCCCGCAGGCATCAGCTATGAATTTGCGGGAAGTTATGAGAACCAGGTCCGTGCTGCCGAGAGACTAGCGATCATCTTACCGATTGCTCTTCTGCTCATATTCCTAATCATCTACTTCCAATTCAAATCAGTACCCACTACCAGCATGATTTTTAGCAGCATTTTCGTAGCCTGGGCAGGCGGTTTTATTCTCGTATGGTTATACGGTCAGCCTTGGTTTATGGACTTCAGCCTTTTTGAGACCAATATGAGAGAACTCTTTCAGATGGGTACAGTGAACCTGAGTATTGCCGTCTGGGTCGGATTCATCGCCCTGTTTGGAATTGCCGCAGAAGGAGGTGTTGTTATGGCCACTTATCTCGACCAGGTATTTGACCGTGACAAACCGGGTTCCCTACAGGAAATTACAACCGCTGTTAAAGAAGCAGCAGGACGTAGAATCAGACCTACCATGATGACGACAGCTACCACTATTCTGGCCCTGATACCGGTTCTTACTTCTACAGGTCGCGGTGCCGATATTATGGTACCGATGGCTATTCCAAGTGTAGGCGGCATGTTCCTGCAAATAATCACCCTATTCGTGGTACCGGTACTCTATGCTTCCTGGAAAGAGTGGCAGCTCAAACGCAACACCGCTGCAACCGATACAACGAACTTCAACGCCTAGAAAAAACAACCGATGAATTTCTATCACTTATTAAATAACACAAAATGTAAATATAATGCCTACCAGTTAAATGGTAGCACTGATCGCATTTACAATAGACATGAACCTGAGAATTCCGGTATTCGGCATTCAGCCTTTTTACTGATGGTGGCGATGATTCTGGCGGTTTTGCCCTTGCTTTCCATAGCCCAGCAACCTGAAAACTACTCTTCACCGGTCGATCAGTACCTCATGCAAGCTGCAGAGAATAATCCTTCTCTGATGGCCGAATACCGAAATTACCTGTCAAGCCTTGAAAAAGTACCCCAGGTGACGACCCTGCCCGATCCGGAACTCTCTTTCGGGTACTTCATCAATCCCATAGAAACTCGGGTAGGCCCGCAACAAGCCCGCTTAGGGCTTACCCAAATGTTTCCCTGGTTCGGAACACTGGGAGCACGAGGTGATGCCGCTGCTGAAATGGCAAAGGCCAGATTTGAAGCCTTTCAGGAGGCACGCAACCGGCTGTTTTATGAAGTGCATAAAAAATGGTATCAGCTTTATCATATCGAACAGAGCATTCGCATCATGCGCGGAAACATCAGCATACTCGAAACGTTCGAGTCACTAGCGATGAGAAGATATGAGGCAGGACAGGTCGGACAGGTGGATGTACTTCGGGTACAAATAGAAAAAGAAGATTTAAAAACCCGGCTGGAACTTATGGCAGACAACCGAAAGGTAGCCCTGCAAGAGTTCAGGGAACTCCTCAATACAGATTCCGGGGAAAACATTCGTACAGCCGATAGCCTACAAATGCGTGATCTGGAATTAAGCTTTCAGGAAATTGAAAATCGCATCATGGACCAGAATGCGCAACTTTCCAGATTGGATTTTGAAGCTGCATCTGCCAAAAGCACTATTGAATTGGCACGTAAAGAGGGGCTTCCAAAATTTGGATTGGGAGTAGACTACGTGGTTACAGGCGAACGCGACATGGTACTGACAGATAACGGTAAAGATGCCTTTATGGCCCGTGCCGGGATACAGATTCCCTTGTATCGAAAAAAATACAAGGCCAAAGAAAGAGAGGCGGAAATAAACCTTCAATCGGTGCAATACCGACAGGCTGCAACGCAAAACCGACTTATTTCACAACTCGAGCAGGCTATGCGAGATTACGATGATGCCCGGCGCAGAGTGCTTCTCTACCGGGATGTACAGATTCAAAGAACTCGTCAGGCTATCAACATACTAACAGAAAAATATGCCACTTCAGCTACCGATTTTGAAGAGCTGTTGCGCCTGCAGAGAAAACTATTGGACTATGAACTGGCAAGAGAAACCGCAGTGGTTGATCAGAATACCGCTGTTGCATTTATCGAGTATCTCTATGGAAAATACAATATCAATCCTGAAGAAATTTAACACTGTACAAAGTAGAAAGTCTTAAGTCAAAAGTGCTTTCTACTATATACTTTTACTAATTACTAAATACAGAACCATGAAGAAACAAATCGACTTTCAACAAATAGCTAAAATTGCCGGCGTCTTGCTTATCGGACTTTTCCTGGGCTGGCTCTTTTTCGGCGGATCCACCGAACAACCGTCAAGCACTCAGGAGCATGTGGAGCAAGCGCATACCGATACAGAAGGTAACATTGTCTATACCTGCAGCATGCATCCAAATGTCCGAGAATCCGAACCGGGCAACTGCCCCATTTGCGGTATGGAACTTATTCCTGTCAACAGCGCATCGTCTGACGGCGAAGAAAGTCCTTACGAGCTCACCATGACACAGGCTGCCATGAAGCTTGCTGAGGTACAGACTACACGTGTAGTCACAGAAGAGGCAATCAACAGCATTCGCATGCCGGGGAAAGTAGTAGTTGACGAGCGGCGCATTTCAAATGTTACTGCCCACTTTCCGGGACGCATCAAGGAACTCTATGTTGACTTCACCGGGGAACGGGTACAGGAGGGAGAACGGCTTGCATCCATCTATTCTCCGCAGCTTCTTACAGCCCAGCGTGAACTGCTGGAAACCAGTAAACATAAAGAGCAGAATCCGGCCCTTTATGAGGCAACGCGCCGTAAACTAAAGCTGTGGGAACTTCCTGAAGAGGAGATAAACCGAATTGAAAACAGCGGTGAGGTTATGACTGATATAGACATTGTGTCACCGGCTGAAGGATATGTACTTAATCGCAATATTTCGACTGAAGATCATGTCATGGAAGGTACGGTAATGTACAAAATTGCCAACCTCTCTAAAGTTTGGGTGGTTTTCAATGCCTATGAGAGTGATTTGGCCGGAATCGATGTGGGAGATGACGTCTCTTTTAACGTGGATGCCTACCCGGGAGAAACTTTCAACGCACAGGTCACCTATATTGACCCGGTACTAGATCCTCAATCGCGAACAGCGAATGTACGTGCCGAAGCCGTTAACAACGACCGGCGGCTAAAACCGCAAATGCTTGCAGAAGGTATCATATCCTCTAATATCTCGAGAGGTGAAGGCCAGTTATTGGTACCTAAATCAGCAGTTCTCTGGACCGGCGAACGCTCCGTTATTTATGTAAAAAAACCGAATACCGAGCAGCCGACATTTGAATTCCGCGAGGTGGTTTTGGGTCAGCGTGTAGGCGATCGCTATGTGGTGAAATCGGGTGTTAGCGAAGGGGAAGAAGTGGTTACCAACGGTAACTTTAAAATCGACAGTGCTGCCCAGCTATCGGGTAAAGCAAGTATGATGAACCGTGAGCCCGATGGAAGAAAGCCTGCCAGACATGATCATGGGTCTATGGAAATGAACAATGGACAAATGAAATCTACCCAAGAACCAAAGACAGAGAAATCCGATACCACGGAGCATCGCCATATTTCACATCTGGACAATCTCCTGAATGAATATCAAAATATGAAAGAAGCACTGGCAGATGACCGGTTGGATGAGGCAAAAAAGTACCTTCACTCCTTCAGACAAGAAGCTGTGCAAAGTTCCCAGATGACGGACCATTCAGCACATGCCAATACCCATGAGGATCACCATTCCGCTATGCTTGCTTCCATAAAGGAAGCCGAAAATGCACAAAATGCAGAGTCTTTTCGCCGGGCCTTTGCAGGCATTTCCGAACACCTCACTAAAGCAGTGCAGAACCAAGGTTATAATGAACAGTCCCTGTTCCTTCAGTACTGCCCAATGGCCATCGATGGAGAGGGTGCCACCTGGCTGAGCACAACCCCTAAGATCAAGAATCCCTATATGGGTCAGAAAATGCCGGGCTGCGGGGAAACCAAAACCGAAATCTAATTCTACGGTGCATGATAATTGTATAAATAAAAAATATTATAACAACTATCCGTAATTATGTAACGCAATAGTTTCCAAGCCTGCCTAGGTTTAGCACAGATACTGCCGGCAAACGGGATCTGCCGGCAGTAATAACTATCAACAAATTGTGATAATGCATATGAACGGAGAACATAACAAACATAATCATTCCGGTGCAGACCATGGTGGTAAGCAGGAAAAGGGACACTCAGGCAACCACCATAAGCACATGGTCGAAGATTTTAAAAAGCGATTCTGGATCTCGCTGATTGCCACAATCCCCATCTTGCTGTTCTCTCATATGCTGCAAGATCTGTTGGGTTTCGGAGACCAATTCCATTTTAGCGGTGATCTCACGATCTCTTTTATCCTATCTACCTTCGTTTTTTTCTATGGAGGATGGCCCTTTCTTAAAGGCCTGTATGAAGAGCTGAAGAAAAAGCAACCGGGCATGATGACCCTCATAGGCATTGCCATTACGGTGGCCTATGCCTACAGCACAGTAGTTGTTTTTGGAGTGGACGGTCAGGTCTTCTTTTGGGAGCTCGCCACCCTTGTTGACATTATGCTGGTCGGCCACTGGATAGAGATGCGATCTGTGATGAGTGCTTCCCGCGCCCTGGAAGAGCTGGCAGAATTGATGCCTGGGGAAGCACATCGTATTAATGATAATGGTGAGACCGAAGATATTCCTTTACAGGAACTGAAGAAAGGAGACCTCTTGCTGATAAAACCCGGAGAAAAAGTACCGGCAGATGGTTTGGTTATTGAGGGCAAGTCCACAGTTAATGAATCACTGATGACGGGTGAATCGAAACCCGTAAGCAAGACAGTAGATGATGAGGTAATTGGAGGATCCGTCAACGGTGAAGGATCAATAACCGTAGAAGTAAAAAAAACCGGAGAGGATTCATTCCTTTCGCAGGTTATCAAACTTGTGAAGGAAGCTCAGGAGAGCAAATCCAGAACTCAGGATCTCGCAAATAGGGCTGCCTTCTGGCTGACTCTGATTGCACTTGGAGCAGGCGCTCTCACCTTTTTTGGATGGACATATTGGTCAACCCAAAGTTTTGTTTTTGCACTGGAACGTACCGTTACCGTAATGGTCATCACCTGTCCCCATGCTCTTGGGCTTGCCGTACCGCTGGTTGTTGCAGTTTCCACTTCCCTTGCTGCTCGGAACGGCTTTTTGATACGCAATCGAACAGCATTTGAGCAGGCCCGAAATCTGGATGCCATCATCTTTGATAAAACCGGTACCCTGACCGAAGGTGAATTCGGAGTGACAGATGTTCTGACATTTAATGATCAATACGAAGAAACTAAACTGCTTAGTCTTGCAGCATCTGTGGAACAGAATTCAGAACATCCGCTTGCAAAAGGAATACTAGGTGCCGCTGAAAAAAAATATGACGTCACAAATTTCAATTCCATTACCGGCAAGGGTATTGAGGGCACCGTAGAAGGAAAGCATGTTAAGGTGGTAAGTCCGGGATACCTCAGAGAGCACGATATTGAACTACCCAGAGAGGATTATGAAAAGCTTTCAAGTCAGGGCAAGACCGTAGTATTTGTGTTAATTGATGAACAGCTGGAAGGTGCTATTGCTCTTGGAGATCGCATCAGGAAAAGCTCCTATGGAGCAATCAATAAACTCAAAGAGATGGGTATTCAATGCATGATGCTTACCGGCGACAACAGGCAAACAGCAGCATTTGTGGCTGAAGAACTGGGATTGGATGATTTCTTCGCCGAAGTTTTGCCCGATGAGAAAGCTGACAAAGTAAAAGAGGTTCAGAGAAGAGGTTTAAATGTGGCAATGACCGGTGACGGAGTAAACGACGCCCCGGCCCTGGCCCAGGCGGATGTTGGAATCGCTATAGGCGCCGGATCTGATGTAGCAGTTGAGACAGCTGATATTATCCTGACCGACAGCAATCCCGATGATGTCGCTGCAGTCATTCAGCTGGCCAAATCAACCTATAAGAAAATGATTCAAAACCTGTTCTGGGCCACAGGATATAATGCCTTTGCCATACCGCTGGCTGCAGGCGTAATGATAAACTATGGAATTATTCTAAGTCCTGCCGTGGGTGCCGTACTAATGTCAATGAGTACGGTTATTGTGGCTATAAATGCCCGTTTCCTGAAAATCGAACGCTAAATATGAGTCTATTATGAAACTTATAAAAGCTTTTATCAGACCCGAATTGCTGGAAGAAGTTTACATTGCGCTACGCAGAGAGGGATATCCCTCCATGACTGTTTTTGAAGGTGAGGGAACGGGCCGATTCAGCGACCCCGAGAGCAGTCACGGTTCCCTGGATTTCCCGGCTATGCACAACAGGATCGTTAAAATTGAAATTGCAGCTCAAGATGCGAATTGCGATTCCATTATCCATGTTATTAAAGAACAGGGGTGCACCGGTGGGAAAGGAGATGGTGTGATATTCGTATCACCGATTGATCAAGCACTGCGCATCAGGGATGGGAAAAAAGGGCCTGAAGTACTTAACTAAAGGAATATTTTTAATCAACCAAGAGGTGAATATTATGAAACGACTCACGCTAATAACAACCGCATTTTTACTTTCTTTCTTACTGTTTGCAAACGAAAGTTTTGCCCAAAAAGGACAAAATGAAATGGCACAACAAAGACAGCAAATGATGCAGATGATGCAGGACTCCACCATGCGATCCATGATGATGCAGCATATGGCTCAAAACCCTCAAATGCGTCGCCAGATGATGCAACATATGATGCAAAACATGTCGGCCGACAGTAGCGGAATGATGGATATGGGTAATATGAATCAGATGATGAACAACCCGCAGATGAAAGAACGTATGCAGCAGCATATTCAACTGATGCAAGCGATGTTAGACGGTGATATGGACCATTCAGAAATGATGTCTAAGATGAATGACTCAGGAATGATGAGAATGCACATGATGTGTATGCAAATGATGCAGGGAAATATGATGAATCAACAAGGTTCCATGCATGGCAAAATGAACCCTAATCATCATAAACAGTAGTATAACAATTATGCATTGGATGGATGGATTTGGAGGCGGATGGATGATGATCCTTTGGTGGGGCATCATCATTGCCGCAATTATCGTAATCATAAAATTCTTTGTTTCCTCCGGCAGGCCGCAAAATCAGAAATCTGCCATGGACATACTGAAGGAGCGTTATGCCCGGGGTGAAATAAGCAAGGAAGAATTTGAAGAGAAGAAGAAGGATTTACTCAGCTAATTCACTTGCTAATGAGCTTTCAATAAATGTAACTGCCAAATAAATAATTAGGAGATTTCAATGAGTTATTACGTTTCTAAAACAGTTGACTACACTTTTGAACAGACCATAGAAAAAGCCACTGACGAACTCAAAAAAGAAGGATTCGGAATTCTGACTGAAATAGACGTCAAAGATACCCTGAAAAAGAAGCTCGACGTGGATTTCAAAAAGTATCGCATACTGGGTGCCTGTAATCCGGAGTTTGCACACCAGGCGCTGCAGCATGAGGATAAAATCGGCACCATGCTACCCTGCAACGTAATCGTAGAAGAACATGAAGACGGAAGCGTCGAGATTTCGGCCGTGAATCCCATGGCATCCATGCAGGCAGTGGAAAATGCCGAATTGGCGGCCGTTGCAGGCGAAGTCAAATCAAGATTGGAAAAAGTTATTCAATCGATATAACTGCGTTTAACTGTTCTTTTTGATTTCAATGTATCTACGCTATGAGTTTTCTTGAACTCTATGCGGAATCCGCAAAAACCGCTCTCGGATTTTTCTGGAAGTCAGGCTGGGCATTTGTACTGGGATATTTTGTAAGCGGTATGATTCAGGCTTTTGTACCCAAAAATGAGCTTACCCAATATATGGGAGAAGCCGATATTAAAAGTGTTTCTCTCTCCACTTTTTTCGGTGCTATATCCTCTTCCTGTTCCTTCGCTGCACTAGCTGCAGCCCGTTCTCTGGTAAAAAAAGGTGCCCACTTTATTGCCGCAGTGGCTTTTATGTTTGCCTCGACGAACCTTGTTATAGAGCTTGGTATTCTAATTCTCATTTTTCTAGGCTGGCAGTTTCTGGCGGCTGAAATTGTCGGGGGACTAATTTTAATTGCGATCAGCAGTGCCCTCATAAAACTGACCTATCCTGAGAGCTGGCTGGAAGCTGCACGTGACAAGGTGGAGAGCGAAGGCGACGAACTTACTGAAGATTTCGATTGGAAGAAACGTATTAGAAGCAAAGAGGGCTGGCAACTGGTCGGGCATAAATTTGTTAACGACTGGAAGATGGCCTGGGAGGATATTCTGATCGGATTTACCATTGCAGGTTTTGTCGCCGTACTGGTTCCTGAATCGTTTTGGACCGCCCTTTTCCTGGCTGATGCCCAACACCTTCCCGATTGGTTGGTTACCCTCGAAAATGCGCTGGTAGCACCATTTGTTGCAGCAGCAACGTTTATCGGGTCAATGGGCAATATTCCTTTGGCAACCGTGCTTAATGAGAATGGAGTACTCTTTGCCGGTATCATGGGATTCATCTATTCCGACCTTATGGTTCCGCCATTGGTACATATCAATGCCAAGTACTACGGTTGGCGAGTAGCTTTATATATTGCCGGAGTCATGTTTGTGAGTATCGTAATTACAGCACTTATTCTAAACGGACTCTTCTCTCTGTTGGGAATAGTGCCTGAAAGCCAACGTGCTATAGCTGAAATAACACAGTTCAAGATCGATTATACCTTCTGGATGAATCTTATCTTTGTCTGGATTGCCGCCTGGCTGGCCTGGCAAAACAGAAAATATCTACAGGATCATGACATGAAAATGATGAAAATGGAAGGCGGTGGCTGGCTGAAAAGAACTATCGTTTATCTCTTCATTTTAGTGTTGACAGCAGGTCTTACAGCTTACCTCTTTACGTCTATCATTTAGTTTCCTCCCCTGAAAGTGATCTGCTTACAGGTTGTGTTAGACTTATTTTGAGGCAGGATAACAGATCCCTGCCTCATTCCTTCTTTCCGGGTACTTCTCTTTTCTCAAATAAGTACTCCTGCTTAGGCAACCATCCCTATCATTTACCTGTATAGGCTGATGAAACAGGTAATATAAATTCGCTTGATCTGAGTCATACTTAAAGAAAAAAATGAAATAAGGTGTTAGTTTATGAACAGGCAAAACAACATTTCACAATTTGCCGCTTATTCGATCATTACAATCCTTGTCGCAGTCACTCTTTTGGCATGCGGTACCGAAGCCGAACGTGGCACAAATAAGCTATTTGACAGCGGAAACATACCGGCCGGTGAATCATTCAGCTATACTTTCGGAGAAGAAGGCTCCTTCAACTATTACTGCGAGATTCACGCCCCGAACATGCAGGGCAATGTTCAAGTCACTGCGGGTGCTACCAGTACCGATCCGGATACCGTTGAGATGATTAATGATCAATTTAGTCCGGAACAGATAACCGTGTCGCCAGGAACCGAAATTGTCTGGATTAATAGAGGTACTGAATCTCATACCGTCATCAGCGGTACCCCCTCCACAGGTAATGGTGATATCTATTAACAACTTTTTGCTCTCTGATCCTTCCTTCCCTCCTCCCCCGACTGACTCCATAATACCAACACGGGGGAGGTATTTTAAAATCAAAAACCTGTTTTATTTACGTTTAGATATCCGAAAATAGAAACGAGTATGGATATTGTCCTACTGACATTTACTATCCTAATGGCTTTTGCTTATTTTTCGTTAATCCTGATTATTCGTTTAGATATAATCTTTTTTCAATCAATCCTGATACTGAATGAGCATTATACCGGAATGGGCCCCAAACATTCACCCGATTATTGTTCACTTTCCCATTGCCCTGATATTTATGGCGGTTCTAATGGATCTGCTGAATCTCTTTTTGCCTGATAAAAGGTGGGATGATCTCAAGTCGACCATTCTATACGGCGCAGGGACTCTTGCCGCTCTGATCAGTTATTATACCGGTACATTGGCGGGTGACAGTGTATTTCTGCCATCAGAAGCACAATCGGTTCTGAATAGCCACTCTGAATGGGCCTGGTGGACCATCTGGTTCTTCGTTGCGTACCTGGCACTAAGATTGATATTTCACAGGCTGGATATCATTGACCAATTTAAATTCAGGGTTATCATTTTACTGACAGTGTTACCCGGGCTTTTTATGCTATATGAAACAGGCGAACATGGGGCCGAAATGGTATTTGGCTACGGTGTCGGCACCGGTCAGCTGATCCAAAAGGAACAAAAAGAGATCACATCAACGGATAGCCTGGAAGCTACCAACCAAGGTACCTTCACCGTAGAGGAAAACGGCGACTGGTCATGGCGCATGAGTCCGAATGCCGTCAGTTCGCTTCTGGAAAACTTCCGGTGGATGAAAGGTTCTGCACAGTCCCTTAATCCTTCTGTTGTACAAAGCGGGGATTTACAGTTACTTTCAATTAGCGGTGACTCTCTGAGTAGTTTTTTCACCACTACGAATAGTTATCAAAATGTACAGGTAGATTATTACCTGAACCTTACGGATTTTGAAGGTGAGATAATGCTGCTCAATCATGTAAAGGATGCCCAAAACTATGATTTTGTGAATTTATCTACGGATGGCACCATTACCCAGGGGCGAGTGACTGATGGAAGCCGGGAAGTGTTTGCCGAAGAATCTTATTCCGCTTCAGGCATGTTGTTTATCCGCACCGTCGCTAACGGCACTCATTTCCGTGGCTACATCAACAAGGAGATGGTAGTACACGGACACGGTGATGCACCGGAACCCGGAGAGGTAGGTATGGCCATCGATGGAAGCGGCACCTTGTTAATTGACCGGGTGGAACTTACTCAACTACAGTAAACCGGTATTAAAACACTATGCACTCCTTATCTTACCCGGTACTGATATTGCTGTCACTCACTTTTTTAGTGGGTTGTAACTCGAACAATCAGGCTGAACCCGAATATGTAGTACAAGGGCGCTGGTTTAGCAAACAGCAATTTGAAACCGGAAAAGTGGTCTACGCCGAAAACTGTGCACGATGTCACGGAACCTACGGGCAGAGCACCGTTGCAAACTGGAAAAAACCAAATCCTGACGGTTCTTTTCCGCCTCCACCCTTAAACGGCTCGGCCCACACCTGGCACCATCCCTTTGAAGTTCTGGTGCGAACCATCGATGAAGGAGGGGCACCAGTTGGCGGCACCATGCCCGCTTTCGGAGATAGCCTGAGCGATGAAGAAAAGATTGCTGTTATTGCCTATATCCAGAGCCTCTGGGATAATAAAACCTACGAGCGATGGGTTGATATGAATGCACGGCAATAAATAAAACCTGTAGTAAGTATAAAGGCAATTAAGTATTAACTTCCCGTGATTCACTATTTAATTGAAAATGTGAAATGATTATTTCACAGAGTTGCACAAAGTGAAGCAGAGGTGCACAGAGTAATAACATGGATGAAACAGACAAGAATCTTTAATAAATAGAATTACAAGTTTATGAAAGAGGAGATCGCATTAAACTCTACAGTAACCTGTCCCGAATGCGGACACCAATCCAAAGAAACAATGCCGGAGGACTCCTGCCTCTTTTTTTGGAAATGTCCAAATTGTGAAGAATTGATAAAACCCCAAAAAGGCGATTGTTGCGTATATTGTTCTTACGGGGATACCCCCTGTCCACCCGTACAAAAATCAGGATGTTGCTGAATGGAAAAGAAGGAACTGGAAATAACTGTTAAAGGCATGGATTGTGCCGGTTGCGTACGCAGCGTCAAAAGCGCTCTTGAAGATATGGAGGGTGTGGATTCTGCAGAGGTGTTGCTCTCTTCAGAAAAGGCGTACCTCAAATCAAATTCCTCACTGCCTGATTTGCAATCATTGAAGAAAAGGGTTGAGGATATTGGATACCGGGTAGTCGATATTCAGCATGATAAATCGGGGGATACTCAACAGGCCGAGGATCTCGCAAAAAAATCTTTCCGGCTCTTCGGACTCGTTTTCGGAGCCATCCTGACAGTGATCGTGGCCGGTGAGTGGCTTGGTCTTTTTCAAACCGTCACCGATTATATCCCCTTTTGGGCCGGTACACTCTTTGTAGTGGCTATGGGTTATCCCGTATTTATTCAGGTTATTAAGGCTGCCATAAACAAACGAGTAACGCCCCATGCGCTTATGGCACTGGGTGCGCTTGCGGCACTGGCAGCCGGAGAATGGGTAACGGCAGCTATTGTCGTCTTTTTTATGCGGACAGGTGACTTTATAGAAGGGTACACTACCGAAAAGGCACGCGATTCCATTCGCTCCCTGACCAATCTGGCACCAAAGCAGGCTACTGTAATCAGAGACGGTAAGGAACAGGAGGTAGCAGTGGATGATGTTCAAGTTGGAGACACAATTCTGGTAAGGCCCGGCGGCAGTATCCCAGTTGACGGTACGGTGATAGAAGGAACTGCAACGATAGATCAGTCACCTATTACCGGGGAATCCATGCCTGTTGAGGTATCTGATGGCAGCCAAGTTTATGCCTCGACAATTGCTCAAGGAGGACGAATTCTGGTGAAGGCCGAAGCTATCGGGCGCGACTCCACCTTCGGTAAAATCATCCAGATGGTTGAAGAAGCCGAGTCGAAAAAAGGAAGAGTGCAGCGCATTGCAGATCGCTTTTCAGCCTACTACCTGCCGGTTGTGGCGGGTATTGCCCTGCTCACCTACCTCTTCAGCGGTGATGTGATGGCTACCGTAGCCGTGATGGTCGTAGCCTGCTCGTGTGCCTTTGCCCTGGCAACGCCTGTAGCCCTGCTGGCATCCATCGGTTCCAACGCCAAAAGAGGCCTGCTTATTAAGGGCGGGAAATATATTGAATCGCTGGCGAAGGCCGATGTATTGCTGCTGGATAAGACAGGAACCCTTACTTTCGGTGAACCTTCCATTGGCGAGGTCATACCATTAAACGGATGCTCGAGGGAAGAGCTCTTAAAACTCGCCGCAAGCGCCGAATTTTATTCCGAACATCCCCTGGGCAAAGCCATAGTAACGGCTGCCAGAAATGAGCATCTATCACTGGAAAAACCGCAAGATTTTGAATCTTTAACCGGTAACGGTGTCAGGGCCAAGGTTCAACAGGGAATAATAACAGTGGGTAATGAACGAATGGTTGAATCCACTGAGGATTATGAAAACCGTATACAACAATTGAAAAACCGGGGTGACACCATCATCACCGTTCAGAAGGATAACGAACTGATAGGCCTGCTGACTGCCCGTGATACGGAACGGAAATCTGCAGGCGAGGCAATAGACCATATCAAAAAATTTGGCTTCTCACACATTGAACTGCTGACAGGTGACAATACCGAAACTGCCCGGGACCTCGCCGGAAGGCTCGGTATCAATTACCGAGCCGAATTGCTTCCTGAAGATAAAATCGGAATTGTCAGGGAGTTTCAGTCTCAAGGCAAGGTCGTGGTGATGGTCGGCGACGGTGTCAACGATGCCCCTGCCCTGGCTCAGGCAGATGTTGGTATTGCCATGGGGACTACCGGCACGGACGTAGCCATTGAAACCGCCGATATTATTTTACTGCGTGATGACTGGTCGCTAATTCCCAAACTTTTCGAATCGGTACAAAAAACCATGACGGTCATTCGATGGAACTTTGGATTTACCACAGCCTATAATATCGCAGGCCTCTCCCTAGCCGCCTTTGGCATCCTTCCTCCCATTCTCGCTGCAGCAGCCCAATCCCTGCCGGATATCGGAATTATGGCAAATTCATCACGGCTGCTAAAGAAATAGACCTGATTTGACTCATTATAGTGAAGAAGCATTCAATCGTAAGGCTAAAAGGTATGAACACAGATGGGAAGCCTACCTCAACCATACCCATGAAATCTTTCTAAAGCATATCGAAATTGAGGAAGGAGAAACCCTGCTGGACGTCAGCAGCGGAACCGGACTGCTAGCTTTAGAATTGACGGAGTTGGATGCCCCTTTTGAAAAACTGGTACTCAATGATCCCTCGAAGACAATGCTTGAATTTGCACAAAAACGATTGGCAGATCACCCAAAGATTACATTCAGCAACCAAACGGCAGAAAAACTTGAATTTGACGACCGGCATTTTGACCGAATTTTTTGTTTAAATGCATTTCACTTTTACAGCAACCAAAAACATGCGCTTGAACACTTTCACAGCCTATTAAAGCCGGGAGGAAGAGTGTATATACTCGACTGGAATCGATCTGGATTTTTTCGTTTTGTGAATAAGGTAATTACATGGTGGACCACCGAAAATATTAATACCCGATCATTCGTTGAAATGCAAGACCAGCTGAATGAGTGCGGTTTCCAAATGATTAACGTTTTGGAATGGAGCTGGCGTTATTGGAATTTCTTCTTTATCGAAGCAAAACTGAAAACGTAAATTAAAAAGCTATAAACAGTCATAATTCTAACGCCGGGCCAACCGGTAAAGACCATACTTTTCGTTTATTTTACTCCTTAAAACACATTATCTTTGAGTCCAATAAAAAAGTCCTAATTTTATCTGTACTATGAGAAAGTTAATTCACAATACCCTGTTTGCAATGTTAATTCTGGGTTTGGTATCTGCCTGTTCCCAAAACCGATCCGATAATTCCGGAGGTGCTGAAAAAGCCAGCTTCACTATGTATAAGAACGAAGGCTGTGTGTGCTGTGCGGATTGGGCAAGCTACATGGAAGCCAATGGCTATGATGTAACCGAACAGCCGATTGACAACCTTGCCGCTTTTAAGTTCACTAATAAGGTACCCAACGACATGAGCTCATGCCACACCTCAATCATAAACGGTTATGTAGTTGAAGGTCACGTTCCGGTTGAAGATATTGAGCGACTTCTAAATGAGAAGCCCGATGCCAAGGGCATTGCAGTACCAGGTATGCCCATCGGTTCGCCGGGCATGGAAAATCCCAACAGACCTGATGATGCCTATGACGTAATGATTTTTCAGGAGGACGGATCACGCCAGGTTTATGCAAGCCACTGATTGCCCAACCTGAACATCTGACTTCCGCTTAATATGAAGCAAGCAGAATCATGACCTCCAAGAATAAACTCAAATACATTTTCATTGTTCTGGTGATAGTCGCTGCGGGTTTTGCCCTATCCGATGCCCTCGGTTTCTTTAACCCGAAACCCTACACCGCTGTCTCTCATGGGGCACATTTTCATTACGTACCTGAAGATCGTGACCCCAATGTAGGTATTGATAAATTTCCACAAGAAGAACCCGGTCCCGGCGAAGTCATCACTCCAACCGGACAAATTATGAGTAAATCGGAATGGGAAAAGCAAAAGGCCGATGAACAGTAGAGACTCGTTAATTTTGCTTCTTGGATTCCTGGTAATACTGGGTTGTTCCAATGAGAATAAAAATTCAGATACCAATTCCGGCGTGGCACCGCAACCCGTAGAACAGCTGGACCCTTATTCGGCAACCCTCTACCCGGCAAAGAAAGAAGCCAAAGCTCAGGATTTTACCGTTACTCTTTTGAACGGAGAAACCTTTACCCTATCTGAACAGCAGGGGAAAGTGGTAGTAATGAATATTTGGGCAACCTGGTGTGCCCCCTGCCACGACGAAACTCCGGATTTCGTTGACCTGTACAATCAGTACCGTGAAGAGGGACTGGTGATACTGGGTGTTTCTATTGATGAACAGGGCAAGTCAGTAGTCAAGCCTTTCATGGAAAAATATGAGGTAAACTACCCAATGTTCATAGACGATGGCAGTGTCATGGACAAATACGGTCCGACAATGGGCATTCCCACAACCTATATCATTAATAAAAAAGGAAATCTGCAGTATTTTGCCGTTGGGGCACTCACCCAAAAAGAGCTGGAACCAAGAATAAACAGGCTGCTTAACGAGTAGGGAGACCGTTATCAGGGAATCGGAAAATGAAACATACAGTCTCATCTCCCGCCTTAATGCCTGGTTTCTGAATAGGGGCACGCATACCTACAACAAGCTTACCCACCGATTCAAAAAGGAGCTGTTTTCCGGTCTTTCGGGAAGCGTACTTGAAATCGGGGCCGGAACCGGAGCTAACTTTGACTACTACCCGGAGAATCTGGATCTATGGATGCTTGAACCAAGCCCCTATATGCGTGACTATCTGCATGAAAAGGCCGTAGAAGTCGAACAGGATGTTCATATCATAAGCGGGTATGCTGAAGAAATTCCCTGTCAGGATAACAAATTTGATGCAGTGGTAACTACCCTTGTGCTTTGTACGGTAAATGACGTTGAGCAGAGCCTGTCAGAGATTTACCGTGTCCTAAAGCCCGGTGGTGTTTTTCATTTTATCGAACATGTAGCCGCATCGGAACAGAGCTGGCTGAGAACCCTGCAAAACGGCATTACTCCTTTTTGGAAGATCATGGCTGACGGCTGCCATCCTAACCGGGAAACCGGGGAATGGATTCGGAAAAGTGGGTTCATGGATATTAAACTGGAGCGCATCAACGTAAGCATCCCCGTTGTCTCCCCACACATCATAGGCTCGGCGTTCAAGCCCGAATAAAGCCCGACAATTCTATTTTGATGATTCATGAATAAATGGTAGGATTGGTCTCTTAATTATGCTAAACCATTGGTTGCCCGGGCAGATTCTACTGTAATGCTGATTCCGGGGCTCGGCCAAAAATCATTCAGGTAACATGGATTGGATTGTCATACTTCCTCCCATACTGGCTATAGCTGTTGCTGTGTGGAGGAAAGAAGTAATTATTGCCTTGGTGCTGGCTCTATTCTTTTCGGAGGTAATCATCGCCGGCTGGCATCCCGCACTGGGATTTACCGGTGCCATTGACCGTATTGTTGCAGTTTTTGAAAGTCCGGGAAATACACGGGTGCTTCTTTTCAGTCTGATCGTGGGTGCACTGATTGAATATATTCAGGTGTCGGGAGGAGTTAGTGCTTGTGTAAAAAAGCTGACCGGCATGGGCCTTACGAAAACACCCAGACAGGTTGGCCTGCTCACCACATTTACCGGACTAATTATCTTTATTGAAACCAATCTGAGTATTCTAACCGCAGGAATCCTGTCTCGCGGGCTGTTTGATAAGTTCAAGATGAGCCGGGAACGTCTGGCATATATCATTGACTCTACCTGCGCGCCTGTAGCTGTGCTAGTGCTCCTCAACGGCTGGGGGGCATATCTTCTGGGACTCATTTCAAACTACGAGCTATCTGAACCGGTCTATACCCTTGCCATGACTATACCGTTGAATTTCTATGCAGTTGCAACGATTGCGTTTGTATTTTACACCGTACTGACCGGCAAAGTATATGGACCGATGAAAACCGCAGAGACTTTCCAAACCGAGTCCGAACTGGATGATCCCGAACCGCCAACCAAAGCACGCTATATGCTGGTGCCGCTGGGTTTTATGACCTTTGGAATCGTATTCTTTCTCTGGATAACCGGGGATGGCAATATAATGCAAGGTTCCGGATCTACCTCGGTACTTTGGGCAACCGTACTGGCAGTGGCGGTTGGCTACCTGATGCTCATTGGTGAAAAAGTATTTACTCACCGCGAGATGATTGACATCACTTTTGACGGCATGAGCAACCTGCTGCCATTAGTAAGCATTGTGCTGCTTTCACTTGCACTAGGTGCCAGTTTGCAGGCTCTTGGTACAGGTTCTTTTGTGGCATCCATGATCGGACAATTTCTACCGGCTATTACCATAGCACCTCTCATTTTTGTTGCCGCCGGAGTTATTGCCTTTACAACAGGTACCTCATGGGGAACCTTTGCCATTATGGTACCAATTGGTTTGCCTCTCGCTTTTAGCATGGGCATTCACCCTTCGCTGGTACTCTCGGCACTTATAGGGGGCGGAATTTTCGGTGATCACTGCTCACCTATATCGGATACAACCATCATCTCTTCGCTGGCCGCAGGCTGTGACCACTATGACCACGTGCGTACCCAACTACCCTATGCACTGGTTACCGGCACCTTTGCTGTTCTGCTATACTTTGTAGCCGGTTTCTGGCTGGTATAATCTCTGCGCACCTCCGTGCTTCTTTGTGGTACTCTGTGGTATAACTTTTCAGGGCTATTTCACAGAGTAAAGCAGAGATACACAGAGTATAATTTAGCCTTGGCTAAATATATTTTATGTCTTATATTAATTTTAGCTTTGTCTAAATTTATTATAAGCCATGAAAAAATTATTATTGTTCTTATTTCTTTCATCCTCTTTAAGTGCCCTGGCACAATCCTCCGACGGACGAATAGAAGGTTCCGTTACTCACAATGGAGAACCTGTACCCGGAGTGAATGTTGGCATCGAGAGCCTGCAAAAAGGCAGTGCTTCAGATAAAAAAGGGAAATTTGCCATTCAAAACATCTCCCCGGGAACCTATCGGCTTAGGGCATCAGCAGTCGGCTACAGGCCGGTTACCAAAGATGTCGCGGTGCAAGCAGGCGAGACAACACAAATCACCCTGGAACTGGAAGAGTCGCTGCTGGAACTTGACCAGGTGGTTGTAACCGGTACCATGAAAGAAACCTATGTTAAAGATTCTCCGGTAAAGGTTAATGTGGTATCCAACAAATTTCTCGAAAAGAATCCATCCAACAACATTATGGAGTCTGTAGGATTTATCAACGGACTTTATAATGAGGTCTCTTGCGGAGTCTGCGGTACCAGCAGTATACGAATCAATGGTATGGAAGGTCCTTATACTTCGGTACTGATTGACGGCATGCCGATTATGGGTTCCCTCGCTTCGGTTTACGGTCTGAACGGCATCAATCCCGGGATAATCGAAAGTATCGAAATCATCAAAGGTCCGAATTCTACACTCTATGGCTCGGAAGCAATGGGCGGGGTTATCAATGTACGCACCAAAGATCCGGCTACGGCATCACGTTTGAATCTTAGTGGATATACCAGTTCTCATCTGGAAAATAATCTGGATTTCTCTTATTCGCCTCCGACAGAAGGGTTTCAGACGTTTTTCAGCGGAAATGCTTTTTACTTTGACCGGTTCCTGGATCACAATAATGACAATTTTGCCGATGCTACAAAACGGAAGCGCATATCCCTGTTTAATAAATGGAGTATAACCAGACCACAGGCCAGACGTCTGGATATTGCTCTAAAATATTACTTTGAAGACCGACTGGGCGGCACCCCCGAGTATTCAAAAGAGCTACGTGGAAGCGATACTGTTTATGGTGAATATATAACTACTAATCGCCTTGAAGTAATCGGTACCTATGAGCTTCCTTTGGAGGAAACGATTCGATTGGATTATTCCTACAGCTATCACGATCAGGACAGTTACTATGGGGATTACCGCTACCAAGCCGGCCAGCAGATATTTTTCACCAATCTGGTTTGGGATAAGAGGTTCCGCTATGATCGTCAGCTATTGCTTGGAAGTACCATTCGCTATGATGCACTCGATCAGACATTTGATGAGCAAAGGCTCGATGACGGCTCCGAAGACCGTCGCTTTACACCGGGAATTTTTGGGCAATATGAACACATATTCAGTGAAGTGGCCAGAATGCTGGCAGGTTTGAGAGTTGACCACTACAGTGATCACGGCTTCATATTCTCTCCTCGTTTTAACCTGAAATTAAGCCCAACTCATCACACTACTATTCGTTTTAATGCAGGTACGGGTTTTCGTATTGTGAACCTGTTTACGGAAGAGCATGATATACTGTCCGGTTCCCGTCAGGTAGTCATCTCCGAAAGCCTCGACCCTGAAAAGTCCTATAATGGTACAGTCAATATAAACCAGATCGTGGATATCGGAAATTCGGTCCTCAATATGGATTTCGATCTCTTCTATACCCGTTTCAGCAACAGAATTATTCCCAATTATTCCAATCCCAACGAAATTCGTTACAGCAACTTGCAAGGGCACTCTGTCTCGCAAGGACTTGCTTTCACCGCTGCCCACAATTTTCCCGGACCGTTGCAATATTCAGTGGGGATTACCTTTCAGGATGTTTACCAGGATACAGGAAATGGTAAAGACACTCTGCCCTTTGCACCTAACTTCACGGGCAACTTCTCTATCTCTTATGGTATCGAATCAATTGCTACTTATTTTGACTACACCGGACGCCTAGTTGGAAGTATGGAATTGCCGGAATATCCCGATGCTGTTAATAAATCCGAGATCTATACCGAACAAAATGTGAAAGTCAGCAAAAGACTTTCTGAGAATATCGAAGTTTACGGATCGGTCAAAAATATTTTCAACTATACCCAGGAGAATCCGTTAATTGCACCTGACCGTCCCTTCAGTGATGATTTTGCAACGGACCATGTGTTCGGGCCGATACAAGAGCGTCGGTTCCTAATCGGAATAAATTTCAACCTGCGATAAAGTAATTCCTCTGTATAGCTCTGTGGATCATCGTGCAACTCTGTGCTTCTCTGTGCCCATCGGTGTAACAACTGCTCAAGGCTATTTCACAGAGTTGCTAAGAGGGAAAAAGAGGTGCACAGAGTTTATTCCGGGAGTTCGGCAATTAGGATGTGTTCTGCCACTTCATGGCCCAGCACCTGTTCACTATTTTCTATCAACAGTGTGATTGGTCCTCGGAAAGGCCCCTTATCCTTGATCTCCAGCTTCGCACCGGGGAGCAGTCCGATTTTCTCAAGATACCGCAACAGCTCCGGGTCTTGATTCTTCACACGGCTTACAAGGTAGAGTTGCCCCTCTTCGGCATTCACCAGTGATTTAGCATCCATTTCAGGCATGATACCCTCTTTGGTAGGAATGGGATCACCGTGGGGGTCATGCGTGGGATTATCCAGCAACTCTGCAATTTTATCCTCAAACTGTTCGGAAATATGGTGCTCCAGCTTTTCGGCTTCATCATGCACTTCATCCCATGAATATCCCATCACTTCGAGCAAATAGAGTTCCAACAGGCGGTGATGGCGAATTATTTCCAGGGCTATTTTCCGTCCGGATTCTGTAAGATTGGCTCCCTTGTAGGATTTGTATTTTACCAATCCCATATCTGACAGGCGCTTCACCATGTTGGTTGCGGAAGCCGAGGAAACATCCAATGCTTCAGCTATACGGGTTGTAGAAGCGCCTTTTTCCTTAGTCTCGAGTTTGTAAATTGCTTTTAGATAGTCTTCGACAGACTGGCTTAAAACCATATCATTAGGTAAAGTGGAAATTCCTTAACTGGTTAGATTGAAATATACCAAATGGGTAAAATTATTACACACCGGGTATCAGTTTTTATTCTCTTCGGTATACTCTTCAAAAGATACCCTTTCGTGGGCATCAGACCCAACAAAAGCGAGTAGATTGGTAAACACGTCAGGGGGAATATAACCCGGCTGGGCGCCTAATATATTTCCTCCTTCGTCAATAAAGAAGAACGTCGGTGTGCCCTGAACCCGGTACTTCTGTGCAAACTGGCTGCCCGTCAATGTCTCTTCATTAAATTCATGTTTCTTGTCCGATTCTATATCCACTCGAACCGGATAGTAATAGCGGGCAATGGAGTCTATTACTTCCTGTTTTGGGAAGACCTCATTCTCCATTTTCTTGCAGTAGGTACACCAAACGGCTTCCGCGTAGACCAGTACTTTCTTGTTATTTTCGGCAGCAAGATCCTGGGCCTCCTTCATGGAATACCAGGTAATTCCTTCGGCTTCCTCCGCTTCATCCCCGTTGTAGGCACCAAGTGCTACCAATGCCACAAGAGGAAGCAAAAATAAAAAATACTTCAATTTCATAACTGATTTTATTCTAGAATCACTGTTCGGTCAGAGAAACGTTACAATTCTTGTTTTATGATTAAGACCCTAAATTTAGTGTTTATTCATTTTAATAACCATCATGGTCATATCATCATGCTGTTTGGCCGAACCGATAAAGGAAGATACATCTTCTGAGAGAATATCTATTATTTCCTGTGAGGACTTATTTTTCTGGTTCTTCAGCTGGTCCAGTAACCGGTTTCCTCCGTAAAACTGGTGGGTCTCGTTTAAAGCTTCCACAATACCATCGGTGTATAGCACCAGCATATCGCCTTCGCCCAGCGCAAGCTGCACTTCCTTTATATTATCATCAAAGGATGCAGTTTTAGTAAGACCTAAACCAAGTCCGTTCGGCTGAAGTTCATTTAACGTGCCGTCTTTGGCCTTGAGATGCAATATTGGATTGTGACCCGCCCTGGAAAATGTAAAGGTCTTATTCTTCATATCCACAATGCCGTAGACAAGAGATATAAAGGTCCCTTTACTGGCATTATCACAAAACAGGCGATTGGCTTTTTTCAGCAACTCAGCGGGAGATTCGGTTTCCCTGCATAGAGAGTGTAGAATCCCTTTGGTAAAAGTCATATAAAAGGCGGCCTGAATTCCTTTTCCACTCACATCCCCGATGGTAACAGCCACACGGTGATCATCCAGCTGGATGAAATCATAATAGTCACCCCCTGTTTCATAGGCCGGCTGGCAAAGCGCAGCAATGTCCAGGCCTTCAAGTTCAGGTGTCTTCGTAGGTAGAAATGAGTTTTGTACCCCCCGTGCAATCTGAAGCTCCTGTTTGATGCGTTCTTCCTGGGCAAGTTCTTCCACGTATTCCGGCACGTAGCTGGGCAGGGACTTTTCCTCTTTACCTTTTACTATGGAAAATATCGCCCATCCCACAATAAATATGAGGAAGATGATAAAGTTCACAAAAACATAAAGGTCAGGAGAAGATCCAACCAGCCAGCCCCCGGATACAAGAATCAGTGTGATAAACAGATAGTGTGAAAACAGAAGGGTCAGAAAATCCCATTTCAGATAGATCAGAGCCATTCCAAGGCCCAGTATGCCAAGTACAATAAACTGCTCCAAAACCGGCCCATAATAAAAAGGAATCGGAACGATCAGTGCAAAGGCTATAGCTGTGAAGAGCGCAAACACCCACTGATTTTTCAAACGTGCATAAACCAAAGAGCCCGCTACCAGATAGATACCCAAGATATTGATCAGGCTATACCAGGTATTATCGAGCAGAACGAATAAGGGTGCCCATGCGGCTTCATAATTGAGAAATGTTTGTTCAAGACTGAAATAGAAGTTGGGGAAAATCCATAGTAAGAGGGACCACAATCCCGATAGCATTAACATCAATACAACCGAGCGAAGTAGCACTTCACCCACCGGCCGATTGAAAAACATGCCCTGCCGGAGGTAATCATAACAAACCAATTTCTTTTGCCAATGCTGACGTGTTATTGAGTCGCCAATAGAAGCCAGCACAAAAAAGCCCACTGATCCTATTGCTCCAAAGAAGGCCATTTGGATGGCAATGAAAATAAGGCCGGGCCAAATTGCTCCTCCTTCAAACAAGTTGAAGGAATCCAGATTTTGCAAAAAGATAACTGTGGGGATCAGGAGCCCGCCAATGATACTGATCACCAGTGAGGATTTTGTATCTACAGCACGTGCTCTCATTCTAAAGAAAAAGGTGAATAGTGCAACTACGCCGAAGATGAACAGTGCAGCCAGGATGACCAACTGTCTCACTCCCGGAGTGGAAGAAGACTCTGCAGACGGGTTATAATCGGACTCCAAATTCAGAACCGAGCCCGTTGGCATCACTGTGAGCTCAAGGCTTACCTGCTGGTCCAGATCCAAGGCAGTAGTCTGAAAACTGAGAACCGCAGCCCTGATTTCATTTAGTGTTGTAATCTGAACATCTTGAAGTACTAATTTATCCGGATTCCATGCTGAGTTGTTTAGATAGTATTCCCCCAATCGCTTGAGTTCAAACAGGGAAAATATATGGGCCTGATCTTCTGACTTCTCAGCTTCAGGTAATCCAAGTGAAGTAACATCATACCCGTTCTCCACATCAAAGCTTAATACTCCGTCCCAGGCGGAATCTGGCACAGTTTTCCATAGATCCCTGCTGCTGTCTTCCTTAAATGCATATTGTAGAGCTTCACGATTAAGTTGTCTCTGTGGTAATTTTTCTCCCTCGTTATGGAGACCCATCCAACGACCTTTACTATCCAGTTGAATCACCAGAGAGTTCTCATCATTAGCGCCGCCAACCTCCATGCTTTCAGTCTCTTCCGAGTTGTAGAATCGCAGATTCCAATAAAATGGAAATACCTGGCTATCCGCTGAGTCTTTCATCGATCGGATGGCTACCTGCCTTCCCAGATCTTCCTGCAGGCTTTCCAGCAAATCACTATACACTTGAAAATCGGCCAGCGTACTCAACTGATCCGTAGAATAGCCAAAATTGTTCAGGACCTCGGCAGCTTTTAAGGTCGCCGATTGCTCATTGTAGGAGGAATCCATTGCGCTTCTGGGATCCTGTGATTGATACGACAGGAAAAACCAAGCCCCTGTAAGAATACCTGCACAAAGGAATAGATAATCCCAAAGCCCGAAAGCATGATTTTGTTTAATAAGAGACATATGCCCTATTACATTTAATTTTCACCCAACATAACCTCACGAGGAATATGCCAATTTGTTTCGAGAAATTCCGTTATGTTCACTCTGTTTGAAGTCAGGTATAACATATTCGTCTGCTAATAAACGTTTAGCCTGAATTCTAATAACATCAATCAGCATAACCGACATGTGTCTCCTGGTATTCTCTTACAAGCAGCATCCAATTTATGATTTTGTCTTTGCCACCAATCGTGATGAATTTTATGATCGGCCTACACGTCCCGCCAAATTTTGGAGTGACCATCCGAATATCCTGGCCGGCAAGGATTTACAAGCCGGCGGAACCTGGCTTGGGATCACCAAAAACGGAAAATTTTCAGCACTTACCAACTACCGGGACCCCTCCATTCAGAAAGAAGATCCTCCAAGCAGGGGCCATCTGGTTCTCGATTACCTGAAGGAAGGTAAAACAATAGATCAATATTTAAAGGATGTTGATAAAAAAGCAAATCAGTATAACGGCTTTAACTTGCTGAGCGGTAACCTAAGTGATGGTGAGACGGGACTGATGTACTACTCGAATCAGCAGAATGAAATTCGGAGACTTGAAGCCGGTCTTTACGGGCTTAGTAATAAACTGCTGGATACACCGTGGCCTAAGGTTACGAGAGCTAAAAAGGCATTGGATACTTTGATACGATCCGGCGAGGTTTCGGAAGAAAAGCTTTTTGACTTGTTGCAGGATGATACACAGGCCTCGGAGGAGGAGCTGCCGGATACCGGAATACCGCATGAGCTTGAGAAGGCTGTATCGCCAATTTTTATCAAGACGGATCGATACGGTACGCGCAACTCTACAGTAATTCTCGTAGAAAAATCAGGTAAGGTTATTTTTGAAGAACGACGGTACCAAAACGGTAGCATGGAAGTAGAAAACACAAACCGCTACGAATTTTTTATAGAACACGGATGACGCGGATCTGTTCAACCTGCGTCATATGTGTTCCATTCACTCTATACGTGTGACGGCAGGAGCTTTACCTTCGGGAGTGTAATCGGCAGGATCGGGTACTTTACCGAAGGTATAAATGATTGTCACAATGGCTACCACACCCATCGGATAAATGATCCACCACGGTATGCCAAGAACCAGCATTCCGATCATGCCTATAACACTTATGGTACCGACAATCATCGCATAGGGCAGTTGGGTGTTGACATGCTCCACATGATCGCACTGGGTAGCTATAGAGCTCAAAATAGTGGTATCGGATATAGGTGAACAGTGATCTCCCCAAACCGATCCTGCCAGAACGGAACTTACGGAAGCGTAAATAATTTCATGGGTCACTTCAAAAGGTAATCCGCTGTTATTACCGATCTCCCAGGCCAGAGGAACGACCAGCGGCATCAGGATACCCATAGTGCCCCAGCTGGATCCAGTGGCAAAAGCAGTTAGTGCCGAAAGTATCAGCACCAGCGCCGGCAACCAGAAGGGATTCAGTGTCTCTCCGAAAACTGACATCAAATAGTCTGCAGTACCCAATTCAACAGTGACTGCACTCAGTGACCATGCCAGTACCAAGATCAGAAGACCGTCGAACATGGTATGCATGCCCTCCAGCATGCCCTCCAGCATTTTCTCAACACTTAGAATTTTTTGTACCAAGGTCATGATTATGGCCACGGCAATCGATAAGAGTGACCCCCAAAGCAATGCCTTATACGAATCAGCCGTCTCGATAATCTCCTGAATGGTATTCCCTTCACCGGTGATTACAAGTCCGGCAATGGTACCAAAAACAAGTGTGAGTATTGGCAGAGCTGCATTTACCCAGTGGGTAGTTTTTTTCTCTTTCTCATCCTCATCAATCTTATCTTTCCAAAGGTTATAGGTATCTAAATGCGGATCATGCTTGGCCTTATAAAGGTTGATACGAGACTTTAGCATGGTTGAAAAGTCTCGACCCGACCATGCAATTAGTATTACAAAAAGTATGGTAAAAAACGCATAGAAGTTGTAGGGCAGAGAATTAATAAATACTGCGTAGGCCGCCTCATTGAAGTTCGGCATTTTGGATTCCGCATCCGCGATAAAGCCAACCATTGCACCGATCCAGGTACTGACCAGTGCAACTGTGGCGATAGGTGCTGCCGTAGCATCCACCAGGTAAGCCAGCTTGGCCCGTGAAATGCGCAACCTGTCGGTAAGAGGTCGCATGGTGTTGCCAACTACCATGGTATTGGCGTAATCATCAAAAAAGACGATAAAGCCCATCAGCGCAGTAACCAACTGGCCCTGCACCTTGGTCTTAATAAATCGTGTGATTGCCCGGATGACCCCTCGCGTTCCACCATTGTCGGTTATAATTCCGACCATTCCACCGATCAGTATCGTAAAAATCATGATGCTCATATGACTCTCATCGGCAGCAGCAGGAACAATATAGTCAGTGAGAGTGGTAAAGAACGTATTGAAGATATTGGCAAAGCTGAAGCCGGTTGAGAGCAGCGCACCTGACCAGATGCCAAGAAACAAGGCAAAAAGGACCTGCTTGAAAATCAAGGCAATGCCGATAGCAACCAGCGGAGGCAGGATGCTGGTCCAGGAAACCTGACTTCCGGAGGCCTGTTGAGCAGTCTCTTGGGCAAGTTCTGCGGTCTCCGGAGCAGCGAATCCTGAATTCACCCAAATAAGTATGGCAAAGGCACAGAGGCCTAAGAGTAAAAATTTTTGCTTCATAAGATCACATGCCTAATTAAATCAAATGACAGACCAACAATACATAAATGATCTTAGAAAATACAACACCGTTCACAGATTTTTATAATTGGGCCGGTTATCGTCTGGTCATTTTACTTAGCCATTTAACCTTTACAATCAGTTAAATCTGTGTCACCCGTGTTCCATCATATTAGCCCAGTTCTTCAACAGCTCGTTGAATTCTTCGGATGGTGGTCTCCTTGCCCAGTAGCTCCAGCGAGGGGAACAGATCGGGTCCGTGCCCCATCCCGGTTGTGGCAATTCGCAAAGGCATCATCAGCTTGCCGAATCCAACATCGTGGGCATCAATGACCTCTTTCAGATTGGATTTAAGCGTATCGGCTTTGAAATATTTGTCATCAATATCTTCCAGCTTTTCCAGATAGGCTTCAAGCAGTTCCGCGCTGTCGTCTTTCCATTTCTTTTTAGCCTGCTCTTCGTACTCCTCAGGATCTTCGAAAAAGAACTTACCCTGGGTAATGAAATCCTCAATCTTGCTGACCCGCTCCTTCATTAGTGGGATGATCTCAAGCATATAGGCTTTGTCAGGAGTGATGCCATGCTCTTCGGCGATGGTTCGTATTTTCGGATACAGCTGCTCTGCCGGTTTTTCCCGCAGGTAGTGCTCATTATACCAGATCAGTTTTTTGTAGTCGAATACAGCCCCGCCCTTGCTGACGCGATCCAGACTAAACATTTCGGTCAGTTCTTCCAGGGAATGAATCTCGGAATCGTCGCCCGGACTCCACCCCAGGTAGGCCAAAAAGTTGACCAGTGCTTCGGGCTCAAACTTCTGTTCGATATAATCCCGGGTATTAATGGGAATGCCCTCAGTCTCAGCTTTTCGCTTCGAAAGCTTGCCCCCGCTAGGTGACATAATCAAAGGAAGGTGAGCCATTTTGGGTGGCTCCCAGCCGAAATACTCGTACATCAAAATGTGCTTGGGTGCACTGCTGAGCCACTCTTCACCGCGAATCACGTGGGTGATTTCCATCAGATGATCATCCACTACATTCGCCAGGTGATAGGTCGGCATGCCGTCAGATTTCAGCAGTACCTGATCGTCCAGTCCCTTGCTTTCAAAAGACACAAATCCACGGATCTCGTCTTCAAAACGGATGGTTTCACGACGAGGTACCTTTAGGCGTATTACATATTCCTCACCCTCTTCGAGCTTGCGCTCAACTTCCTCCTGCGGCAAGGTGAGGCTGTTTTTCATGGACATGCGGGTGATGGCATCATATTTCGGAGAAGGATTGCCCGACTTTTGAAGACGCTCGCGCATCTGGTCCAGTTCTTCGGTAGTGTCGAAGGCATAATAGGCATTGCCCTGCTCTACCAGCTGTTCGGCATAGTCTTCATAGATATCCTTGCGTTCGCTTTGACGGTAGGGGCCGAATTTTCCGGGCTTGCCGGGACCTTCGTCGAAATCCATTCCCGCCCAAACCAGGGAATTGACGATATCCTCTTCGGCTTCCTCGACGTATCGTGATCGATCAGTGTCTTCAATGCGCAGCACAAAAACTCCGCCCGGATGACCTTTAGCAAACAAATAGTTAAACAGTGCGGTTCTTAGTCCGCCGATATGCAACATACCCGTCGGCGAAGGGGCAAAACGTACACGTACAGTGCCTTCCATAAATAATGTTTGAAATGTTTTTCGAATTACTTTTTAGCGTGGTCAAAAATAAAGCTTCTGAGGCATAGGTGCTAATAAGTATCATTTAAATAAATGTAAGGAATCAGCTCATCATCGGTCATACAAATAACCACTAAGGCACCATTGGTCACTAAATATTATTATGAAGGTCACTCAAAAGTATGTTAATCAGATAGCTTATGATGTAGTTGGCTGTGCCATTGAAGTGCATAAAAATCTTGGTCCGGGACTGTTGGAGTCTATTTATGAAAAATGCTTGATTGAAGAGATAAAAGAACAAGGTTTAAAAGTCATATCTCAGTTAACTATTCCAATTTATTATAAGAGCAGACTTCTGGATCAAAGTTTAAAATTAGATTTACTTGTCAATGATTTAGTCATTGTAGAGTTGAAAGCTGTTGAACTAATTTTACCGGTTTTCAAAGCACAGTTATTGACGTATCTTAGGCTGACTCAAAAACCAAAAGGGTTGCTCATCAATTTCCATTGCGAAAATATAGTACATAATCTGGTACCGCTTGTTACAGAAGAATTCGCAAAACTCGATAAAGAATAATAAATGCTAAGTGAATTAAGTGTCTTAGTGGTAATATGAAACTCGCACTCTTAACCCCGCAATTTGCCCCGAATTTGTATGACCTGGCCATTATTCTGCAGGCCGATCGGGTTGTATTGCAGGATGTCGAGCAGTGGTCACGCAAGAGCCGGGTTCACAGGACTCAAATCAGAACACCGGAGGGCACACAGTGGATCAATATTCCCATCCTCACCGAAGATCGTAAGAAAGCCATTAAAGATGTTCGTATTGATCATAGTGAAGACTGGATCACTCCATTGTTACGTAGCATCAGGTACAACTATCGCAACAGTGTGTATTATGATTTTTACGAGCCGGAAATCAATGCCGATTTCAGATCAGCGGGTGAATATAAATACCTGAAGCCTTTTATATTACATATCCAAAAACGATTGTTTCAGTTTATGGAGCTTTCTATACATTATGAATTCGCTAGCGATCTTGAAGAGTATACATCCAATCCTGATGAGCTTGTAAAACGTTTGGGGGCTAGCACCCTCTTCCAGGAGCACGACAGCCGACATTACCTGCGTCAGGCTGAGTGTAAAGCAGAACCGGATTTTAAACATCCCGAGTACCGGCAGCATTTTGACGGTTTTGAACCGTGGTGCTGCATCCTGGATGTGCTGTTTCAGTTCGGACCTGAGAGTTTTAAAATCACAGACAAGTTACATGTTGATAGTTGAAAGTATCATCTTGAACGTTTACTGTTCTTAACTACAATGCCTTAATCTTGTAACTTGAACCCTGAATTCTGACTATGGACTGCCAGAAACACCTGTTTTCTCTTCCTGAAGATCATCATTATCTGAACTGCGCATACTTTTCCCCGATACTGAAATCGGTGGAAGAAGCCGGGAAACGAGGCATTGAGCAGAAACGAACTCCGTGGAAAGTATCTCCCGAGCATTTTTTCAAAGACAGCGACCGCCTGCGCAGTCTCTTCGCACAATTGGTGAATGCTCCGAAGGCCAACCGGGTTGCCATCCTCCCTTCTGCCTCTTACGGTCTTTCAACTGTTGCTAAAAACCTCCCGCGAGATACCTCCAAAAAGATCATCGTAGTGGGGGAGCAATTTCCGAGCAATGTCTATCCCTGGATGCGGTATTGTGATGAAACGGATGCACAATTAGAAATCATCAAGGCCCCTGATAAACCGAAAGGACGCGGCAAGCGGTGGAATGAACACATCCTGGATGCCATCGACAAAAATACGCTGATGGTCGCCATCGGAAATGTTCACTGGACCGACGGCACGCTCTTTGATTTGATCTCCATTGGCAAAAAATGTCGTGAAATCGGTGCCTTCCTGGTTATTGATGGAACACAGTCAGTGGGAGCTCTACCCTTTGACATTCAGGAAATCCGGCCGGATGCCCTGATCTGTGCCGGTTACAAGTGGCTCATGGGACCGTATTCCATAGCCCTGGGTTACTTCGGACCGAGATTTCGGGAAGGTATCCCGCTGGAAGAAGGCTGGCTGGATCGCAAAGGAAGTGAGGATTTTGCCGGACTGGTCAATTATGTGGATGAATACCAACCGGGCTCTATCCGCTTTGATGTAGGAGAACGCAGCAATTTCATCCTCGTGCCAATGATGATCAAAGCTCTGGAGCAACTGCTGGAGTGGGAACCGAAAAATATTCAAAACTATTGCAAGGATCTCACCCAACAGCTGGTAGAAGAACTGCCACAATTAGGATTTCAGATAGAGGACACGGAATGGAGAAGCCACCACCTCTTCGGCATCCGTCTGCCGGAACACATCTCAGCCAAAGAACTGCAACAAAATCTCACCGATCATAATATTCATGTATCCGTCAGGGGCTCAGCCATTCGAATCGCACCGAACGTGTATAATGAGGAAGAAGATATAGAAGCACTTAAAAATATATTGAAATCATCCGGCTCCACTTCATAACAAAATCAGCGTAAATCAGTTTGTTCCGCTTCATCCGTGCTCTATTGAATAAAACCACCGCAACCGAAATACTTCTTCTCCCCTTGAGTTACAAATACTCGGTAATCATAGACCTTTCCCGACATGTTGTCCATGCAGCCGATGGGGTGCAATGCAATATTCAGGGAATCGTTATTCGGTTTACTTAAAAATGTAAGCTCTCCACCACTAGAATCAGCTTTTACATCAGCAATAACCACTCCCAACGAATCACCGCTGACTACTTTAAAAGTAATCAGCGAATCCCGGTCGATTTCAAGTCCCCAGAAAGGTTCATTGCCATGAGCCTTGAAATCGATAGATGTGCTATCATCGGCATGTATCGTTCCCATAAGAGACCTGTGATCGGTATTCCGCAACATATATCTTGAAGCAAGTTTACCTTCAATTTCTTCCCCTAACCGATCCAACAGCAGGAACTCTCCACCAACAACTTTTAATCGGCGGGAATCCCCTTCTTCCGGAAGCAGGGTAATGGTTGAATCTCCAGCCGTCTGCCAGGATCCTTCACTGATAAATGTCTTGTTACTTTTGCCGATGTACATAGATTCACTCTGAAAACGGCTATTGGCATAGAAGCTTAGGCTATAGGCAATTCCTTCGCAATCCGCACAGGGTATAACTCCACCGTAACTTTTTCCCGCAAGTAATTTTTCCATATTCTTTTGGGGAGAACTACAGGCGGCTAACACCATTAGTCCTACAACAAATAACACTGATCTTTTGACCATTCTTGCCATCATCAAAATTAAACTAATTGGTATTTCAAAGGGATTCTTATATAATCAAATGAAAACTGAGGATAAAGTTCCGGAAAAGCAGAATCCAGAAGTCTGAATTCAGGAAATAGAACCTTCTGTATACCATTCTGACTCCTGAATTCTGCATTCCTTAGTATATAACAGGATTTCTGCAACTATTTCACAGACCAACATGGAAGATAACAAATCAAAAAAAGAGATTGGGCCCCGCACCTACTGGTTCGTTTTTTCTTTAGGGCTGCTGTATATTATCTTGCTGGGCATTTTCACCTTCCTGTTTAACAATCCCATTTAGATCATATGCATTGGATAGACTGGGCAATTCTTATAGCCTTCCTGGCCTATACCATATGGGACGGTACCCGGCACGGTAAAGAGTCGAGTAACATTGAGGGCTTTTTCCTGGCAAACCGTTCCATGCCCTGGTGGGCAATGGGACTATCGGTTATGGCAACCCAGGCTTCTGCCATCACCTTTATCGGCACGACCGGTCAGGCTTATGTGGAAGACATGCGCTTTGTACAGATCTACCTGGCCGTGCCTTTTGCCATGATTTTGCTCTGCGTCACGCTGGTGCCTTTTTTCCACAAGCTTCAAAATTTCAGCGCCTATGAGGTACTGGAAGAACGTTTTGGACTCAAAACCCGCCTCTTTACCAGCCTGCTATTCCTGTTTTCCCGAGGGTTAGGCCTCGGTATTATTATCGCAGCTCCTTCATATGTACTGGCCCTGTTGCTGGATTTCCCACTGGCTCCTACGATACTCATCATAGGTATTACGGCCACATTCTACACCATGGTAGGCGGTATTTCCGGGGTGATTCATACCGATGTCAAGCAGATGACCGTGATGCTGTTCGGTCTCATATTCTCCTTTTACTGGATTATCACAAGCCTGCCACCCGACGTTAGTATTTCCGATTCCTTTTACCTGGCAGGAACACTCGGAAAGCTGGAAGCCCTGGATCTCAATTTTGACATCAGCGAGAAATACAATATCTGGACCGGAGTAATTGCAGCACTCTTTTTAATGCTCTCCTATTTCGGGACGGATCAAAGCCAAGTGCAGCGTTACCTGACAGCGGTATCACTAAAAGATGCCCGTAAATCACTGCTGCTTACTGCCTATGCCAAAATACCCATGCAGTTCTTTATCCTGCTGCTGGGAGTTATGTTGTACGTCTTTTATATTTTTGGACCGGCCCCGCTTACCTTTCGATCGGTGGAACCCGATACCGTGCAAAATTCAGAGATTGTAGCCGGTGAAGTGCTGGAACAGGAATACCAGGCCGCCTATCTTAAGCGCAAAGAAGCTGCCAGGGATTTGCTGGAAAGTAAGAACCAGAACAACGCCCAGGCTTTTGTTGAAGCCGACAATTACCTCAATGAAATACGTGATAAGGAACAAGAACGGCAGGAGCGCATCACCCAATCGAGTATCAACGATACCAATTATATCTTCCCCTATTTCATAGTCAATGAGATCCCTATAGGTATCATTGGTCTCATCATTGCCGGTATCTTTGCGGCGGCGCTCTCGAGTATAGACAGTGAGCTCAATGCCCTTTCTACGGTATTTATTGTGGATTGGTACCGAAGACTTAATAAAAATGAACGCAGTGAAGCCTGGTACCTGAAATCATCCCGCGCCGTAACCCTGTTCTGGGGTTTGCTGGCAACACTTGCCGCACTGGCCCTGGGAGAGACACGATCCATTATAGAACTGGTCAACAAGGTGGGCAGCTATTTTTACGGTTCCATTCTTGGCATATTCATCCTGCTGCTCTGGGTAAAAAAGGCCAACGGTTTTGGTGCTCTCACCGGACTGATCTGCGGCATGAGCTCCGTCTTTATTTTCGATCGCCTGTATGACAATCCGGAAACCGGTGTCTACCAGTTCGTCATGCCCTGGAGCAATATTCCGGAAGGATTTGAGAAAACCATTGAATATCTCTGGCTCAATCCCCTGGGTACCGGAGTGGTTGTTTCGGTCGGATTTTTACTGAGTGTGGTTTGGGAGAAGGTGAGGAGTAATGAGTAATGAGTAAGGAGTGATGGGTGTGAAGAATTCAGAACTCAGGAGTCAGAAGATGGAAGTTAGAGGTTGGAATCTGGATATGCTTCTTCAATTGTCTCCCTATCACACTATTGGTTTTGAGGGAGTTTTACTTCCGACGATAACGGAGTTATAATTGAAATATTAACCAAATGCCCATTCTTCGGTGGTACAACCACCTCGGAGCTAAGTCATTCTGAATTCTGACTCCTGAGTTCTGAATTCTATTTTCTTTCTACTCTTCCCTTCTCACTTCTCCAAATCATAATCATCAAACTTCGCGCCCTTCGGGGGGCGGTACTCCTGGAAAGGTATTTTCAATAGATTGCCCAGTCGATCATTCTCTTCGGGGTCCATATGGGTATCAATGCCATAAGTCAGTTCCTTGATATCATCTACCTGGGCAAAGGTGCCGAAGATCCGGTCCCAAATGGCGAAGATGTTTCCGTAATTGGTGTCGGTAAGCGGCTGGGTGTAGTGATGATGCACCTTGTGCATTAGCGGTGTAATGAAAACATAAGATAGGGCCCGATCTATTTTTCTGGGCATCTCGATGTTGGCATGGGTGATATGGGCAAAGAGGGCGGAGATACTCTGGTACAGAAACACGATCCAGATGGGGGCACCTACCATGATGACACCCAATATGGTAAAGAGCATCCTGAAGACCGCTTCACCCGGGTGGTGACGCAATCCCGTAGTGACATCAACGGTGGTATCGCTGTGATGCACCAGGTGAAACTTCCAAAGTATGCGAACCTTGTGTTCAATCCAGTGAATGAGGTACGCTCCAAAAAAATCAAGAAGCATAACCCCAACTACTGCCTGCAGCCATAAGGGCATGCTGATCCACTGCAAGACACCAAAACCTACTTCCGTTACATACTCGGAAGACCACAGCAGGATCCCAGCAAAACCCAGCCCGATCAGCACGAAAAATCCGGTGAGGACAAAATTCTTTAGAGCATGCTGTACCTTCCTATACTGAAATTCAAATAAGGGGAAAACACCCTCTATCACCCAAAAAATAAAGATCCCGCCAATCAAGATACCTGCCCGAAAAACAGTCGGCAGATCACTAAAAAATTCAACGATAGGTTCCATGACGTGATGTTGATTTATTACTTACTTTCAATATACATACAGCCACGAAAAATTGAAAAGTTGAGGTTGTGGTATTGAGTCGTGAGTCATGAGTCATGAGAAATGAGAAATGAGTAAGAAGTAAGAAGTGGCTCGATAAAATTAATCGACCTCTACTTTATACTTTCTACTAAATATTCCACTCAAGACTCACGACTATTACTAATTCTACTCCATTTCTACCGGTTCAAACTCCTTGAAGGGTGTCAAGTCGGCCTCTTCCATAGTCCGTCGGTATGCAGGCCACTCGGTATCAAAGAAACTGTTGATATTTCCAATCGCTTCATTGACCGCTTCTCTGGCCAGTCGCAGTAGGTTACGTTCCGTTTCTCCGGGTCCGTTGTAATCCTCGCCCAGGTATCGCAGGGGAGCATACAACCGGTTCATCACGGTAATATTGGGATTGTCAGTGATGCCCTGCCGGTCATCTTCTTCACCGAATACACTGTCCTGAAGAGCCGTAATCTGTTTTTTAATTTCCTCATTGGCTTCTTTGAAGGACTGCAGTTCCTCTTCACCTCGACTGTCATTTTCAACCAACTGTTCGTTGAATTCCACAATCTCCAGGGCTTCAGCCAGCGAGGTTGTAGACTTAGCCAGCCTTGCACGGAGCGTATCCACTTCCGAACGCAAATCAGCCGTAGCTCGCAGTGCTGACATCGGCATTTCTATTCTTGGATCGGTCTTGACGGTTACCATCGTTGAATCTGAGAAATCCCCATAGGTGAACTTCACTTTGTAATTACCGGGAAGCACCGTTCTTCCTCCGGGTTCTGAATCCCTCTCGCGTCGCAGTTCACGGCTGGGATTCTCAACACCCTTGCGTTCCAGGCCCCAGGTCGTACGGTTGATTCCGTCTTGATCAGGTGTTTCTTCCAGTGTCCTGATCTTATTGCCTGATGCATCGAAGATTTCAATAGTTACCTTCTCTTTCTCCTTCTCCATTGATTCATCTTCTCCATCACTGCCTTCTTCTGTGCCGGCCAGTACCTCGCTATTCACCGAATAGGTCAATCGTGCACCATCCGGACGGTTCTCACCGGAAAACATGCCATCCGCAGAGAACCTGGTTCCGGCCGCCTGCCGCATTTCTGCCAGGTAGGCATCCGGGGTAGCGAAAGCTTTGACGGCTTTGTCCAGTTCATCCGCACCGTTAGCGGCAAGGTCACGCAGGGGACGAATATCATCGAGCACCCAGAACGATCGTCCGAAGGTTCCGATCACCAGGTCGTGCTCGCGTGGATGAATCACCATATCGTAGGTGGAAACCGTTGGATAACCGTTGGTCCACTTCGTCCAGGTATCTCCTTTGTCTATACTCACATAGAGGCCTAGCTCGGTGCCTACAAATTCAAGATTTTCCTCTTCGGGATCTTGAACATAGGAGAGCGCATATCCTTCCATGCCTTTGTCTTTGGCAATATTGGTCCAGCTTTTACCATAGTTGGTTGTTCTCATTACATAGACTCCCCAATCGCCTCGCCGGTAATTGTTGATCACAGCTACTGCCTCACCGGGATTGAAATTCGAGGCTTTCACCTGTCCTACCCAGCTACCTTCCGGCACACCTTTGAGATTGCCGGTTAGATCGGTCCAGTTTTCACCGCCGTCGCGTGTGATATGGATCTTGCCGTCATCGGTGCCGACCCAAAGTAAACCCTGCTCCAGTGGACTCGGTTCAATGGCAAGTATAGTAGTAAAGTTCTCGGCGCCGGTGGCGTCCATCGTCAGACCACCGCTCTCATGTTGCCGCTGTTTTTCGGGATCGTCGGTAGTCAAATCCGGCGATATGATCTCCCAGGATTCCCCGCGGTCGGTGCTTTTGTGCACATATTGACTCCCGAAATAGATCGTCTCGTCATCGAAAGGATCAAAGTTTACGGCTGAGTTCCAGTTGAAGCGCAGCTGCTCTCCTTCGGGATGTGTCGGCTTCACAAATCGAGCGCTTCCGGTCTGCCGGTCTACCCTCCCAATATTACCCTGCTGAGACATTGCATAGGCATAGCGTGGATTGCTTTGATCTATTATTACATCAAACCCGTCACCGAAATAGAGCTCTTCCCAATAAGCATTTCGGATGCCGCCGCTACGCCATACATAGGCAGGCCCTTGCCAGGAACCGTTGTCCTGCATGCCCCCATAGACGTGATAGGGAATTTCCATATCCACATTCACATGATAAAACTGTCCGACTGGAATATTGGGAATGAACCGCCAGTTGTCACCACCGTCATAGGTTATGTTCAATCCCCCGTCATTCCCGTCAATCATAAAACCCTTGCTCTTCTCACTGAGCCAGAATGCATGATGGTCGGGATGCACCCAGTTGTAATAGGGATAGAGACTTTCAAAAGATTTGGCCCCGTCAATGCTTTCTGACATGTAAGTGTACAGACTGAATACACGGTTCTCATTGAACGGATCCACATAAATTTCAGCATAGTAAAAGGGACGATTGCCTACAGCACGGTCGTCTTCAAACTCCTGCCGTTCTTCCCAGGTATAGCCCCCATCGGTACTGCGATAGATCGCATTTTCCTCGGATTCAATAATGGCATAGACGATTTCCGGATTGCTGGGAGCTATGGCTACCCCCATTCTTCCCAGCTCTCCTTCCGGAAGGCCATCTTCTGAAGTCAGCTCTTCCCAGGTTTCACCCCCATCGAGTGTCATATAGAGTCCAGATCCTTCTCCACCGGATTCAAAAAACCACGGCCAGCGACGAAATTCCCACATCGCGGCTATCAGTTTGTTTGGATTTGAAGGGTCCATGACCAAGTCGCCAATACCGGTGCGGGTATTGTTATAAAGTATCTTCTCCCAGGTCTCTCCACCGTCGGTTGTCTTGTAGACACCTCGTTCTTCGGTATCCGCCCAGGCGTTGCCCTGAACACCGGCATAAACCACATCGGGATTATCAGGATGGATGATGACCCGATGGATACTCCTTGTTTTTTCAAGTCCCATATACTCCCAGGTTCTTCCCCCATCAATGCTTTTGAAAATGCCGGCACCCTGGCTCTGACTGTTTCTCGGGTTACCCTCACCGGTACCGACCCAGATAATGCTTGGGTTTTTCTGGTGGATATCTACAGCACCTATGGAAGCAGCCTTCTGCTCGTCAAAGATCGGCTCCCAGTCCACCCCACCGCTGGTTGATTTCCATAAACCGCCGGATGCAGAACCGGCATAAATGATATCAGGATTGGATTCCACGACATCAATGGCGGTGATACGTCCGCTCATACCCGCAGGACCGATACTCCTGGGTTCCATATCCTTGAATTTTTCCATGTCGAGTTGCTGGGCATTTCCTTCCGAAAATATTCCCAGACCAAGTACCAGTATGCATACCAGTTGCCAAAATGCTGCTTTTGTTATCCCTTTAAACGTCATAATACTGTTGATAGAGTTAATTAAAAGAGGTGAAGGTTTTAAACTGTTGACAGGTTATTGAATGGCACCGCTTTTATCAACAGGCAGATGTAAAAAGTTTTTAGGTAAGCCTGAGTGTGCCTTGTTGGTTGTACCACTGAGAGACACTGAGAAGTACTTAGTGTATCTAAGTGGTATAACATCAAAAATCTCTATCCATAAAAAAAGCCCCGACAGATGCCGGGGCTTTGGAAATAAGATTTATTGAAGTTCAGTTAAAGAACCTAGTCCTCAGGATTCAGTACTGCATCAATGCGGTGGGTTACATCCTCGAGGTGCGTACGTGTTGCCCGGTCACCCGAATTTCTGATGGCACCTTCCACATCATCCAGTAACAGTTCAAGCTGTTCCCGGACAATCGGACGGATATCCGACTGACTAACATCCACATTCAGACTAAAAAACTGTCTCCACTGCTCAGGGATGGTCGGCTCTTCGGTCATGAGATATTCCATGCGCTCGATATAGCCTCTCTGCAGGTTCCGGCGAAATACATCGATAGTCGGCCTGTTGTCATCCAGCTCTTTCCAGATGGCAACCCGCAGGTCATCCATTAGTTCAAACGGAGTATAGGTATCGCCATCCGTACGCTCTGACCATTCAATGAGTCTTCCCATCATTTGAGGAGAAGCTACATTGTTCAGCAGGCTCGTCTGTCGGCTTCGGATATCATCAACCACAGAACTTTCATTGATGCGATCAAGAACCTCGTAGTTCAGCATCCAGGTCGGTGAATTCCACCCGTAGTCTGCCAGCCAGTACATAGCTCTGCGCTGTCTCTCTTCGGGGACAAATTCGTATACCGGACCTTCCTGATCATAGGTCTTATCGTTGCGATAAACACCTCCTATGTTATTATATACATGACCGGTATAGCGACCCCATTGGGCCACAACCTGTCCGTATAGCTCTTCCAGCTCATCATAGTTGGCTCCGTCACGGGCTATCCACTCCATCATATTGTTGGTGATACGCTGCAGGTTGGCAACACCGAGTTCACTGGCCCGCATGGCGTCGTTGGTCAGGTCTTCGGTTTGCACACGGGGATCATCACCACCGGTACCGAAGAAGTATGCGGGATCATCAGCTCTTTCAAGCGTCCATTCATGCAGGGTCTGCTCGATCTCTTCCTTAGACATATCTTCAGGGAACCAGCTGTAACCCCATTTGGCGGCCCACTTGTCATACTCGCCGACTTGCGGGTAGAACTGTGTAACTCCGTCGCCGGGCTGAGCCACGTAATTAAAACGGGCATAGTCCATGATAGACGGGGCAGTTCCGTGCGTGCTTGTGAAGGTCGGTGATCGCAGGGAGTCAACCGGGTAGGCGTAACTGGAACCCATATTATGCGGGAATCCCAGTGTGTGACCAACCTCATGGGCAGATACAAATCGAATCAGCTGACCCATCACTTCATCATCAAACTCTACGCCCCTGGCTTCCGGGTTAACGGCCGCAGTTTGAACGAAGAACCAATTGCGCAGCAGGTTCATCACGTTATGATACCAGCCGATATCGCTTTCCAGAATCTGACCGGTTCTCGGATCGTGAACATGAGGTCCGTATGCATTCTGAATGTCTGATGCAAAATAACGAATTACAGAATACCGAACATCTTCCGGACTCCACTCGGGGTTCTCCTCTTTGGAAGGAGGATCCTTGGCAATAATGGCATTCTTAAAACCGGCCTCCTCAAAAGCTTTTTGCCAGTCAACAACACCCTGCTTCAGATAAGGGCGCCACTTTTCAGGTGTTGCGGGATCAATCCAATAAACAATGGGGTTCACCGGTTCAACCAGCTCTCCACGCATGTACGCTTCCTTGTCTTTTGGAACCAGTTCATAACGGGTTATATACCGTAAATCCTTCGCTTTTTGGACGTCGTCACCGTAGTAAGTTTGACGCACGCTGAAGAATCCGACCCGCTGGTCATAGGATCGCGGACGCATTTGCTCCTTCGGCAACAGCACCATGCTGTGATTCATCTCCATAGAGATGGTATTGGTCTGTGAATTGGAAGGAGGTTCTTGTGCCTCGTAAGTTAGTATGCTGCGTGCTTCAATATTGAGTGGATAACTGTGTATATGTTCGATAAAAGTCCTATCTGAGTCGAGCCGACGAACTCTATATGCTGTACGTCGGCGATCACTGAGGCCAAAAGAAGGCACGTCAGTATTGTAAAGTGAAGTCGCTTCAATTACGACACCCGAAGAATCCTTACCGAGAGTTTCTATAGAAAACGTTTTAATGATAGGCTCAAAATTTGAATTTTGAACAGCCTGATACACCGGCTCCGTGCTGTCAGCTACGTTTGAATAAGACACATGCCTCAGCAGCACTTTGTCTCCTCTACGCTGCCATCGAACGGTTTGTGTATTATTCTTTTCACCACCGTAACCCATATTATCGGCGGTTTTGGCAATACGAGAAATTACAAGCATTTCTCGGCCTAGAAGAGAGTCGGCAATTTCGTAGTAATATTTGTCTTCAATTTTATGGACGTCAAAAAGACCCTCGTCGGTTTCAGCCTTGTCGGTGATAACTTCGCTGTAAGCCTTCATTTCTTCTTTGTCCCCCGGCTTCGCAGCTTGCTGCGACTTGTCAGAGGATTTTTTAGTTGCTTTCTGAGATGATGCACAGCCTCCTAATAAAGTGAGGGCTAGTACAACGCTCAGAAATACTTTAATCCCGGGTGTTGAATTCATCATGTATGTCGTATTGATTGGTTATAAAATTATATGCTAAAGTGAGGTTTACTTTAGTCTCTGTCAAGCAGATACCCCGATATTTTTATGTAAAAAATCATTAAGCGATATCGGAATAGGGCCTTTATAAGTTAATCAACCTCTAAAATGGAAGGGTCTGGGAGATAGTTCATTCAAAATTAGCCAAATTGTATTTGCTTTATTACATTCGTGCTGTAGTTAGTAACAAACAGGAGTCTTGTTGGAACATCTTTTACACTTTATCAAGGACCTTAAGCAGGTTGGGGCCATAGCACCCAGTTCAAAGTTCTTAGCAAAGGATCTGGTAAAGCAGCTTAAAAAGGAACTCTTGTGCCAGGGATGCCCCCCTCTCAACATCCTGGAGATCGGACCCGGTACCGGCCCGCTCACAAAAGAGATTTCAAAGCATATCCGTCCGAAAGACCACCTGGATGTCGTTGAGATTAACGATCACTTTTTCGAAGTCGTGAAGAGCAAGTATCACAGCTCAAACATTTCAATCCATCACGAAGATATTATCCGTTTCAATAACGGGCGTTCGTACGACTACATTTTTTCGAGTCTGCCTTACGAAGCAATGCCCGAAGATGTGATCCAGAAGATCTGGAAGAAGAAGCTGGAGCTCTGCAGCCCGAAAGCCTACATCTGTTATTTCAAATATGTCAGCTTCCGCAAGTTCAAATGCAATTTTGAGGAAGCCGTAGTAGAGAAATACCAGAGTAATAAGAAGGTGGTTTTTTTAAATCTCCCTCCTGCCAAATTGTTTACCCTGGAGATCAATAACAATGAGGCGCCCGAATCCCTGATTGAGAATGTAGCCTGATTGGGTAATTGTTGTTATTTCTTCTTGTGATTTTCTATTCTCGTGTCAGGAATGTCATTTAATTTATTCCTACGAATAATCCACACGAAAAATAACACATGCCCCATCGGGGCATTATGAATCTCGACCCAGATTTTTTCTGGGGTATACGAATACAAATAAGAAAACCTGAACCCAGCCTTATAAAAAAGCATTTGCCCTACCGAGGGTTTAGCGCTGATTACAATTGGTGCTGCCCCTACGGTCCAATCAATATCCTTAACTAAATCAAGCCTCGGGGCTTTATCGTTGGGGGGATCTCTTTCAACCCCAGGCTAAAGCCTGGGGCTAATATCGGCTGCCATATATCGTACAAAAGCTCACATCAATCCCTAAAACAGGAAGAATAGCTAAGTTTGCCTAAGGAGAGTTTAGCTTATGTTATTTGCTGATAATTACAATCTCTTGCTAACTAG
This sequence comes from Halalkalibaculum roseum, assembly GCF_011059145.1. Lineage (NCBI taxonomy): Bacteria > Pseudomonadati > Balneolota > Balneolia > Balneolales > Balneolaceae > Halalkalibaculum > Halalkalibaculum roseum. Next base: position 611,737 of record NZ_JAALLT010000001.1, on the reverse strand, counting down.
GAAATCACATCCTATGCCCCATCGGGGCATTATTAAAATAGCCTCGGAATTCATTCCGGGGTTAAGGTATACAGAAAAAAACCTGAGCCTCCGTCCCAAACAATGGCAATTACCCCACCGAATGTTGGTCGTTGATTACAATCCTTGCTGACCCTATGAGTAAATCTATAACCTTATTTAAGAAGAATCTTGAGGCATTTGTTTATAAATCCTTCAACCCAGGCTCAAGTCTGGGGCTAGTAACGGGTGCCTTTATTATTATCCATCATATATAAACTTACAGGAACCAATAGCATGCTGCTATATATCTACACCACAGCTTGAGGAATACCTCTTAAAGTAATTTCAATTGTGTTGTGGTCAACTTATCAGGGCATTTTCCCTGAATCTATACAAATAATTCTCAGAAAAACATCACATTGTTTAAATGACTTACGATCGTAACCAATTTCAGATGCCCCATCGGGGCATCATGAAGGTAGCCCCGGAATTTATTCCGGGGTTAAAGAATACAAGAAAGGAAACCTGAGCCTCCCTTACCATTAAAAGCTTAATCTCTTCGAAGGTTGGGCACGCTCCGTGAAAGGCGAACCGAATTGAGCTAATACGTAAAACCCTGCTTCTCGGAAATCACCACATGCCGACTAGAACAACCAGAAAAGAACCGCATTCAAAATCGACAATACGATAGCGAAAATCAGAGCCCAGCCAAAACTCTCCACCTTAAAATCCTCAAGCACGCTATCCACAATCATAATCATAAAAGCGTTGATGACAAGGATAAACAATCCCAGGGTGAGGATAGTAACCGGTAGGGTAAGAAAAACAATAACAGGTTTAATAAACGTATTAACCAGGGCCAGCAGAATAGCCACGATAATAGAACTGCCAAAACCGCCCACCTTGACGCCATCCAGAAGCTTGGCCGTGAGATAGACAGCAACGCTGTTGATGAGAATCGTATAGATCATAATAGTAAGCTAGGTTCATATGTATTCAACCCAAGCTTACGGAAAGGAAGGAAACAGGTTACGTTACATTCAAATTTTTCAGCTCCTGCTGTAGCTCGCCGGAAGCCTCCTCGCAAATAGAACTGAGCTCTGAAATAGTAGATCCGATATCGACCGGAGGCTCATTATTTTTTGCCTGCTCCTCAAGCTGCAGGATCTTTTCGGTGCCTTTGGAAATACCCATGTAGGCAAGATTGGGCTTAAACTTGTGAGCGCGGGCGCGCAATTCCTCCCAGTTTCCCTCCTGGTTGAGTTCACGCATATCGGACAGTGCTTCCCGGTACCCCTCCAGAAAAACTTCAATCATTTCTATGACCATCTGGTTGTCACCGGTTGAAATATCCCTTAAATAATCCAGGTCCGTAATCTTATTATTCGTCAATCTGATGATGTTTAATCTAAATTTATCTGAAACTACCTCTTTGGCAGCTATAGTTCAAAAAGTATCAGCTTGTTTAAAGCTTCCTAATATTAATCACAGATAAATATTAATAGCAAGCAGCAGTACCCTAAGAAATGTATTACCGGCAGAAAGAGATTAGCAATCTTAGCCGGTCAAAACTACAATGCCCACCAACACAAGCAATGTTATTTTAAATATGAGAGATTTCCAGTTCTTCATTGTTCCCGCGATTTATGATCAACTATTTTATTTGAGAGCTTTCCATATCTAATGATTCCGTCATTAAATATCAAGTTTTCCACATTATTTTTGTGGATAAGACAAGCCGTCTTGTTGTCTTTAAGCTATTTATATGAGTAACAAAGCGGGAATTTGTTACAAATTAGATAAGAAATGAAATTAAAACCTGAGTTATCCACAGGTTTTTCAACAGGAAATGTTCATAATGTTGACAACCTGCCTATATACCCTAACATATGACCCTTTATTCTACCGTAACACTTTTGGCCAGGTTACGAGGCTGGTCAACATTGCACCCGCGATTCACTGCAATATAGTAGGAGAGCAGCTGCAAGGGTATCACCGTAAGCAGCGGTGAAAGACAATCTTCAGTCTCGGGAATCGGGCAGCTGAACTCTGAAAGGTCAATGACCTCCTCGTTCTCTTTGCCGGTAATAGAGATAATACGTCCCTTACGGGCTTTCACCTCTTCGATGTTGCTGATCATTTTATCGTTGGTGTGATCAGTTGCAGCAATGACCACCACGGGCATCATGGCATCGATCAGGGCGATCGGACCATGCTTCATCTCCGCGGCAGGATAGCCTTCCGCGTGGATGTAGGAAATTTCTTTGAGCTTCAGTGCGCCTTCAAGTGCCACCGGGAAGTTGTAGGTTCGTCCCAGGTAGAGAAAGTTCGGAGCATAGGTAAAGAGCTCAGCCATTCTCTTGATGCTGTCGCTCTGTTCTACAATCTGCTTCACTTTACCGGGAATGCGATCAAGCTCTTCTATCAAGCGTTCGGCATACTCGGGATCAATGGTATTCTTCTTCTGACCAATCATAATAGCCATCATCGCGAGTACGGAAACCTGGGCGGTAAAGGCCTTGGTCGAAGCTACCCCGATTTCGGGACCCGCGTGTGTATAAACCCCCGCGTCGGTCTCTCGGGCAATCGTAGAACCAACCACATTACAAATGCCCAGTACAGTTGCTCCACGCTGCTTTGCCTCTCGAACAGCTGCCAGGGTATCGGCAGTCTCACCACTCTGGGAAATCACAAGCATCACATCATCCTCATTGATCAGTGGCTCACGGTAACGAAATTCGGAGGCATACTCCACCTCTACCGGAATCTTGGATAGGTGCTCGAAAAGGTATTCCCCTACGAGTCCGGCGTGCCAGCTGGTTCCGCAGGCGGCAATGATCAGTCTTTTGGCGCCGATCAGCTTATCCATCACATCAACCAATCCACCAAGCTGAATACTGTGATTCTTCACGTCCAGTCTTCCGCGCAGGCAATCAGCTATAGAGTTGGGCTGTTCAAAAATTTCCTTCAGCATGAAGTGCGGGTATCCGCTTTTTTCTATCTCCTCTACACTCATGGCCAGTTCATGAACCTCTTTGGTGAGGCTGACATCGTCAATAGTCTTTACTTCATATCCGTCTTTGGTAACAATGGCAATTTCACCGTCATCCAGGTAAACCACCTTTTTGGTATGTTCGATGATTGGGGAAGCGTCAGAAGCAATAAACATTTCGCCATCACCAAGGCCCAGCAACAGCGGTGATCCTTTCCGTGCTATGATGATACGGTCAGGCGTTTCACTATGAACAATGGCGAGACCGTAGGTACCCACAATTTGCTTAAGGGCCAGACGCACTGCTTTCTGGAAGCTCACATTCTGACCATCCTGGTAAATCTCCTCAATCAGCTGGGCGATCACCTCGGTATCGGTATCCGTGTGGAAGGTACGACCCTTGTTTTTCAGCTCTTTCTTCAGGGAGGTGTAATTTTCAATAATACCGTTGTGGACCAGTGCAATTTTACCCGATTCACTGGTATGCGGGTGGGAATTGATATCGTTCGGAGCACCGTGGGTAGCCCAGCGGGTATGTCCGATGCCTACTGATCCTTTTACCGGTTCTTTCTTAAGTAATTTACGCAGGTTATCAACCTTTCCCTTGCCTTTCTTTATTTCGAGCTTGCCGTTAAATAGAGCAAGGCCGGCTGAATCATATCCGCGATACTCAAGCCGCTGCAGACCCTTAATGATGATATCACTGGCCTGCTTATCTCCTATATAGCCTACTATTCCGCACATAAATCTATTTCCGCAAATTAAGGTTGATTATTATCAAAAAAATCTCTCTGTTTGACAGTGACGAAATTTATGATACTCTAGTGAGGATTAAAACTTAGAATTTACCAATATTTACAGCCCGCATCTATGCAAATCTGCTTTTTTGAGGACAAACATTTCTCCAATTTTCACCCGCTCACCCTTACCCGTCCGGTGGATGATTTGCGGGTCGGCATATTCACTATAGCCGAAAAATGGCAAAAGGCTTTGCAGGCGAAAAATACGGCTCGCATCCTCAGAAAGGAACTCAAAGAGGTATTCGAAGAGGGTTCTATCAATGAAAACGATTCCTGCCTCTGGATCAATGCCCGCTACCTGCCCTCCTCTTCGCTGCTCAAGGAGGTGGAAGAACTGGGTGCCGGGAATTGCCTTCAGTCCGAGGGGACCGTAATTGCCGCCCGCGCCGACGGTTCTTCTTCCCGGCAATGGCTGGAGCAAGGCAAGCCAGATTTCAACTCCCTGTTCGTGCTGGAGTCAGCTGATTTCAAAGCCATTGAACACCTGTGGGATCTCTTTAAGATCAACGGATCGGAAATCAAAGCTGATATTCAGCGGGCAAAACCCGGTCGCGGGAGCAAACTGAATATTTCCTCCCATGCCATACTGGTTGAAGAGGAAAATATTTACATCGCAACAGGAGCCACCCTGGAAGCAGGTACGATCATCAATGCCGAAAATGGACCGGTATATATCGGGGAAGGCGCCCACATCAAAGCAGGATCGATCATCTATGGTCCGACCGCAATCTGTTCGAAGGCCACCGTGAATGCCGGTGCAAAAATTTACGGAGACACTACTATCGGACCGGTCTGCAAAGTGGGTGGAGAAGTGAACAACGCCATCTTTCACTCCTATTCCAACAAAGGACACGAAGGCTTCGTCGGAAACTCTGTATTCGGACAGTGGTGCAATCTCGGTGCCGATACCAATACCTCCAACCTGAAAAACAACTACAGCACCATACGCATTACCGATTGGAAAACAGAGCAGGAGATAGAAACAGGAGAACAATTTTTCGGTACGGTGATGGGAGATCACTCCAAGACTGCCATCAATACACAGCTGAATACCGGGACCGTTTGCGGTGTAAACTGCAATATCTTCTCGGGTGATTTCCCTCCCAAGTTCATCCACTCCTTCAGCTGGGTGGGATCAAATGTCATTCAAAAATATCGCCTCGACAAAGCCTTTGAAACCATGGAAGCCATGATGGCACGCAGGGGTGTGAGTCTCACAGAACCTTACAAGAAGATGATGGAAGCCATTTTTCAAAATGCCCGATAACAGGCACGCTTACCTACTATATACTAAACAATAAAAGCTACATCGCGAAAATGTAAGGGCCTACGGTGTAAGCCGTTAGGCTCAACAGTACGATAAAAATTAGGTTCAGCCATAAACCGGCCTTGGCCATCTCGGGTATAGTAATACGATTACTTCCATAAATGATAGCGTTTGGCGGAGTGGCCACCGGCAGCATGAATGCGGAGCTGGCAGCCAAAGCAACCGGAAGTGCGAAGAGCATCGGATCCAATCCGATGCCCACTGCCACGGAACCCATGATTGGCAAAAAGGCAGCGGCTGTTGCCGTATTACTGGTCATCTCTGTCAGGAAAATAATCATTGCCACCAGCAGGAAGAGCAGCACTAAAACCGGCCAGCTTGCTAATCCTTGCAGGCTCAGCCCTATCCATTCAGCCAGACCGGTATTGTTGATGGCCGATGCCAGGCTCAATCCGCCTCCGAAAAGAATCAACACCCCCCAGGGCAAACCTTCCACATCATTCCACTCGAGGATGCATTTTGTCTCTTCCGATTTAACCGGAATCAGGAAAAAACTCAGGGCCGCGGCCATGGCAATGCCTGTATCGGAAACCCCGGGGAGCAGTTCTTCAAATAAGGGACGAGTAATCCAGAGCAATGCGGTAAGGGTAAATACCAGCGCAATTTTTTTCTCAGGTTTTGAAATACTACCAAGAGCCTGCAGGGCTTCCTCAAACAGCTGGCTGCCGCCGGGAAGTTGCTCCATCTGCAAAGGATAGACCAGGCGGGTCAGCACAAGGTATACGATAGGGATGCAAATAACTACCAGGGGCAGTCCGAAGAGCAACCACCGGGCAAAGGAAATTTCGATGCCGTAATTGTCTGCCATAAAACCGGCCAGCAAGGCGTTGGGCGGGGTACCGATCAGCGTACCCATTCCGCCGACATTGCATCCATAGGCCACCCCAAGCAGCAAACATAAACCAAAGTGACGGAACTGCAAGCCCGAGTCCTCTTGCTGCCGGTCAACCAGCCGGATAACCGACAGGGCAATGGGTAGCATCATCAATGCGGTTGCGGTATTGCTGACCCACATACTGAGAAAGGCCGAGGCAAGGATAAAACCCAGGACGATCGCATGCGGACGGGTACCGACAAAACTAACGATATTAAGGGCGATGCGCCGGTGTAGCTCCCACTTCTCCATGGCAATGGCAATGATAAACCCACCCATGAACAGGAAAATCAGCGGATGCGCATAGGGCTCGAGGGTACTGTCGATATTGGAAATGCCTAGAAACGGAAATAAAACCACTGGTACCAGCGCTGTAGCAGCTATAGGAATAGCTTCTGTAATCCACCAGGTCCCCATCATCAGGGCCACAGCCGCCGTACGCCAGGCGGCTTCAGACAGTCCCTCCGGTGCAGGAAGAACCATTAACACTATAAATAACAGGAGTCCGGTCAGAAATCCTATGATTTCCCTACCGGTGAAAGTGTTCTTCGACATGGTCGGTTGCTGCTTTCTAAATTTCCCGCTTTAGCAGATATATTTGATGAAAATCGTACAGGGACTATACAAAAGATATGCCGTATTTTAAATAGATATCCTTACAAACAGCTATTAAACCTGATAAACCCGTTTCAAATAATTAATAGGTATTCCACGATATTAACCGTACCTTATCGCATTACATTTAATTACCCACCTATCACGTATATTTTTTAAGAAAGTCGCGTTAACCCAAACCTTTCCTGAGATACCACCTTTAGGTGCACTAACACAATACCATTACCATTATGAAGCAAGGCAAAATAAAATTTTTCGACACACAAAAAGGATTTGGATTTATCGCACCTGACGAGGGTGGCAAGGATATTTTCGTACACCGTAACAACGTTGAAGGACTGGGACAAAACCAGGGACTGGAAGACGACGAAGCTGTTGAATTTGAAGTTGAAGAAACACCCAAGGGACTGAGTGCTACAAACGTACGCAGCCTCGACTACAAGTAATTTTGTACGTCATTTATGAAGAAGCCCTCCGGCAACGGCGGGCTTTTTTTATGAAAGAAATTTTACCTGGGATACTCTTTGAGCCAACACGCATTTTTTCTCAAAATTGTTGTTTCAAATTAGTTCTTCAAACCCATATATTTAGCAGCCGAGTTAATTGGTGAATTGTTTTTAAGGTTATTTACCAACTCAATCCCTCAACAATTCATCAATTAACTCGCCCAAGTGGCGGAATTGGTAGACGCGCATGCTTCAGGAGCATGTGAGCTTCGGCTCGTGAAGGTTCGAGTCCTTTCTTGGGCACATTAACCCTTGTAAGTCATTGGCTTGCAAGGGTTTTCTTTTTTTGGAACAAAGATTGGGACTAACAATCCATGTACCTAAGATAGGTCACAAACTTTCATAACAGTTTGTGACCTATCTTTTTATCAATATAAATTCATTATTCATATCGACTTATATGCAAATGATAAAATCATCCATATAAAAAATAGATCTTCATAAAGAAATGATATTCGCATCCCTATACCACTACAGTACAAATCCATGATATCAGGTCAGTAACTGTTAAAGAAGATGTTTGATAAAGGGAACCTCCGCCACAGAGGCTCCCTTTCATTTGTTCTAACCTAAGGGGAAAGAACAAAGATTAGTCATATAGAAACCAGGTCAAGTACTGGAAGTACTAAATATCCGTGTTGTTATTCTGCCCCACTGTGTACCCAGATATTCCAACACAGTGAGGGCGGGGAATATTGGTCTTCATCCAGCAATAAAGGTTTATTACGAGTCATCCACGAGATTCATCTTCATCTTTCATACTTCCTTCACTATGGATGTCAGATACAAAACAAGCCATTGCACATCTTTACTTTAGGACAACAGTTGCTAATTCTTCATGAGATACCGGTTTAATCATTACTCAGAAATCACAACTACTAAGTATCAAGCTTATACATTGCTTATGCTTATGACTATAGGTTTTCATGTTTTTCACCATATTGTCATATGATGTATTGATGTAGAATTTCTATGATATTGGACAAAGAATTTTATTCCTATTAATTCGTTTTGACATAAATTTCTCGGTTGATGCCCCAGAAGAGGGTATCCCCGTTCGCACTGATGCTATAGTCAACCTCTGTTTCCGAGACCTGAGGATTCTCAATCACTATACCACACTGCCTGGCGATCTCACTTGTCAATTTAATCTTGGAATTTTCTTCCAACTGATCCCAAATCCACTCATTGTCAAAGGCCAGCTCATTACCGTTATTACAAGTACCACAAGCGTTAGTTTTCGTTCTCAAGTTGGCTGGACGCGAAACCAATATAGTATCCTGTTTTGCATCGCAAGTGGGTGTCACCCACAGACCATACAGCCTTCCATCTTTTTCTAAGCAATCTATATTATTTGGATCCGGGCATGGGTTCACCGGATTATCACCATCATTACATCCTATAAATACCAGCAGTGAAGCCAGTGCAATAAAAACAAAACCATAAATAGTGGAAGCTGATCTGTTGTTCATAATTTCCCCCTTAAATTTTGTATCAAATTTGTGCAACATCTTATCACTGTTGCTATCTATAATTAAGAGGTCAAATGCTCGATATTCTAACACTCATGACTCAAAGATTAACACAAATCATTCATTTCTGAAGGGAAAGTTGGTATACCATATTAGGATAGATCGGGGTATTAAGTAGGCTTAGACAGTCTTCAAAATCTTCCTATCCAGGCAAGTTCTTATAAATAGTAAGCATTTCAGGTAGTAATTCAATTGGATAAGAAGTCGTATTCCTATATGAACATCTAAAATAAATTTTAATTTGTGTCAATAGCACTCAGTAAAGAACTATTATTCCTTGGGCTTTATATTTTGATTGACACTGAAGAAATTATTGGGATCGTATTTAGTCTTAATATTGACTAGACGGTTATAATTTTCTCTATAGGCAGCCTTTATTCTCTTGTTCCCCTCATCCCTCATTAGGAAATTTATATAAGCACCGCCTGTAGAATAGGGATGGACCGCCTCTTCCCAGTATTTTTGTGCCCAAGTTATAATTTTTTTGCGATTGGAAGGATTTGCATCCACCCCAACAATATTTTCCACCCAATGGGCATCACGGTGGCTCCATGCCGTTTCATCTTTGTCAACACCGTGGGCAGCACCGTTAACCGGATAAAGATGCATTCCAGAAAGAGGTGTGGGTATAGTGGACCCGTATTTTATATTTTTTGAAATCGACTCATCACTCCATTCTTTAAGGTAACCCGCTTTCCAATACCAATCGAGCCCGGGAGGATACAGGTCATCGAACATGCTCTGCAAATCAGGTAAAGGCATGGGACCGACTAAATCGAGCGCTACATTTCCTACCTTACGGATGGGCCTGAAAACCCGTTCTGCTTTATCCAAATCACCAGCATAACACCAAACGATACCACACATATTTTTACCCTGCAGATGATCAGGAAAAGGTGCCACCGAAGGCACGATGAGAAAGGCAAAATAACCATTGATGGAGTAATCAGCACTAGTAATAAACTCCCGGTACCATTGCATTACTTCATCTGCCTCTTCCATTTCCCATAACATGGGTCCGGCATAAACGGTTGACACTTCATGCAGCCTGAACTTAAAGGATGTCGCTATTCCAAAATTACCTCCTCCCCCTCTTATTGCCCAGAAAAGGTCGGGATTCCTATCCTTATTTGCAGTAACAGTACTGGTATCCGCTAATACAATATTGACCTCAAGTAGATTGTCAATGGTCAAACCGTAGGTCCGAGTCAGATTACCCAGTCCTCCACCAAGCGTAAGCCCTCCGACCCCTGTAGTCGAAAAGATACCGTTAGGTACCGCAAGTCCATAGGCATGGGTGGCACGATCTACATCACCCCAAGTTGCGCCGCCACCAACAGTAAGAGTTTTTTTTACAGGATCGATATGAGTAAAATTTATCCTTGAGAGATCGATTACCAATCCGTCATCACAAACACCGAGCCCTCCTGCATTGTGACCTCCTCCACGAACTGCGGTCAATAGTTCATGCTCATGGGCAAATCGGACAACGTTTATAACGTCGGTTGTATTTTCACAATAGACTATCGCTTCCGGTTTCTTATCAATCATACCATTATAAACCCTGCGGGCTTTATCATATCCCTGATCATTACGTCCAATAATATCACCGCGTATATTTTTTCTTAAATCACTTAAAGCTGCTATTTCAGGCATAATTTTTAAGGGCTAATGTTCATATTATTTTTTATCATGAATCGAAAGCCGACTGTTAGCTGCTTCGATTTTATAGCGCAAAATCTTTATGTGACAACTTTAGATCTAGTCTTTACTAAGAACACAAAAGCTTATCACAATTATTGATAGCATGATAAAATGGTTATATGTCTTAATAGGATAAAAGCCAACGAATTTTCTTACAATCTTAACTAAATACAAAAGAAGGACTCGTTCTAACAAATACTATGCAAATATTAACACAAATCATTCAAATTTAGGACCTGATGTCAGATACCACCAGCCAGTCCGGTCCTCCAATGATCTGTATTTATTCAAATAAGATTAGAAAATTGACCCAATTCCATCGCCTTGGCTTCATCCCATATTCTTTGAAATTCCCCAGCCTCAAGTCGTTTTTTACAGCTCAATCTAATGCTTTTATACTTTTTATAGAATCTGGGTGGAAGAGGTGCTTCGATTTCATCTCGGAGAAAGCAAGCACCGGAAAGAAACAGTATGGATTTTCGGTAGTCTTCTTGAATAAAAAACAGAGCGGCTATAGCTTCAAGCGATTCACATATTACCGTTTTCAAATTAAGTTCTACCCTTGTCTCCAGCGACTTTGAGTGAAGTATTTTAGCTGCCTCTATATTGCCCGAATACAATTCCCATTCGGCATTGCAGTAATCGGTCAATGAATTATATTGTCTGCAGCCTGTCATACTATTTCTAAGCTCCTCTGCATGGTTGATATATTTTCTGGATTCATCAGATTTATCCATCGATATTAAGACGAGACCTAATAATTCACTGGAAAGGCTCATCCCCCATTTTCGTCCTATATCTGACCATCCTTTATAGGCAATATTTAAAAATTCATGTGCCTTACCCGAATCATCTAAATAGTAGCAAATTAGCCCTTTGAAAGTGTAGTGTAAGCTTATTAGCTGAATATCATTTATTTCCTGTAATATCTCGATTGCCAGATCCAATAAGTCCAAAGATCTATCATAGTTTCCAAGACTGAATTCAACTCTGGCAAGACGAATAGAAAGATATGATACACCTCGTTGATCACCGCACTCCTGTCTGAGCTTCAATGCTTCCTCGTATCTTCTTTTTGAACTCCTGAGGTCTCCCCGCCAGTAATCTGCTACAGCATGATTGCAGAGAGATACGGAAACTCCTCTTTTATTGTTTAATTTTTTATTAAGCTCCAAGGCCTCCTTACTTACGGCCGTCCCCTTTTCATAATCAAGCCAGGCAGCGATCAATGCCCAGCTATAATGATTTAAGTTGAGGGCTAAATTTTCTTCAAGACCCAGCTTTCGAAACACGATTCAACTCTGTAATAAACAAGCTGCTCCCTCCTCAATATTTTCAGAGTGGATTACCTGGGTTATACCGAGTACACTCAGGGCATTGCCTTTCAGTTCATAAAGTTCCGAGGTCAGTTCATGACTCTTTAGCCTGTCAGCAAGTCGAATAACTTTTTGGAGCCAACTTATCCCCTCTTTAATCATATTCTGCATATTCCAGTAGCGCCAAAGAGCGTTAGCAAGTTGAAGACCAAACCTCACCTCTCGGTGTTCTAGCAGATAGGCCATTATCCCCCTGAAATTATCCCGCTCTCTGTTGAGGTGGTTTATCCACTCGTTTTGCTCGGGGCCGTTTAATCTAACTTCAGCTTTGCGGGCTAGTTTGACATAGTATTCAGCCAGTACTTTTACTATCTGATGCTCTTTTTCGCTTTCCCGCAATTTCTTTCGGCCAAATAATTTTAGTGTTTCAAGTATTTTAAAACGTATTTCTCCATCCTCTTCAAATGACTGTATTAAATTATTATCAATAAGTGATTGGATATGCACTATAAAATTCGTCCCTATATCCTTTACCCATAATGATTCCGCTATATGTAGGCCAAAACTATCCGGTATAAGGCTGAGGCGTTGAAAATAAATTTGTTCCTCATTACTCAACAGATCGTAGCTCCACTCAATCGCATTCAGCAGACTGTCATGCCGTTTAGATCGTTCCAGTTGCCCGGATTTAAGTATAGATAAACCGTAATCCAGTCTATTAAGCAGATCTTTTGGAGCAATTAGCCTTAGTTGTGTAGCGGCCAGCTCCAGAGCGAGGGGCAAACCGTCTAGTTTATAGCAGATATCTATTATTGTTGAAATATTACCTTTGGTCAGATCAAATTCGCTATTATAATTTTTGGCGCGATCTATAAAAAGATGAATGGCGGGATACGATTTAATCCGGTCAAGATTCTCAAGATTTACTTCCTTAACCGGTGCAGGAGTAGACAACGGTTGCAATAGATACTGAATTTCTTGTTTTAATTTTAAAGTAGTCCGGCTTGTAAGAATTATTCTCAAGTGATTGCACTTCGCCAAAAGCTCTTCGATAACAGATCTCGCCTCAATGACATGCTCAAAATTGTCAATTAATAATAGAAGTTCTTTGCTTGCCAGATAATCTACCAGAGTCTTCATCACACTTTTATTGGGATGGAGAGGTATACGCAAGGATTGTTGGATGACTGAGGGTACCAGTTCCGGATCATTAATGGATGTCAAATAAACAGCAAAAGATCCGTCTCTAAATGTATCTCCGAGATCTTTCATAGTCACGGTTCCCAGTCGCGTTTTCCCTGTTCCGGCAGGGCCAATCAGGCTCACTAATCGGTTTTTAGTAATTAGTGTTTTAATTTCCAACAGCTCTTCTTCGCGCCCTATAAAGCTGGTGTGGTAACCGAAGGAATCACTTCTTGAAATGCGTAATTTGGAATATCTTGCGGGATTTACACCAAACTTCTCTCTAAAGCATTTAGAAAAATAAGAAAGATTGTTAAAGCCCGACTCGTAGGCTACTTCCGAAACATTTCCATAGTTCTTCGAAAGCAGATCTACTGCTTTTTGAAGCTGTAGGTTTCTGATATATTCAACCGGAGAGTATCCCGTGATTGATTTTACTTTTCGGTAAAAAGTAGATGTGCTTATCCCCAATTCTCTGCTGATATTTTCTACCGAAAGATCTCCTTCAGTAATATATTCTTCTACTACTTTGTTTAACTTTTTAATAAAAAGGCTATCCCGGGAACTTCTTTGTTTTGAATGAAGAGCAGAACTCATTGACCACCCCACAAACCCCTTTTATAATGAATATTATCATGTGATTATCCTTAATTAACATAGAATATTTATTTAACTTCGGCTAACAATTTTATTTTTTAAGGATTTGGCGTCTGCCGGTTATGCGGTGGTTCGTTAGGCCGACTGGGTTTTGGATATCAATGCGGTCCCATTTCACTGCTTGTGCAACTAATTATATGAGGTAATCATGCGAAATCCATATTTCCACGGTGTCGGCGGAGTTCTAAGCGCAGATATTGCAGTACCGCATCATGAGCGGGAACTCGATTTCTATTCGAAGGTTCTTACGACGGGATCGTCGCCGCTCTGGCGAGACGATCTGACCAACAACGAAGGTACGCCGGTCATCGGTTTAGGGGCACGTTCCCCTGAGTACGAAGCCCTGCCATTGCAATGGATGCCGCACTTCCAGGTTTCCGATGTTGCCGCCAGCGCAGAGCGTACACTCAAACTCGGAGGCCGGGAGCTGATTCACGCCAAAGGCGATGACGGACAAAGTCAATGGGCAGTTCTCGTTGATCCCGCCGGTGCTGCATTCGGCATAATCCCTGTCGTTGTCGATGAATCTAGTGATACTAGTCATTCCGAAAGAGTTGGCTGCATCTCTTGGCTCTCACTAGTGGTCTCGGACGTTTCTTCAATGTGCGAATTCTACGAACAAGTTGTCGGGTGGTCGGCAGCCTCTGCTACCATTGACGGTAGGCGCGAAATGCTGAGACTTGATGGTGTCGCCGCGGCGGAAATCATTCCTACCAATAAAGAAAATGAGGGTATCCCTTCCGTCTGGTTACTCAGTCTGCCCGTCGACGACTTCGCGGAGAGTCTTAGGCAAGTTCGCGAGGGCGGCGGTGAGATCGTTGGGGAGTTAGCAGGTGCCGGACACACCGTCATTCGGGACCCGGTCGGTGTCTACATAGCCTTGCAGGTCGGCAATTAATGCGCAGCGGCCTAAACCACGCTTTAACGGACGTGCCTGGTCGGAGTCTGCCCGTTTTGATTTTAATGACAACAAATTGTAATCTGGAAGTGGAATGAATACTAATTTGTACGCCCAATGACCGTCAGATAGCTAAGTGCAGATTAACAAGCGTCAAGTTCGATTAAATCTCATTGAGTTATGAATTCAGGAGACAAAGCCCTAAAAGTAATCAACATCATTGTCGTTATTAGTTTTATCATTGCTCCCATGCTGCTAGCAGGCAACTTTTTTATCCAAGGTGAGTATGGACTCGGAGCCACTTTTGCGGGTATACTGGCTGTATTTTTATTTATCTACTGGAAAGTAGGGATTAGCTATTTTGAGGTTACATGGCTGCAAAAGTATAAAATGCAGTAACCAACTGAACGCTTACAATCGTACCTACACCTAACCTGTGTTCTTCCGTGTTCCAAAAAAACGCCAGAACGTAATTTCTCACTCTGAAATAGCTACGGAAGAGTCTGATCTGAAGTGATTAAAGAAGTCCGGTATGACAGTTAACGGGTAGCTGGAGGAAGTATTTATGAGTATACATATGCCAATCTCATCCTCCGGGGCGAATGCGATTTCGCTGCGGTAGCCGTTTACATATCCCCCGTGGTACACAACCTTTTGCCCGTGATTGTCCAGCACACGCCACCCCATGCCATAATGTGATTCCGGTACGCCCTTCCAATGCCGGCTGAAGCGCCGGTTATGGATGGTAACCAAAGGTTCATAAATTTCTTCAAGAGTCTGTTCGGAAATAACCTCAGGATGGTGCCCGGTTAACAACAGCAGCCATTTCCCCATATCCGAGGCAGAAGCATTGACGCCGCCCGAGGAAACGGCATTATAGTATTTTTCCGAAATGGAGATGGGCACCCGCCCCCGTCTTCGGGAATGATATACATGAGGCAGAGCCGTATTCCCGGAATGCCGTATGCTGTCATAACTTGCAGAGGCATTTCCCATTGCCAAGGGTTTCCACAGCTCTTCTTTTAAAAGTGACTTAAAGTCCGTTCCGGTTTGTGCTTCCAGCACTTTCTCTATCGTGGAGTAAGCCGCATTCTGGTAGGCAAGCTGCTCGCCTTCTTTCGAGATCAGGGGAACTTCTTCCAAACGCGGGATGATGCGATCCAGGGGAAGTCCGTCCTCCACCAGATTGGTATAGGTATGACGGGGCAGCCCGGAGGTATGTGACAACAGGTGCCTGATCTGAACCCGATCGGTCTGCGCCGGGTCATTCATCCTGAATTCTGACAAATAATCGGATACCGAATCATCCCAATCTACTTCTCCCTCTTCCACCATCACGCCCGTCAGGACCGAGGCGAAGCCTTTGGATACACTTCCCAGTCTGAATACGGTATGTTCATCCACTTTTTTGGAGGTTCCGCTCTCCCTTAAACCATAACCTTTTTGCAGTATCACCCGTCCATCCTTTACAATGGCCAGTGCCGCGCCGGGGATACGTTTGTTCTTGAGTCCTTCTTCGAAATCTTTTTCAAATTCTTCCAGATAGCTCGCCAGTGCATCATCCATCTCCCACTCTTCCGGTTCGGGCTCGGCAACCTTCGCCTCCGGTTCTGCACGAGTAAACGAGAGATAAGCGACGAAAACAGTGAACAGTAATAAAAGGGTTGAGAAATATCGATTCACAAATTATTGATGTGTAGGGTAATAGAAGGTTCCTGCTTATGACAAAGGTTTTAGGTAAGGATACTAAAAAACTTCCTCTGATATAAAGTTACGTTGTGTTAAAAAATTATATAAGAAATAATGTCTTCCGGCGAGATGAAAATATGGATACGGTATCCTATTTCGACTTATCCTTCCCCATTATTTCAGTCTCTTAATTTTAAGTACACTATTTACTGTAGATCAGCCTGAACCGGCACGCAACTCATGTACCTGGTCTTCATAGAGCTTCCGGGCAAAAACCTGCAACATAAAACGTTCCCGGACGTAGGTATGCCAAAACTTATAGTAATACTAATCATCTCGTATATCATCTATGCCATTCTTGCTTTTGCTGGTTATAATATTCATTGTTTTTAGTTGGCTATCCATCTATCTCCTTGAAAAAAGAAATATCTTTCGCTCATGGTTCACACCGGTTGTTCAACGGTTTAAGGAGTTTATACTTGGCTTTCTTCTCATGGGTCTGCTATGCATCATATCACAGCTATTACTATCTCATCTAAGTGGAATTAGCTGGACTCTATCTGAAGAGATCACGATCAGCACTTTTTTACAAGCTATTGCTTTTGATGTCAGTTCAGTGCTCTTCGAAGAATTACTGTTTCGGGGTGTACTGTTGTATGCATTAATTAAATACACGACCCAGCAAAAAGGAATCATTCTTTCTGCTGCAGCTTTTGGGGTTTGGCACTGGTTTAGCTATGGGGTACTAGGCAATACAATGGGAATGGCCCTGGTATTTCTTTCAACCGGCTTTATGGGATATGTTTTTGCCAAAGCCTATGTAAAGACGCAATCCATCATTCTGCCATTTGGACTACATATTGGATGGAACTGGATTCACAATAGCATTTTTTCAAACGGCCCAAATGGAGTAGTTCTCCTGGTCCCAAATCAAACCGTAGCTTTGGAAGGCTACTTTGCACTGATATCTTTTTCATGGTATATGATCATACCCGGCATGGCCCTGTTATTTCTGAGGACGGACATTTTTGATCGATTACGGTTACCTTCATCACTAAATCAGGCATCATAGACTCCCGATAACTTTTTGCTTTCGCCTAAAATTATTGCAAGCTTGCTTATTCGTGATAATCTAAGGTAATCAATACGAGAGAGGCCCTTATGAAAACCGAGTCTGATGTATCAATAACGCAGTCCCCATGGAAGCGATTCTTTACAGGCGTGGCCTGTCTAGCTATTCCCGTGGCATTAATTGCATGGTGGATTTACGTTGCTGAGACAACTATGGGAGGTCAAGCTGCAAGGGTTGAACGTTTCCTGAATATCTTTCCCTCCTTTCTCCAAAACGCACAGCTTGTCACCTGGATTCAGCTTGCCTTCACCGGAGCGGCCTTTATGCTTTTCTTCAGTGGACTCGTCCAGAAAACATTTCACAAAGCTCTGAGCATAGCTATGCTTGGTTTTTCCGGACTGATTGGTTTATGGTTGCTCTTCACGTTGATGTGATTGGAGATCTCTGATTATTATGACAAGGATATTCAATTGCTGAAGATGCACAAAAGACTCATCCATATAATCTTTATACCTCTCCTAATAGCTTGTCAGTCTGATAAAAATCAGACACAAATAGAATCATTGAATGAAGTTCAAACCGGTCCTGCTGTTCATAGTACCGGTGATTTCCAGTCTAATTTCATATCGGATACAACACTTACTAACAGAGATTCTATAGATGTGCTTAGCATTTCCAATGGATCAATGACAGAAGAAATTCTTGCAATAACTAATTGTGATAAAAATGCTGAAGAGAATACCATAAAGATACAGATCAGGTCAACCATACCCACAATAGCTGAATTGAAAGAGGGATCTACAGGTGGGAGAATTTTTATGGGGCTAGCTGGCTGGCCCAAAAAAGCACAGTTCAGATTCCTGACTTTTCATCTAAAAGACAGCACCATTGAGAAAGCCCAGCTCTTCTATAAGTCATTAGAAAAAGCGTACGATAATAGTGACTTTAAGTACTCAAATATTTCAAAGTACCAGCTTCGCATTTCTAAGTTTGATTACTCCATTGCATCTGATGTTTATGGCAGATACAACATTCAGCTACCTGAACCATTCGGTTATTTTGACAGTGATACCTTGTTAAGCGGTACATTTGTATGCAATAATTGGAGAATTGATTCTTTAGAGGAAATTAAAAACTGGGATTTGGAAGCGTTTTTTAGAAACAATCGAGGCTCTATTCGATAAATGTTACCAATCTTATATGGATGGCAGGTTTTGCCAACTATTGTCCGCCTATCAATAAATTGTTACACTATCAAAGAGACTTTAACCCTGTGCATCTTATGCGCAGATACATGATACCATCAAAGACTTTTATCGCCAATTTCATTTCTACATAAAAGACCATGAAAGATAAACTCAGCAAGAATGCGCAACGGGTTCAAGACGCTTTGAATGAGCATGGATTTGAATTTAAAGTTCAGGAATTACCTGATTCCACCCGGTCTGCTCAAGATGCAGCCAAAGCCATAGGTTGCAGTGTCCCTCAAATTGCCAAGTCAATCATTTTTAGGTCTTCTCAATCAAAAAATCCTGTTCTCGCCATTGTCAGCGGCTCGAATCGTGCGGATGTAAAAAAGATTGCTTCACATTTGGATGAAGCAATAGAAATTGCAAATGCGGATTACGTAAAAGAGCATACGGGATTTCCAATAGGTGGTGTTTCCCCCATAGGACATAAATCCTCTATTCAAACATTTATTGATGAAGATCTTCTTGAGTTTAATGAAATCTGGGCGGCAGCAGGCACTCCGCATGCTGTCTTTAAACTGGAATCTAAAACGCTACCTGCGCTAACGAATGGAATAGTTATTGATCTGAAAGAGTAAGTTCTGAATTAGATTGGTAATTCCACATTATACCTCCTACCTAAGACCAATTATCAGATGGATGGGACTAAGATAGATGGATAAAATGAACTCGAAGGAATACTTTACTATAACTCATCTCATATATCTTCGGGAATATATTTTTGAACTCAACCGAACTGGTTTGCATGATGATTATTCCACTCATGTCAGGGGTAGTGTAACTTCACCCCAATAAGTGCGTATTTAATAACTCATTATTTAACGTGATGAGATTATTAAATGATTACAAAAATGTAAAAATGAGCTACCTCGGAAGTTTGCTACATGAATCTAAGAGTGCCAAAATATTGGAGATTTGTGCTGTCTTCTTACCAGCCATTTCAATAGCAATCCTTGCTCATTTTTTTGCCGGTGACAATCCACTAATTCGGCAGTCCATAATCTGGATAGCCAATCTGCTCATGATATGCATAATTTGGTTAGGCCTCAGATTACGAGATCACAAATGGAAAGACTTAGGATTAGCATCAAGTAATATCAATGTAAAGTCGGTATTATTTTCCTTTGTAGTATTCATTGCTGCCGTACTTGGTTTTATTATGGGATCTATCATAATGGGCATGATTTTGGGAATTCCTGAAAATGCCGATTTGAGTGGATACAACTATATTCAGGATAATATACCCATGCTAATAATTGCTTTATTAGCAGTTTTTATTGCATCGTCATTCGGCGAAGAGGTTATCTACCGTGGCTTCTTAATTACACGCATTTCTGAAATCGGGGGTAACCGTAAAGTTTGGGTAAGAATAGCTGTAGTATTGAGTTCAATAGTTTTTGGATTGGTACATTTTGATTGGGGACTCATGGGCATCGTTCAAACCGGTTTTATGGGTTTGGCCCTGGGCATTTCCTACATTGTTTTAAACAGAAATCTGTGGGTACTGGTATTTGCCCATGCCTATATGGATGCCATTTTAATGGTCCAAATGTACTTTGGTGTTTCCGTTTGATGATAGTGTCGCAACATTAATTGAAAATTATACGGAAGTGCATAAATAACTCTCGCAAGTATTTTTATTGATACTTTTTTGCAAATTATCCTCATCCGGTGTGATCTGCAGATGAAATGTTATGCTGTAATAAAGCTATCGCTAAATAGGCGTGAAAAGATTAATGATTATTACGTTGACAGCCGGTTTTAGTTCTGCCCCTGAAAAGTTAATGAGCACTCATAAAACGAATACTAATATGTATGGATTAATAGGAAAAATTATTGTTCAATCAGAAAAAAGAGATGAATTGATTAGGATCATTTTAGATGGTACGGATAATATGCCAGGATGCCTTAGCTATATCATATGCAAGGATGCAATGAATGATAATACTATCTGGATTACAGAAGTCTGGGATAGTAAAAAAAGCCATCAAGCCTCACTTTCTCTTCCGTCGGTACAAGCAGCCCTCGGTAAAGGCCGACCTTTTATCGAAGACTTTGGGGAACAAATTGAAACTGTGCCGGTCGGCGGATATGGATTAATGAAAGCCTGAAATAGCACAAGCCCAATACTAATCTGAAGTCCAACCCAATAAATATTTTATTACTTCTACTCTGTTTGTTGTCATTTCAGTAAAATCATATTATTTCAGGCAAATTCTGAGCCTATGGACTTAGTGCGTAGGGCTTTTTCAATGAAATATGAATATCTCGATTAGCAAGTTACAGTAACCACATAACTTGCAAGGTCACGGAATGTAGTGGAAATCCATGAGTGAAATATCAAACGTTTATATAGCCTTGGAATGGATTACAAGTATTCTTAATCGATTGGATATTCCCTATCAGGTTGTCGGCGGATTAGCTGCAAAATGTTATGGTTCTACTCGTCCTTTGCATGATATCGATATCTATGTGCCAACTGAAGGCATGGATAAACTGGAACGTGAGTTGGAAGATTATTTAACTTTTGGACCTGCCCATCATCAAGACAAATACTGGGATCTGGT
Source organism: Halalkalibaculum roseum (assembly GCF_011059145.1). Taxonomy (NCBI): domain Bacteria; kingdom Pseudomonadati; phylum Balneolota; class Balneolia; order Balneolales; family Balneolaceae; genus Halalkalibaculum; species Halalkalibaculum roseum. The sequence continues at coordinate 590,756 of NZ_JAALLT010000001.1, read as the reverse complement.
TTTTATGAAACTGAGCTTTAATGATCAACTGATTGAGATAGGAGATGCCGGCAATACCAAATATTTCGATTCCCTGTCACAATCATGGATTAAAGAAGTCATCCATTTTGAGCAATCTCAAATTATCGAGTATGAAGGCATTAGGTTACCTGTAATGCCTAAACAGAAACTGATCGCTTATAAACAAAGACTCAATCGAAAAGTGGATCTGATTGACATTCAAGAAATCCAACCTTAAGTGCAGGAGAAGTTTAACCCTGAACTTTTAAATAACACGTCTCACCTGATACCCTGTTTGTGGCTTCGAAAGAAGTATTTGTCTTTTTTTGTACCTCAAATACCATAATAGACGTATATTCACCCTAAGCGTCCAGTAACTTTTTAAATAAAGTGAAGTGTCACTATTTCAATAATAGGGAAATCAAATGGTTTTCAAATGCCTGAAGTTATTCACCTATCTCGCTCTTTTGGCAATCCTATCTTGCGGAAGATCAGATTGGTCACCCCAAGAAGCCTCGATTCTTTTTATGTCGAACAGAGATGGAAATTCAGAGATCTATCTCAAGCATGGTATGGATACCACCTGGATAAATTTGACGAACATTGAGGCGGGAGATAACTGGCCCAGCTGGTCCCCGGATGGTAAAAAAATCCTATTCCAAAGTTCCCGCAGCGGGAATCTTGATATCTGGCTGATGAACAAAGACGGGACAGACCCAATTCAGCTAACCGATAATACGGATCATGATTATTTGCCTTCTTTTAGTCCTGACGGCAATCAAATTAGTTTCACCTCCTGGCGTTTAGAAGAGGGAGATGAAGAGAGGACCCCGCATATTTACATCATGAATAGAGACGGTACAGGCCAGCGTCGTCTAATCCAAGAATCTTTGAATACCTCAGCAGGCGCCTCATGGCATCCTGGGGGGACGAAGTTTTTATATACCAGAAAAACCGGAGAAATTGGGGCAAATATTTATGAAGCAGATAACGAAGGGAGTTTTCTAAGGCAGGTAACCGATGACACGCTATACTCAGGTGGAGCAGAGTATTCGCCCGATGGGTCCAGAATCATTTATACCAGCGACTATGGGGACTATACAGAGGTTGTCTTGGCAGATGCAGAGGGAAACAACCCGGAGATACTGCTGAGCGGGGAACAAAACTACTACCCGCACTGGTCTCCGGATGGAGAATGGATTATTTTTACTAAGATAATTCCGGATACAGACGGGAAAGATTTGGACATCTATGCAATTTCTGTTTCGGACCCAATGAACCAACCACTCCTGATAAGCGGACCCAATCGCGAAGCTGAAGGACGTTGGAAATGAACTCTAGTATACACATCCGTCCAGAACATAAAGAAGATATAAAACATATCAGTCAGATTATTGAAGCTGCTTTTAAAGATCACCCGCATGGCAGTCACAAAGAGCATCTATTGGTCGATGAACTGAGAGCTGACAAAGCCCTCTCCCTATCGTTGGTTGCCGAATTGGATGGTGAAATTGTGGGACATATAGCCTTCAGCAAAGTAACCATCGGTGGGGAATTCGATTCCTGGTACGGTCTTGCCCCCGTATCGGTGGACCCCGATTTTCAGCAACAGGGAATTGGATCCAGGTTAATTGAATATGGACTCTCTGAATTACGAAAACGTGAAGCCAATGGATGCGTATTGGTCGGTGAACCCGGCTTTTATAAACGTTTTGGTTTTGAACACCTGGATGATCTTATTTACGAAGGTGTTCCTGATAAATATTTTCTGGTGCTCCCCTTCACTAAAAAAATTCCTAAAGGAAGGGTAAGATACCATAATCTTTTTGAGACCTATGGTTAGTTGGTATCCCTTATATTTGAACCGGAACAATACTCTTCCTTAAATTAAAAGCAAGGCTCTACTCACTCGCCATTATATCCGGTATCATACCGCTGGCCACTTCGCGGTGTACTTTCCAGCCGTCGTCTGTTCGCTTGAGGATAATCAGGTAGGTATCCCTCAGGGTGGTGGGACTATCAGAATCTGCGGCAGTATAGGTAATAACGGAGGTGCCCATCTCAAAGACCCAGTCATTGGAAATGACCTGTATTTCTTTCGGGGTAATACTGATTGTTGCTCCCGCCGGGAATGGTCCCTGGGCATTCGCGCGCATTGCATCCCAATCAGAAGTACCCGGCTGTACCATCAGAACATCTTGTGTAACCAAATTGGATAGATTTTCCATATTCCCGCTGTTAACGGCGCTTTGGTAACTGTTGCGAAGACTGTCGATGGAAGCAATAATGGCAGTGGTATCAACAGCAACTGCCTGCATTCCTGAATCTCCACGCTCCATAGGCTGGCAGCCAATTGCGAGAAATAGTGCCAACAGTGGAATAAGAAATGAGATCAGCGAGCGGGATGAAGATTTCGTTTTGATTCTCTTATGGATAGAGTTCATGTAAACAATGGATGAGTTTGAGAAGCTGCGGCTTCTTGTTTTAGATTCAGGTGCCTTATCAGTATACATCAATAGGCTCTTATCGACAACAAGGGAAAGAGACCGGAAATGTCTTACAAATATCTTAGATTTTCATTCAAGATTTCTTTCGATACTGAAATACATTTTCCAGCGGTTCATCGAATACTTTGGCTATTCGAAATGCCAATTCCAGAGTCGGGGAATACTTCGCCGCTTCAATGGCATTGATAGTCTGCCGAGTCACCCCTGCCTTTTGAGCCAATTCATCCTGGGTCATCTCCCCGTTTTGAAACCTGAGCACCCGAATATTATTCTCAATGCGGTAATCGTCCATGTTATACTCCACGCTGGTAGTAGAAAATTTGGGTGGCCGCCTTAATCAGGATAGCCGTAAAAAGTACGATAACCAGAACGTGAAGCGTCATAAACGGCATCGACAGCAGAACGGACTCCCCTGATGCCGTGCTCAGGAAATCACTGATAAATACATTCATAACTACCGATATAATGGCTACTATGAGAAAATAATAGGCATTTCGAAAAGCCTTGGATTCAATCAGCATATCCCGCTCGTCTTTCGCAACACCGCCCAGTAATGTAGAATTCAAGAGGTCCAGCCCCAGTTCTATCAAAAAGGCGAAGGCCAGCACTTTCCATAGAATACCGGTGATCTGCTCCTCGTAAGCTTCAATCCCGACCGGCAAGCCGAACACCGTTATGGTATAGTATCCCAGTATCGACAGGGTGATCCCCAAAGAACACCACGCGTAAATTTCTTTTCTAGACATAATCGTTTCTCCTCGTTAGTTATATGTTCTTTCTGTGTCTTAAGAACCATACGAGGATGTAAAATGAATGTTACATTATATAAAATATTTTTTACATGGAGGCCGGCTGTTTTTGTCTGCTTAATTGAAGTACAACATCAAATTATTGCGAAGTAGATGGAAACTCTCCCAAGTCATTAAAGTGGTGCCGGACGGGTTAGCAACCCGTCCTACGTAGTTAAATCGAGAGTGCGGTATCCTATTCCCCAATTAGCACTAAATCCTGATTCCGCCGCTCTGCTGCGGAATGCCGGTGCCCTACTTTACTTCCGGAGCAGAGCGCCGGAAGCAGGGATTGGAGTATAGTTCACACTAACCCTTCCTGAGTAGTGTCTGGGATGCAGAGATATATTACCTTATATATCATGGAGCACAGAATGAAAAGCACCACTTCCGGGCAACATCCCCAGAGTACAAACTTGACTTTAACTGAAAATTAGATCAGCTTTTTTAGAATGTATAGAGAGAAATTTTCCACTGAAGAAAGATGTCTTTTGAAATTCATCAAAATATTATGGGAGTCAAACAAGTGCTATGTTTTCTATTGCTAAACTGCCTGTTAGCAACTGCCGTTCAGGCTCAGATCTTGGATTCCTTCACGGCAACCGCTACGGTTAACGAGTCTATTATTTTCTCGGATGACAGAAATACTGTCAGAGATCCCCAGTTCGGTTGGGAAATTGGAGTTTTAGCCGAAAAGCAGATCGCAAGAAATATAGAACTATCTACCGGTCTGACGTTCTCCCGAATACGATTTGGTCTAAGAGATGTGGGAGACAGCCAGGTTACTTACCTTTCTCTGCCGCTGAATGTGAGTGCACTTCTGCCCTTTAACTTTTATGCTAAAACAGGTGTTAAACTGGACATCAAAGCTGACAGCCGTGATGCAATGGTACCTGTTGTCATCAACGGCTATTCCGGATATATGGGTGACGGATTTGCCTCGGCTTCTGATACTTATGTACCAGGGTGGTCGATCGGTGCCGGTAAAATATTTAATTTTAGAAATTTCAGGCCCTGGATTGAGATAAAATATACCCAGGATTTTAACAGCTTCTCCGGATATGATGGAATAATAAATATGGAAAAGAGAACCAGGAAAGTAAGTATCGGTATTCCTATTTGGAACGACAGATAAAGATCCCGGCATTTATGCTATTGGAATAATTGACTCTGGCAGAATTCTAAGCTGTTTCCCAGGTATACTTAAAATGTTGTAAGTTGGTAACTAAATATGTGTTACCTGCGTATATAAATTGAGGCTGCAAAAAACCTACTTACGATGAGTTCCACCTTCACATATCCTTCGGGTGGCATTACTTTTCAGAGCCCATTCAATAAAGGTCAGAAAAGGTTGTTCCTTGGATTTTGCGCCTTCTGGTTGTTCATAGCACTCCTTGAGCTGGGTCAGGATTATCTCAGCACCATGCTTAATGGCAACGCTTTTATGATAGGTGAGTCATTATCCTATAAGCTCTTTTGGCTGCTGTTTATTCCCTTTTCCCTTGTTCTTATTTATGGTTACAAAAAGGCAGAAAATTTGGTGTCGGGACCGCTCTTATATATTACCGGCTTTCTCATTGTATCGGCTTCCACAATAATTCATTTAACTGTTTTTTCAGTAATACTTTTCGGAATCTCAAACCTTATCCATGAAGAACCGCTAACGCTAGTGTTCCTCATATATGAAAAACTATCCACCCGGCTTTACATGGCTCTGTCTATTTACTTCATGCTATCCGTGCTTTACGTGATGTTTAAGAACAGGAGATCCGAACAGGACCAGAAGTCCGGACAACAAACCTACTCTTCAACCCTCACCGTAAAAAATGGTCGGAGAACGGTACTGGTGGAAGTTACAGATATCCGGTGGATTGGGTCCGACGGCGCCTATCTCGATATTCATACCGAATCCAAAAAACACGTGATACTAGACAGCCTAAAAGATATCATCAATAGGCTACCTGACAACTTCAAGCGTATACACAAATCAACCATTGTCAATATCGATCATATAAGTGAGCTAAAATCACGTGGAAACGGTGACTATGATGTTATAATGAAAGATGGTAGTGTTCTTAGACTCAGCCGGAACTACTCAAAAGCGCTGAAGGGCCTGTTTCTCTGATAAAGCTTACTCATCTTGTGGTATAAATGACTCAGCTCATACTATTCGCCACTTTTCATGTGGGATCAATTTTTAGGTTAGTAATGAAATGCATTCAAACCACTAACCGAAACCCCAAGGAGAATCCCATGCAACACTTCCGAATTATTTTGATGTTGGTAATTTTGACAACCTTTCCTTTTACGGGAATCGCACAACAAACAGATCTACAGAATGCCACACTCGTCGGCGGACCCTGTGAAGGGTGTGAGGCTGTACTTGACTATGGCAACAGGAACTTGACGGCAGTGGATACGCTTCCCGGATTCGCAGAGAATGAACCAAAGATTAAAGTAACGGGCACTATCTACGAGAACGACGGTGTAACGCCGGCAAAAGACGTCATTTTATTCGTTCACCACACCAATCGGGAGGGAAAATATCCCAAACGGGGAGACGAAAAAGGATGGGAGCGGCAATACGGTTATATCCACGGCTGGGTGAAAACGGGAGCCGATGGGAGGTATACGTTTTATACTTTTCGGCCGGGATCCTACAGCCGGAACCCGGCTCATATCCATCCCCTCATTCTTGAACCTAACGGAAAATACTACTGGCTGGGCAGCTACTTTTTCGAGGATGATCCGCTGCTTGGAAGGGAGCAGAGAAATCCTGAGTCGCCCCGTGGTGGAAGCAGCGGTGTGGTAAGCCTTGAGAAGGAAGACGGCATATGGGTAGGGCGTAGAGATTTTATCCTGGGCAAAAACGTACCGGATTATGAGTAAGTTCTTTTACCTTTTTCCCTCACCTAGCGGATGAGATCCCTTCCGCCAGCCGGCGGATCGGGATGACAACAACCGCGGTCCGGGGGTATTGCGGGAAAGCCAAGTTAGTAGCAACGAATGTGGAAGAGCACCTTATTCCTGCCAACTATTTCCAGAACAATATCTCAATACCCCCGGCGGCTTTTCTCATAGGGATGCCTATGGCAGGGTTACTTTTGGCCGGTCAAAAGTAACAACAGTATTAGTATTAAGAGCAGGGAATAAATAATTGTTTAATTCCCCTCCATATTGCTTCCGGAGCAGCGCACCGGAAGCAGGGGTGCAGCCGAGATGGCAACCCGTCCCACGGGGCAATAAAAAAGGCAGTCCCGATAGTATCGGAACTGCCTTAGTGTCTCATTCAAATATTACTGCTTCAGCGAGTACCTCCAAAAAGTAGCCCCTGGCAGTTATATTACTTACTTCTGATCGAAACGATCCAGGTTCATCACCTTAGTCCAGGCTTGAACGAAGTCGTTTACGAACTTCTCTTCGGCGTCTTCTGAAGCATAGACTTCAGCGAGCGCACGAAGCTCAGAGTTTGAACCGAATACCAAGTCGGCACGACTTCCTTTCCACTTAACGTCACCGGAATTGCGATCACGTCCTTCGTAGATACCTTCGGAATCGGACTTCTTCCATTCGATGTTCAGATCCAGCAAATTAACAAAGAAGTCATTAGTCAGTGTCTCCGGACTATCAGTCAGGACACCAAGATCTGAGCCTTCATAATTCGCACCCAGTGCTCGCATACCACCAACAAGAACAGTCAGTTCCGGTGGCGTCAGCGTTAACAGGTTGGCTTTATCTATCAGAAGCTCTTCCAGGCAGCCGGCATATCCGTTACCAAGATAGTTACGGAAGCCGTCAGCTTTGGGTTCGAGCCACTGAAAGGACTCAGCATCCGTTTGTTCAGCAGATGCATCTGTTCGACCCGGTGTGAAAGGTACGTCAATATCATATCCGGCATCCTTGGCAGCTTTTTCTACAGCTGCTGCGCCACCCAATACAATCAGGTCAGCCAGGGATACACGGACATTATCGGAACGTGAACTATTGAAATCCTCACGAATTCCTTCTAACACACCCAGCACTCTTTCGAGCTTTTCCGGTTCGTTGGCTTCCCACTTTGTCTGGGGTTCCAGACGAATACGACCGCCATTGGCTCCTCCACGCTTGTCGCTGTCGCGGTATGTTGAAGCAGAAGCCCAGGCAGCCCAAGCCAGATCAGAAACTGAGAGATCAGAACTTAGAAGCTGCTGCTTAAGTTCGGCAATCTCTGCATCTCCAATCAAATCGTAATCGGCTGCAGGTATTGGGTCTTGCCAGATCAGATCTTCTTCCGGAACTTCCGGTCCGAGGTATCGTGCCTTCGGTCCCATGTCACGGTGCAAGAGTTTAAACCATGCTCTGGCAAAAGCATCAGCGAACTCATCCGGATTTTCGTAGAATCGCTTGGAAATTTTGCGGTAATCGGGATCTACTTTCAGTGCAAGATCCGTTGTAAGCATCATTGGGGGATTCTTCTTGTTCGGATCATGGGCATCGGGTACCGTATTATCTCCTGCTCCGTCTTTTGGCTGCCACTGATAGGAACCGCCGGGACTTTTGGTCAGTTCCCATTCATATTCAAAGAGGTTTTCAAAGAAGCCCATATCCCACTGAGTTGGGTTACTAGTCCATGCCCCTTCTTCTCCGTCGGTAATGGTGTCTCCTCCTTTACCGGTACCATAATCGCTGGTCCAACCAAAACCCTGCTCTTCCATGGCAGCAGCTTCAGGTTCGGGACCTTTGTGTTCTACCGGACCTGCGCCGTGCGTTTTACCGATCGTATGACCGCCGGCAATAAGCGCTACGGTTTCTTCGTCGTTCATAGCCATACGCTTAAATGATTGACGAATGTATTTTGCAGATTTTTCAGGATTCGGGTCCCCATTAGGACCTTCAGGATTTACATAGATAAGACCCATGTGGTCGGCAGCAAGCGGCCCTATTAGATTTCCCTCTTCATCATGGCGCTCATCGCCAACCCATTCTGATTCGGGACCCCAGTTCGCAGACTTGTCGGGCTCCCAGTCATCATCTCTACCGCCGGCAAAACCAAAGGTCTCCAGACCCACGGATTCATAAGCACAGTTACCGGCCAAAACAAGCAGGTCAGCCCAGGAAAGTTTACGACCATACTTTTTCTTAACAGGCCATAATAGACGACGTGCCTTATCGAGATTGGCATTGTCCGGCCAGCTATTCAAAGGTGCAAAACGCTGCTGACCACCGGAGGCACCGCCGCGACCATCAGCCACACGATAGGTCCCTGCAGCGTGCCAGGACATACGGATGAAAAGTCCACCGTAGTGGCCCCAGTCTGCCGGCCACCAGTCTTTGGAATCCTCCATTACATCGTAAATATCCTGCTTGACGGCTTTCAAGTCCAGCTTTTTGAACTCTTCCGCATAATCAAAATCATCACCCATAGGGTTAGAGAGCGGTGAGTGTTGTCTTAAAATATCCAGGTTCAGTTTATCCGGCCACCAGTCGCTGATCTGGGTACCGCCATCGGTCTTCTGTGTTGTAGCCCCACTATGAAAAGGGCACTTACTTGCGCCATTTGTTTTACTTCCATTTGTAGAAGCGTGACTCTTTTCTGTATCCATACTAGTCCATTTTTACGATTTGAAATTTATCATTATAAACATAATAAATCGTTGAATGAGTTGGATGATTATCTGAATAGATATTTACTATTATGTTGATTAAGCTTAATTATGAGAGTAGTTATGTTTAGATAGAAACCTATCTGATTTTACCACTTAGTACACTAAGATACCTAGTGGTATAACACGCAGTTCTATTTTAGTCAGAAACTTTGTTTCTTTGCATATCGTAGCATTATCAAAGATAGCGCCAAAGACCAACATCACTTATGACCCTCTACCTTCAAATTTTTTTCAGTACCCTGGCGCTCTCCTTCGGCATCCTTCACCTAATTCTCTATTTGTACAACAGACGGACTAAGAGCAATCTATTCTTCTCCATCTTCCTTTTTCTGTATGCACTGAATATCTTTTTCGATTACCAGGCTATGCTGACCTCCGCCGACCAACATCTCTATTACCTGAGGTGGCACAGGGCTGTGATGCCTTACAATCCCATATTCGCTGTGCTCTTTTTTTACTATGCCTTCGATTTCAAAATTCCCAACTATTTCTGGGTGCTGGTTGCCGGATTAGCCATTACAGGTTCGCTTGCCGTCATGGAACCGATGGATAACTTCGTCCTCGTACAGGCTCCCCTGTTGCTGATTATTGGAGAGGCCATCCGGATTCTGATTGAGGCCATACGGCAGAGAAAAGACGATGCCTGGATCTTTGCTGCTGGATTTATCCTGCTTTTTCTTTTCTCCCTCTACGACCTGCTGATGGATCTAGGTCTTTATGATGCTTGGTACGGAATAAAGAACGGGTATCCCTTCGGTTTTGCCCTGCTCATTATCTGTGCTTCTATTTACCTGGCCCGTGATTTTGCCCGTGCCAACAAAACCATCCTCGAACAGGAACGTGAAGCAAAAGAGATGGAGATCACCCAAAAAGTTCTTGAGGCAGAAGACCGGCGCAAAGCTAAGGAACTGGAAGAAGCACGTGAGGTGCAGCTCTCCATGCTCCCGGAATGCAAGTCTGACCTGGGCCATTACGAATTCTGCTTTGAGATGCACCCGGCAACCGAAGTTGGCGGCGACTACTACGATTATGAAACGAATGGAGACAACAAGATTACGGTCGTGATCGGCGATGCCACAAATCACGGCATGAAAGCCGGCATGATGGTTTCCATCATGAAAAGCCTGTTCCTCTCCCATATCAACAAAATGAATATTCGTGAATTTCTGAATCACTGCTCACGGACTATCAGGCAGATGAAGTTGAAGAACCTTTTCATGGCGCTTATGCTGGTTAAAATTGACGGCGACAGGCTGGAGGTTTCCTCTGCTGGGATCCCTCCTCTTCTCATCTACCGTCAGGAGACCGATACTGTTGAAGAAATTAAGATCAAGGGTATGCCGTTGGGCGCTGTTGAGACCTTCCCTTATGAGACTGAAGAAGTAAAACTGAATCCGGGTGACACCGTACTGCTGATGACCGATGGATTGGCTGAACTGTTTAATCAGGACCGGGAAAGTTTTGGCATCGACCGGCTTAAGGAACGGTTCATGGAGAACACCGAAAAACCGGTGAATGAAATCGTGGAGAGCCTGTTTGCAGCCGGGGATGAGTGGCGTGGTGATGCCAAGCAGAATGACGATATCACCCTGGTGGCTTTTCGGTTGAATAGTGATAGAAATGTTTGAGCCAATTGATTTATACCACTAAGAAACACTTAGATACTTAGTGGTAAATTTTAAACACTTATTTACCCAACTTAAAAGAGAGATACGGCAACAATGGCGTCTGATCCACCCTCTGAATGGTATTAAAATCAAAACTAAACACATTATTGCGGTCATAGGTATTGATCGCTCCCAGCTGGGTATCGAGCTTCCAACCGGAGCCAATCTCGAAGGCACGACTTACTGAAAGATCCAGTCGATGATAATAAGGCAAGCGCTCCCCATACGGATGGCTGAACAACGTACGCGCCGTCCCGGGATCTACTGATGGATCCTCCCGGGGCACCTGCACCGATACATCAAAGCCAAAAATCTGGGTATAGGGCCTTCCGGTACCGAATTCCCATCGAGCATTGGCAGTAAATTTGCCGATCTCATAACTGAATACTGTGTTTAGCTTGTGACGCTGATCATGGGGCGGATTGTACTCAAAAATTGACTCCTCGATCCAGGCGCCCAGGTCCCCTGATACTGCCTCATACTCCACTTTTGACCAGCCGTAGCCCACTGACCCAAAAAAGCGATCACCATTAAACTGAAAGCTGAGGTCAAAGCCGTAAGCCAGCCCGTCGGCCAAGGCAGTCTCAATTTCAATACCTACCTCCGGGTCCCATTTTGAAACGGAAATATTTTCATGTTTTTTCACAAATCCTTCCAGGTTGGCGCTAAAATTACTGCCAAAACGCCGCTGATAGCCCAGAATGCCATGCAGAGCACTTGGGTAGGGGTCATTCTGTTCAATCGGTTTTAAAACCGTAAAAACCGTACCTACATCCCGTTCGTCGGAGATGCCGGACATCAGTTGGGCGTATTGACCTGCCGCCAGACTGATTTCCTGCCGGTCGGTTCCGTCAGGTCGCCATGCCATGCGAATACGAGGCTCAAAAGTGATTTGGAGATCAGTGCTCATCTGGGTTGCCAGACCTGGCTGAAGGGAGAAATAGGAATTCGGACTCCAGTCAAAAGAGCTGTAGAGTTTCACGATTGCCACCTTGCGGGCGAAGGATTGCAACGAGGTAAACCGCTCGGCGAGCTCAGTGTTGTAGAAGCGGAAATTGAGTCCTAACCCATAATCGACGGCCATTCCGAATAGCCGCTGCTGCATATCGATATTCATGAATATCTGGCCCAGTGATGAATTGCGTTCAGTACGATCGGGCGCTCCTTCCGAATTATTAAAATGAGAGTAGCCCAACGTGGCCTCCACCGGATAATTAAACTCCTCATCGAAACCTACACAACGACCGCCGAATACCGTATTGGACCAGGAGTGATCAATATTGCGAAGCGGGACTATCTGTCCCTTATCCTGCGTTCGCAAAGCAGTAAAGTTGCAGCTTACATTGCTCTCCTGTATGGAGTAGCGTCCCATGATATCATAGAACTGCACCGGAATATCCTCGCCCGTTAGTGTGGGTCCAAACTGCTCTATGGTTGAAAATCGTCCCAGTAGCATATACGACTGCCGGTTTTTCTTGGTCGGCCCTTCCAGCTGCAGACCCATCAGGTAGGGACTCGCCTCGACCCCGTATCTAGACTCCACCTTGTTGCCCGGTCTCAGATTCACATCAATAACTGCCGAGGTAGCACCGGTATACTCTGACCCGAAGCCGCCGGCAAACATGTTTACGTTCTGAATGATCTCATCCGGAAAGGCTGAATACAGGTTCGATATATGAAAAGGTTTGAAAACCGGCATGTTGTCGACCAGCACCAGGTTCTGCTCGGGCGTGCCGCCCCGGATAAATAGGTTACCGCCCCGGTCTCCGGCGGTAATCACCCCGGGTTCGGTTTGCAGGTATGAAGCCAGGTCTCCACCTACCCCGGGACTGGGAATTCGCGCAATATCCACATCATCGATTCGACGCACCCCGGCCTCACCCGTGGTAATGTAGCGGCGTTCTTCCACGCGCACCTCTTCAATCTCTGTCACGGCCGTTTCCAAGCTAATTTGCTCGATTTTCCGCTCTCCGGCTTCAAAACTGACAGATTCCCGGTAGGCTTTATAGCCCACAAAGGTTACCCTGAGCAGATAATTTGTACCGGGCCGGATATTGCGGATCTCACAGAGCCCGTCCGAGTCGGTGACGCAGTAGTAGCGGACTTCCTCTGTTTCTTCATCAATCAGCACCACATTAGCCCCGGGTAGCGGATTTCCATCTTCAGCCGCATTGACCACGGCCCGCAACAAGGTCGTTTGCTGCTGGGCGTAGACTTTCCCCGAATAAATACCCAGCAACAGAAGTGACAGTAAGACTACAATGGAAATATTCTTAAGAAGCAGGTTCATTAAAATGAAATTGTTTTTAGTGGTTACTCTGTTCTGGAAATCACTAATCACTCGTTACTTATCACTCGTTACTCTTTTCTCATCACTCGTTAATCGTTACTCAAACAATCCTACAGGTTGATTATCTACATTTTGATGCTTCAACTACTTTTGTATCTCATTGGGAGATATCGACAGCAACAGCTAGCGTATCGCGATAGTACGACCCAAACCGCTGTGTACTTGCCCGGATATCAAAGGGATCGTTTTCAATTTTCTCGTAGAAGTCCCTGCTGTAGTGGGCATAACTGATCAAAAAATCGTCATCATCCAGATCCGTGCAGTCCAGATCTTGTCCGTTGGTCACACTGCCCGGTATAAGACTCACCTGTATTTGTGGTGTAAAAGTATAGGTAATTCGACCTTCGGCGTTGGTATCTTCCCGTAATTCCTGCGGGGTAGCCCAGTAAATCGGACCCAGAACACTTTCAAAGGGTATCCCTAATCTGATCACAATGGTACCCCCGTTAGTAGGTTCAAAAGACACCGTGACGGGTGTGTTGCAAGCCTGGTTTTGAGGCCCGGCAACTGGCACCGGTTGTGTTGGCGTCAGTGTTTCAATGGAAGTCTGTGCCCCATCGGAACGCTTTGCCGTAACCGAGTAGGGTGTATCCGGACTTACCGGTTGATTCACTACAAAGTTATGCAGGTAGATATCTTCAAACTGAAGGCGATTGCTTGACAAGGTATCTATTTCCCCGGTTTCCAGGTTTTCCAGTGTTACGGTAGCATTGAGTGTATTAGTTGCTTCCGCCGTAAGCTCGGCATTTAGATCCTTGACACGGATATAGTTGGTTTGACTGTTCAAATCCAGTGCCCCATAGATTCCATATACACCGGCACCACGGTCAATAGGATCAAGATTAGCCTCGCAACCGGTTATCATGAAACCTAGAGAGGCTAATAAAATAACTGCAGATGAAATTCTTATACTCTTCGAGATCATAGTATCTATGTAACTACTTACCTGTTCGTATCAGGTATCCTGATTTCCTCTTTTTCAAATATTCTAAAGTTTTAGGCCTTCTTCAAAGATGCAGGATGTTTATATCAGGTAAAGGATTAAATTGTAAAATATCTTATAGTACGCTCAGTGCACCTCCGCGCTTCTCTGTGACTCTCAGTGGTATAACCGTTACGCTTACAATTTGCCGTCTTAATACCAAACAGCCATTAGCCTCATTAACTTTGCAGTTATGCCGGGGTCTTGTAAATTGCATATGAGGCTCTATAAACCCGCAGACTTCAGGACGTGTTAGGGACGATAACCGGGTTGACAAGAGACCCATCTTTAAAACCTCTGAAAATATCATGCCTGAGATATTTGTCATATCGGATGGTACCGGAAGGACCGCTACCCAAATACTGGAGGCGGCGCTGACCCAGTTCGACCGTGTAAAGGCGAAGATTAACGTCCGATCAAAGCTGCGCACTAAGGAAGAAGTACTGGGAGTAATTGAAGAAGCCAGAACAGCCAACGGTTTTATTGTTCATACGGTGGTATCCCGCAAGCTGAGGGATTTTATTCTCCGTTCAGGACGCCTTCATTCGGTGGAAACCATAGATCTAATGGGCCCTTTAATGGCCCAGCTCACTGATAAATTTGAAAACCTGCCATCAGAAGAACCGGGGCTATTCCACCAACTGAATCGTGCCTACTTTCAACGTGTAGAGGCTATGGAGTTCGCTTTCCGCCATGACGACGGCCGCCGTATTCACGAAATTGACAAAGCTGAGATTGTATTGATCGGTGTTTCCCGAACATTCAAAACCCCAATCAGTATGTACCTGGCTTTTAAGGGTTGGCTGGTGGCAAATGTACCTATTATTCCGGGTCAGAATCTGCCTTTTGATGCTTCGATTCTTTCGAGTGGAAATATCATCGGCCTTCAGACAGACCCAAAAAGCCTTGTACGGATCCGGCAAACCAGACATACCCATTTCGGCGGAGTCACAAAAGATTATGTTGATTTTGAAAAAGTGCGGATGGAGCTAATGCACGCCAGACAGATATTTGGCAAACATGACGACTGGACAGTTATCAAAGTGACCAACAAACCCATTGAAGAAATTGCCTATGAGATACTGGAAGTTATCAAATCGGGAAAAAGGGAGTAATACTAAATATGACTTACACCTCGTTTCATTTGAAGTTGTCACAAGTACTCTTAAATTACATACCGGATACCCGTTATTAAACCCTGATTAAGATGTCATCAAAGCCTGAGTTCCCATACTATTCGGTTACGAGTACATTACATATTGCAGCAATCCGCCTCCGCACACTCATAGTGAACGGTCTGTGGATCATGTTGATATTCCTCACCGCAACCGGATGTGCACGTGCCCAGAGTTACTCGTCAGATGTGAACTGGCTTATCAAGGTTCTGGATATCAAAGAGGGCTCTCATGTTGCTGACATTGGAGCCGGTGACGGGGGACAAACCCTTGCAATTGCGCGATATATAGGTGAAAAGGGACATATTTTCAGTACTGAGCTTGGAGAAGATTCAGTTGAAGAATTAAGAGAAGAGATTGAAAATTCGGGGATGAATAATATTGACGTGCTGGAAGCTCACAACACCCACACTAACCTGCCTGAAGAGTGTTGCGAAGCTATTTACATGCGCAGGGTCTATCACCATATCACAGACCCGGCCTCCATGAATAAGAGTCTGTACCGGACGTTGAAGCCGGGAGGGAAACTGGCCGTCATTGATTTTGAACCGAGAGGTAGAGAAGCCGAAGCCGGAGGAAGGGCTTCGGGCAGCTCACACGGGGTGACTTTGGAAACCGTTGTGAAGGAGCTTCAGCAGGCAGGTTTTGAGATTCTTAGTCAGGAGCAGCGATCGGGCAGGAATGTATATGTAGTTGCCCAGCGGCCGGAGGAAGCGGGTTAAGGGTATATTACCCTTTATGTTTTACCACTAAGTAACACTAAGTTTATCAAATCCCTTATACCCTATACCTTATACCTCAACCCACCTTGTATCCTATCCCTTCTTTTGCTACCATTGAGTTGAATATCAATAGAGTTGGCTTTATTCATTATGAACAAGCTCCCACCATTCGCACACGGTCTCTTTGATTATCTAACGGTAATCTATTTCTTCGTGGCACCGTCTCTGTTTACACTAACACCTACTGTGGCAACCATCTCCTACCTGCTGGGTGCCGTTCATCTGATGCTGACCCTCTTCACCAATTTTCCCCTTGGAGTAAAGAAAATCATTCCATTTCGGGTTCACGGTTTCATAGAGCTAATCGTTTCAGTACTGCTCATGATCATGCCGCTGCTTATGGGAGAATCAGTCACCTTTTACGACTCCCTATTCTTTATCCTGACCGGGGTAGCGATTTTACTGATCTGGATACTCAGTCGGTATAAGCAGAAACCAAAGCCTCCTATTGAAACAAGTACAGAAAACCCATCGGAAACCGAATCATCCTGAGAGTTTGTAGCGGGCCGATACACCGTATACCCGGTATAGATCTCAACCATTTTTTTACTACATTTTGAAAATGTTTAGCCGTCAAACAAACCTCTCATATCTATGAAGAAGAAAACACTTTCATCCCTCCTGTTGATCTCCCTGCTGTTTATTTACTGCAACCGGCTACCGGGTCCCTCAGGTGTCGATATCCAGTATCCCGAAACCAAAAAGGTAGATACTGTTGACACCTATTTCGGAACGGAAGTAGCCGACCCTTATCGCTGGCTGGAAGACGATAACAGTGCCGAAACGGAAGCATGGGTTGAGGCCCAGAATGAAGTGACCTATTCCTACCTGGAAGAGATCCCCTTCCGCGATCAAGTTGAAGAGCGAGTAAAAGCGCTATTCGATTACCAGCGAGTCACCGCACCAAACAGGCACGGCGATTACTATTATTATTATAAGAACGACGGGCTACAAGATCAGAGCGTGTACTACCGCACTATGGATCCTGATAGTGATAAGGAAGAAGTCTTCCTGAATCCCAATGAGTTCTCGGAAGATGGTACCATATCCATGGCGGGAACCTTCTTTTCGAAAGACGGATCATTGATGACCTACCTTATTTCAGATGGAGGTTCAGACTGGCGTAAGGCTATCACACTGAATACTGAAACAAAAGAGATGGTAGGCGACACGCTGACCGATCTTAAGTTTACCGGTGTATCATGGAGAGGCAATGAAGGTTTTTATTATAGTAGTTACGAGCGACCGGAGGAGGGAGAAGCTCTTACCGCTGCCAATCAGAATCATAAGGTCTATTTTCACGAGGTGGGTACATTACAATCCAGCGACCGGGTAGTATTCGGGGATGAAGTGCGGCGACGCATTGTCTCCGCCTATCTTACCGAAGACGAGCGATTCCTGGTGTTATCAGCAGCCCAGGGTACCAGCGGCAACGAACTCTATATCAATGACCTGGACAACCCTGAATCGGATTATATCCAAATTATTGATGATTTTGAAAACAATCACCAGGTCATTCATAGTGACGGGGATCGACTACTTATCTATACAAATCGGGAAGCTCCCAATTACCAAATCGTTGAGACAACCATTGATGCACCCGAACCGGCCAACTGGGAAGCGCTCATACCTGAGTCTGAAAATGTCCTTAATAATGCTTCAACAGCAGGTAGTTACCTGTTCCTGAATTACCTGGAAGATGCAAAGTCAGCTGTACAGCAGGTTAACCTTTCAGGAGAATATGTAAGGGACGTGGAACTGCCTACCATCGGTTCTGCGAGCGGCTTCAGCGGGGAAGCTGATGATGAGGTGCTCTACTATACCTTTAATTCGTTTACTTACCCGAGAACTGTTTTCCGGTATCATATTGAATCAGGTGAATCGGAGCTGTTCAAGCAGCCCAATGTAGCTTTTGATCCGGATAGGTACGAGACCAAACAGGTGTTTTACGAATCCAAAGACGGCACCGAAGTGCCTATGTTCATAGTTCACCGCAAAGGAATGGAGCGCAATGCCAACCACCCGACACTGCTTTACGGTTACGGTGGTTTTAACATAAGTCTGACTCCTTCTTTCAGTACCGACTGGATTTCCTGGCTCGAACTGGGCGGTGTCTTTGCCATGGCCAACCTGCGTGGTGGCGGTGAATATGGAGAAGAGTGGCATGAAGCGGGCACCAAGATGCAGAAACAGAATGTCTTTGATGATTTTATAGCGGCCGGAGAATACCTTTTGCAGCAAGACTATACGCGTTCCTCCAAACTGGCGATCATGGGCGGTTCTAATGGCGGACTCCTGGTTGGTGCCACGATGACACAGCGTCCGGATCTGGCCGGCGTTGCCATACCCCAGGTAGGGGTTATGGATATGCTTCGCTATCACAAATTCACTATCGGTGCGGCCTGGGCTTCTGATTACGGGCGTGCGGATGAGTCGGAAGAGATGTTCCATTACCTGTATGATTATTCTCCCTATCATAACCTGGAACCTAATACCGAATATCCCGCCACACTGATTACCACGGCCGACCACGACGACCGGGTGGTACCGGCACACTCTTTTAAGTTTGCCGCGCGCTTACAGGAATACCATTCAGGAGATGAACCTGTGCTGATCCGAATCGAGACCCGGGCCGGTCACGGGGCAGGAACGCCGACCAGCAAAGAGATCGAACAGCTGACCGATATTTACTCTTTTATTCTATACAATATGAATGAGAAACCTGAAGAGTAAGGGAAAAGAGGTATAAGGTATAAGGATAATGGGTTAAGGATTAAGGGCTGTACCAAGCGTCCTCGCTTGGTACATTACCCCGTGATTTGCCTTGTGAATAATACTTGAACCCACTTCACTACTCTCCCACTATTTACTGAATCTGCTGACTAGTGCTGTTCTTGACGGTATAATCTAGACCCAGCCAAAGCAGATATGAGATCAAGAAGATGATCATCCCATACATGGTGGAAATCATGGATACTTTCAATCCGCCCATCAATATTGCCGGAGAAACATCACCGGCCATCTCTATCGCTGAGAATGCCTGGTATAAACCCAGCAATTGCGTAAATATCCCGAAGACTAAAGAGAAAAGTCCCAACGATTTAATATAAGTCAACCGGTGCCTGAAAGTAGTCTCATGTTCTACATTCCCTCGGCTAATTTGAATAAATTGGTATACTGCTATGGCGCATATAATTAGTAAGAGTAGCGTTAGTATGCCCATAAACAGTGGTCCGCCGGCGAAAAATAAATCAGTCATAATAGTTTTATTAAGTTGCGATTGTACTATGACTCAATGTATATCACAAGGTGGTTTTCAGGCAATGTAGAAACCCGGTTTAAACCTGCATTCTGTCGAAAAAGTATGCTTTAAAGGGTATATTTGTGTTTTTTTGAGAAAAATTGATGCTCAAATTACGTACTCATATCATTTTCTGGCTTGCCGTTACCGTACTGCTTACGGTTTTATTCGGCAATGTTTTTGAGAGCTATATCCTCTCATTTTACTTCGTTTCCATGTTGCTTCCCGTAGCGGTGGGTACTTCCTATTTCTTCAACTACTACCTGGTGCCCAAATTCTTGCTTAAACAGCGTTATATCAGATTTACCGTGTATTTCCTCTACCTGCTTATCATCTCAACCTACCTGGAAATGTGGGTGATCACAGGCTCTTTCGTACTGCTGGCTGATCTCAATTACAGAAGCCTGAGTCCGGTGGTAACCAATATTTTCGTACTCGCCATTATCCTTTATTTCATAGTGTTCCTAAAGGCCTTTGTACTGCTGGTCAAACGTTCCTTCAAAATGCAGGACAAATCAAAGGTACTGGAAGCTGAAAAAAACAAAATGCTCAAAGGCTTTTTGACGGTACGTGCCGACCGCAAGCAGACTAATATTCCCTTTGATTCCATAGACTATATTGAAAGTGTAGGTGATTATATAAAAATTGTTACCGATTCTGATGATCCTATTCTAAGCTATGAACGGATCAGCCACATCATCAAAAAACTGCCCGAACATTTCCTTCGCATTCACCGCTCTTTCATTGTCAATGGCCGAAAGGTCGATATGTTTTCGAAGAATGATTTGAACGTAAATGGAACAACCCTGCCCATCAGCAGAACCTATAAAAAGAGGGTTAATAGTAAGCTTACAAGGAGAAAGAAGTAAGAGATCCAATCGCAAGTTCATAGGTAAAGACCTGACAGTGTGATAAACCAGTACCTCACATTTTTAATGACCGCGTCTCTCTAAGTTATTCGCAAAATCATTATTGAGGTGTGAATTAATAAGCACCTTCTCCCACTCGTACTCATTGGAGGTTTAGTGTGGCACTATTTGTGGTGGCTGCCTTATTGAATAAGATAAAGGTTAAGGAATATCAGGTTTCAATTAATCTTCAAAGGCTTTCCTTTTTCCTGATAAATGGTAATCCGAGTATCATTCTAAACGACCTATCATACTTCAGGAATGCAAGATTCCTGCTTAGAGCTCTGAAACAAAGAGCTGAAATTGAAGCCACTCCTGTAAATACTCTGTTGCTTCTATCAATTGTTTGGACTTGCAGTTCAGAGGGGTATCCATTGAAAATAGCAACAGGCAGTTTCCGACCTCTCAATTCTTATCAATTCTCCAATAAAATCTACTGTATCAAATGAATTTTAAGAAAACCAACCTAAACCGGTTAAGAATTTTACAACTGTACCAATTGAACCCAAAAGATTACCAACATTACATAAACACTAAGAGGTATCCATTATGTATTTACTGAGAATAAGAAATAGCACAAGTTCACTACTCAAGCAAATCCTGGTATTGTTTATATCGATGCTATTCGCAATTTCAACATATGCCCAAACCGGTCACGTCATGAGTGGTGTGGGAGCCATCGACCAATCCATGTCCGGAGCCGGAACAGTAGCTCTGCCCCTTGATGGATTAAGCGGTCTGTATGCAAATCCGGCAACATTAACCCATTTCGAGGGAATAACTTTGGATGTTAGCCTTCAAATTATGAGGCCTAGCGGCACCCTATACTCATCAATTCAGGAAAATGCATTTGGCCCAAGTTTCCCCAGCGCAACAATTTCGGGATCAACCGAAAGTACCGCAGGTCCCTTTCCAATTCCTGCTATTGCATTAACCTACGTGCCTGAAAAATCAAATTGGGCATTCGGTTTTAGTGCTTACGGGGTCGGGGGTTTTGGTGTAGATTATGAAATGACTCCGACAAACCCCATCACCACACCCCAAGCCCCCAGCGGCTTTGGGTTCGGAGCAATACCCTCTGAATTCCAACTACTACAGGTGGCACCCAGCATTGCCTACAGAGTAAACAACAAGCTTTCTATCGGATTTTCCCCACTGTTAAATCGTTCCTCCCTGGAAGTAAATCCATTCCCCGCAGCAACTCCCGATGATGGAAACGGGGACGGGTTTTACAGTTATCCGGATGGCCCTAAGACATCTGCCCTGGGTATCGGCTATTCTATTGGTCTAAACCTCAAAAACATAAATAACTTCCATTTTGGAATCTCCTACAAAAGCACTCAGCATTTTGCTGATCTGAACTTTAATTCATCTGATGAAACAGGAAATCCAAGAGAATTCAGCTTTAACCTGGACTACCCCTCTATACTTACAGGAGGTTTAAGTTATACCGGAATAAACAGACTTTTGATGGCATTTGATGTTAAATACATCGACTTCTCACGAACTGATGGTTTTAATAGGAACGGATATGATGAAACTGGTGCCGTACAAGGTTTCGGATGGGAAAGCATATTTGTCTACACTGCCGGTTTGCAATATGAGTTGACCCGGAAACTTCCTATTCGATTTGGTTACTCCTACAATCCTTGTCCAATTAATCATGACGACTCGTTTTTCAATGTTTCCGCCCCCGCTATTATTGAACATCACATAAGTACTGGTGCTTCATACCCGCTATCTTCTAAAATTCAGCTAAGTGGCGCCTTCCAATATGGGGTAAAGAATAGTACTCAAGGGCAATGGATAGGTCCACAGGGAAGCATGGCGGGTACGGAAGTCAAAAATGAACTATCAACTTCCATATTCATATTCGGACTCAGTTTTGACTTGTAGTTAATATCTGAGTTACCAAATAACCTGCTGCCACCTCAGGCAGCAGGTTAGCTATAGAGTGTTATTAAGCTTTTACAGTATTGATTAATCTCTAAAAGTACCGGTATTAAATCTGTAAGTAATTGCACTACAGAATATTTCTACAGCACCTCGCAACCCAGCGAAACTGATAGAATTAGATTGTTTGAAAACAAATTACCTGGAAAGAATTGACGTATAGATTACGTAAGATTAAAAGTTGCGAGGCCCACTATGAAAAAATTACTCATTTTAGGTGCAGGTATGGCCGGCACCATTATGGCCAATAAGTTCAGCAGAGTTCTGGATGACAGACGATGGCACATCACCCTTGTTGATAAAGACGATACTCACTACTACCAACCCGGCTTTCTCTTTATCCCTTTTGGCATCTATACGCAGGAAGATGTAATCAAACCCAAGAATAAGTTCTTCCCAAAGGATGTTGAGGTTCGCTACTCTGAAATTCAAAAAATATATCCGGAAAAGAATGAGGTAAAACTCGAGAACGGCGATATTTTAGATTATGATTACCTGATCATCGCAACCGGTACCGAAATCCGTCCGGATGAAATTGAGGGAATGACCGGACCACTTTGGCAGAAATCAATTTTTGATTTCTACACACTTGAAGGCTCAACGGGACTGGCAGAATTTCTAAAAAAGTGGGAAGGCGGAAGATTAGTCGTCAATATTGCTGAAATGCCCATTAAATGCCCTGTAGCACCCTTAGAATTTGTTTTCCTTGCCGATGATTATTTCAAAAAAAGAGGCATGCGCGATAAAGTTGACATTACTTTGGCAACACCTCTGCCTGATGCCTTTACCAAACCGGTGGCTGCACACAAACTGGGTGATTACCTTGAAAAACGGAATATCCATCTGGAAACGGAGTTTGCCATAGGCAGAGTAGACAATGAGGAGAAAAAAATAGTTTCCTGGGATGAAAGGGAAATTCCTTTCGATCTTTTAGTGGCTATACCGACCAATATGGGTACCCGTGCGATTGAACGCAGTGGAATGGGGAATGAATTCAACTATGTGCCCACCGATCCTCAAACACTTCGAGCTAAAGAGTGGGAAAATATATTTGTTATTGGAGATGCTACCGACCTGACATCCTCAAAAGCAGGCTCTGTAGCACATTTTGAAGGAGATATTCTCTTTGAGAATTTTATGGCTGTTGTAGAAGGACGAGAACCCGAGGCCCATTTCGACGGACATGCAAACTGCTTTATTGAATCGGGTGACGGTAAGGGATTACTTATCGATTTCAACTATGATACTGAACCTCTACCCGGAAAATTCCCCATTCCTGGCATCGGACCCTTTACCCTGCTGGAAGAAACAGCCATCAACCACTGGGGAAAAATGATGTTTAAATGGATTTACTGGAATGCCCTCATAAAAGGTAAGGAACTGCCGGTTCAAACTAATATGAGCATGAAAGGGAAAAAGGTTCCTGAAGAAGCAGAGTTTGTCGGCGCCAAATAATTTAAAAATGAAATAAACCTATAGAGGTATCATTATGTCAACAGCAACATTAGCCAATAAAACCCTGGAAATTGATGCGGAGGGTTTTTTAAAGGATCATACCCAATGGAACAAAGATATCGCCCGCGAACTTGCTGAGCAGGAAGGTATTTTTGAACTGACTGATCGACACTGGACAGTCATTGAATTTATGCGCAAGGAGTATGAGGAGAAGGGCGACGGTCCTTCGATCAGAAAACTTACCAAAGAGAGCGGGGTTCCAACCAAAGAGCTGTACCAGCTTTTTCCTAAAGGACCAGCAAAGAAGGCTGCTAAAATAGCCGGGATACCCAAACCAACAGGATGTATCTAAGATCATAAAGAGGATTATCATGAATAGTGCAGAAACCAAAACTTCACCTAACGGAACTCCGAAAGTAAAAACCCAACCTATTGAAAAGGTATCCATTATTATCTCTCGTGGATCACTGGATAGCGTATATCCCGGATTGATTATGGCAAACGGTGCTCGAATGGAAGGCATAGAGGCCACCCTCTTTTTCACTTTTTTCGGGATGGAAGCGATCATTGACAAGAAAATGGATAAGCTGAAAGTTGCAACGGTGGGAAATCCTGCCATGCACATCCCGACATTACTAGGCGGTTTACCGGGTATGTCTGCTTTTGCTACCCGCAAGATGAAACAGGAGATGGAAGAGCTAGATATCCCTCCCGTGCGTGAATTCATAGAGATGATACATGATACCGGCGCTGATATCTACGCCTGCAAAGCCAGCGTAGATATGTTCCATCTTACCATGGAAGATTTCTGTCCACAGGTCGATGATATCATCTCCGTGGGCAGGTTTTATGAACTCTCGGAAGGAGCACAGATTATATTTACCTAAGAGAATTCAGTTCTTATTAAAAACAGACAATGGAATGGGTCTTGCCTACGCGCTTTGCCATCTGCAAGAAACCTATTCCAGGTAATAAAAAGGGAGTACGGAAGTGCTCCCTTTTTTTGAGAACGTTAACAGGGTAGATTAGCGACTATTCAATATCACTGTGGAGCAGTGGTTGAGATCGATAGACAAACTAATAGATACACACCTCCAAGGTACAATAGAACCTTGGAGGTGTATTAAAATAGCTGCCTTCCCATTAATGGTACTAGCGAGACGCTAGCACCATAAAATATAAATCCGTGCAAATTCGAGGCAATAACCACCCTGAAGTTTCCGTGAACGTCCCGCTTGTGAGGTTAAAAATTTTAGACTGTGTGGCTTCGAATCTCTTTTAAAGTACCCTGCGAGCCGCCAGGTACCTGCTCGACCAGTAGTATTCTTTCAGACTGCTGATCATAACCCCCTTGGAGGTGGATGCATGCAGAAAGTCTTTACCCTCCGTAATGATCCCCACATGGAGAGTTTTTCTGCCGGTCCTGAAAAAGACGAGATCGCCTGTCTTTAAGGAAAGACGACGAATACCTGTTCCTGCATTTAGCTGAGTACGGGTATTGGAAGGCAATTCCAAACCGAAGTAATTCTCAAAAACAATTCTGACGAAAGAGGAACAGTCAACACCGCTGGAGCTTGCTCCTCCGAGAACATATGGAGTACCCTTCCATTCCCGGTAGGCCTGCATAAGCGTAGAACGTGCTTCGTTATAAGACGAAACAGAAGCCGCCATGGGTGGAGATGAGACATCGGGGTTTTGCCCACCGGATGTTGTAGAAGGCGGAGCGCCGGTACGCGGTACCACACCACATCCTCCTGCAAAAAGGAGAATTGCAGCGAAGGAGATGATTTTTTTTGGGGTAATGGTCATACAAATTTGGGTCAATAATGCATCTAAAACTCTCCTACAAATAATCTATATTTAGGCCTTCAATAACAACCGATAATTAATTCTACAGAATCCCATGCAGCTTCTGGTAAATATTGATCACGTTGCAACCCTCAGAAACGCCCGCGGCGAAGGGTATCCCAGTCCTGTGGAAGCCGCTAAGGTATGCGAGGAAGCAGGAGCTTCAGGTATCGTTTTTCACCTGCGCAAAGATCGCCGCCATATACGTGATGAAGATGTGTATGCACTTAAAAAAGCCGTCACCGGCACACTCGATTTTGAGATGGCGGCCACACACGAAATGATTAATATGTGTCTTGAGGTAAAACCTGAGCTTATTACCTTGGTCCCGGAGAGCCGTGAGGAACTTACTACCGAGGGCGGACTGAATATGAGTACCCATTTTGACGATTTCGAACAGCGTGTTTTCCCAAAAGTGCAAGGCAGCGGCATCGAAATCAGCCTGTTTCTGGACCCCAATCCTGAGGATATTGATCTGGCCGGGAAACTCGGAAGTGATGCCATAGAACTTCATACCGGGACCTATGCGAATGCCCAGACCGAAATAGCACGGACCCACGAACTGGAACGTTTGAAAGAGGGTGCCGAACAGGCTCATGATCTGGGCATGAAAGTGAATGCCGGACACGGCTTGAACCTCGACAACCTGGATGAGTTCGTCAGTACCGTACCCCATCTGAATGATGTAAGTATCGGACATGCGCTGATCTCCACTTCCCTATTCAAAGGTTTGCATAACACCGTCGAGTCATTCCTGGAAATCATGAATAAATATAACCACTAAGTGCACTTAGTGACTAAGTGTTAAAACAGAGTATGGCAGAACAAAAAGAGCAGCACAAATCAGGCTACATAGCTATTCTGGGGAAGCCCAATGCGGGCAAATCCACTTTGATGAATAGAATTCTGGGCAGTAAAATCTCTATTACCACCCATAAGCCTCAAACCACACGGCACCAAATCCTCGGTATCCATTCGGAGGAAGACCTGCAGATTATATTCCTGGATACCCCCGGCATCATCGATCCGAGGTATGAGCTGCAGAAAGCCATGATGCGACTGGTGGACCGTGCCCGCAACGATGCCGACCTTATTTTGCTGATAGTCGATGTAGAGGAACCTCAGATCCCGAATCGTATCTTTAAGGCTTTCGCTTCGTTGCAAAAGCCCGTAATGCTGGTCGTCAACAAGCTGGACAAAGTTTCAAAGCCGGGTGCCCAGGCCGTAGCTGCCGAATTGAAAACGAAATATGATTTTGAAGAGACCGCATATGTTTCGGCCCTGACCGGTGAGGGAATTTCTGAATTGATGAATACGATTAAAGAAAGACTCCCGGCCGGACCTCCTTTTTATCCGAAAGATATGCTCAGCGAACAGCCGATTCGATTTTTCGTGGCTGAGCTAATCCGTGAACAGCTTTTTCTGCAATTTCACCAGGAACTACCCTATTCGTGTACGGTAAATATTGTACAATATGATGAACGCGACGACCTTGATTATATCGATGCCGAAGTGATTGTGAACCGTGAATCGCAGAAAGGCATGTTAATCGGAAAGGGCGGCAAAGCTATCAAGAAACTCGGGAAAAACGCTCGGGAGTCTATTGAGCAATTTATCGACAAAAAGGTGTATCTCGACCTTCATGTTAAAGTACGCGACAAGTGGCGCGACAACCCCAATATGGTCAGGAACTACGGGTATTAAATAAATATTGCCCTGCTTTTTACCACTAAGTTATACGAAGAATCTCTGTGAAACTCTGTGCTTCTTTGAGTACCTCTGTGGTACAGTCATGCACAAATGATAGAAAGATTTATATTTATGAATAAGTTTTTTATAGCTCTATTACTAGTCACATCATTTCTCTTTATTCCAAACGCCAAGGCTCAATTATTACAGGAGCAAGACGAGTTTTCCAAGGCTGACAGCCTGCGGGGCAGCATCACTGCCGAGCGAGCCTGGTGGGATGTCACCTTCTATGACCTCAGCGTCAACATTTTCCCCGAAGACTCCACCATCAGCGGCTACAACCATATCACTTACCGCGTAACCGATTCCCCAAAGGATATGCAGATAGATCTTCAGCCGCCGCTTGAGGTAGATCAAATCCGTCAAGACGGGAACAACCTAGACTTTACCCGTGAAGGGAATGCCTTCTTCGTTGATATGCCAGGAGAGCTAAAAAGAGATTCCCTTTACACCATATCGATCTACTATCAGGGCAAACCCAAAGTCGCCGAAAATGCCCCATGGGACGGAGGGTTTGTCTGGGCGACAGACTCTCTCGGTAATCCCTGGATTGCCACGGCTAACCAGGGGCTTGGAGCCAGCGTATGGTGGCCGACCAAAGATCACCAGTCAGACGAACCTGACAGCATGGATATCAGCATTACTGTGCCAAAACCGCTTGTAAACGTTTCCAACGGGAGACTCAAAAGTAAAACCGTCCACGAAAATAGTACAACCTATACCTGGCATGTGAGCAATCCCATCAACAATTACAATGTGGCTGTAAACGCCGGCAATTATGTAAATTTTACCGAAACCTATGAGGGAGAATACGGTACGCTGGACTTGAGTTATTGGGTCCTGGAGCAGTATCTGCAAAAAGCGCAGGAACAATTCAAGCAGGTCAAACCCATGATGAAGTGCTTTGAAGAATGGTTCGGTCCCTACCCATTTTATGAAGACAGTTTTAAACTGGTTCATACCCCCCACCTGGGCATGGAGCATCAAAGTGCAGTTGCCTATGGCAATGCTTTCCGTAACGGCTATCGAGGTACGGACCTATCGGGTTCAGGGTGGGGTTTGAAGTGGGATTTCATCATCATCCATGAGGCGGCCCATGAATGGTGGGGCAACAATATCACCACCAATGATATTGCCGATATGTGGGTGCATGAAGGTTTTACCAGCTACGCAGAAAATATTTATGTGGAATGCCGGTTCGGTAAGGAAGCTGGTGCAGAATATGCCAGGGGGTTGCGCGACCGAATTAAAAATGAACAGCCGGTGACCGGGACCTATGGTCTGAATGATGAGGGTTCGGGTGACATGTACTACAAAGGCAACAATATGCTGCATACGCTACGCCAAATTGTAGATAACGACTCCACCTGGAAAAACATCCTTCGAGGGCTTCAGGAAACATTCCGGTATGAGACCGTAAACGCATCGGAAGTGGAACGCTATATCATCGCACAGTCAGGCAAAGACCTCGACGATGTTTTCGACCAGTACCTGCACTACGCGGAAATACCCGTTTTTCAGTATTATTTTAAAAACGATCGCCTCTACTACAAGTGGAAGGCCGATGTAACCCATTTCGATATGCCTATGAAGGTAGGGAACGGTGATGGCCGATTTATTTTTATCTATCCAACATCAACAAGGTGGAAAAGTAGCGACCTGGATCTGGATGATTCATCGGACTTTCAGGTTGACCCAAACTTTTATATACAAACTGAGCGTCTTGGAGTATCAAATGAGCAAGACTCTTAACATTTTTTTAAGATCGACTCTTGTATGATCTTAAATAACATTGTATGTTAAGTGCAGAATTTAAAACCACTTATGAAAGAACTGTTAGAAAATATAAGCCCTTGTTGTTGTTCCATGTGTAGGCAGAAGGAATACACCGGGGGATAGCTTTTTCATAAGTCTGTTTGAGTTTACAAAGTCCCTCGGTTCTCGCCGAGGGACTTTTCTTTTTATTGTTCTTTATAAATTTGAAAGTACTCTTATCGAGAAAGGCAGAGGGATCAGGCCCTGTGAAGCCTTAGCAACCATTTCGCAGTCTTTTCAATAAGCTGCGGGAAAGGTGCTACTTCCTGCTCCATAACGTGGAGAAAGATAAGCAGTAAGGTTCGGTTTCTTACAACCAAAGCCTCTTCTGAAATCTTCCCACGTATTATGGACACAAAGATTTCGGAAGAGGCTTTTTTATTGGCGAAGATTTTGAAGAATGCCTTTTGGGGCGTCTAAACTCAGCTAAAGAATTGTATTAAAATTAACAGTCACAAAAAATCAATCATAAAAGCCATGAGTAACAACGGAGAAGAAAGAAACCTAAAATTTGAGACATTGCAGCTGCATGCCGGTCAGGAACCAGACCCTGCAACCGGTGCACGAGCAGTTCCAATCTACCAAACTACATCCTATGAGTTTGATAATACCGATCATGCAGCAGATCTTTTTGCGCTAAAGGAGTTCGGTAATATCTATACCAGAATCATGAATCCGACCACTGATGTGTTTGAAAAACGCATTGCTGCGCTGGAAGGCGGAGCCGCAGCAGTAGCCACCAGTTCCGGACAGTCGGCACAGTTTTTAACTATTGCTACCATCGCACAGGCCGGTGACAACATCGTATCCACCAGCTTTCTGTATGGCGGTACTTACAACCAGTTTAAGGTGACGCTGCCCCGCTTGGGCATCGATGTCAACTTTGTGAAAGAAGATACACTGGAAGCTTACGAGTCTGCCATAGATGAGAATACCAAGGCGCTGTATGTTGAATCAATCGGTAACCCCAGAGGAAATGTGCCCGATTTTGAAGGACTCAGCAATATTGCACAGAAGCATGGCATACCCCTTATAGTCGATAACACCTTTGGGGCGGGTGGTTCTATTTGCCAACCAATTAAGCATGGGGCCAATATTGTCACCGAGTCGGCTACCAAATGGATAGGAGGACACGGAACCAGTATCGGCGGTGTGCTCGTGGATGCCGGTAACTTTGACTGGGGCAATGGTAATTTCCCTTTGTTTACCGAACCTTCTCCTGCCTATCACGGGCTTAAGTTCTGGGAGACATTCGGTCCCGATGGTCCGTTCGGTAACATAGCGTTTGCCATTCGAGCGCGAGTAGAAGCACTCAGAGATTTCGGATCGGCACCTTCCCCCTTCAATAGTTTCCTGCTACTTCAGGGACTGGAAACCTTGTCGCTGCGTACCGAGAGACACTGCGAAAATGCACTGAAACTGGCCAAATGGCTTAAAGAACAGGATGCTGTGTCTTGGGTTAACTACACCGGTCTGCCTGACCATCCCTATCACGAGCAGGCAAAGAAGTACCTGCAACCGGGTAAATTTGGTGCGGTTCTTACGTTCGGGGTAAATGGCGGATTTGAAGCCGCAAGGACCTTCATTGAAAATGTGGAAGTTGCCAGTCACCTTGCCAATGTCGGGGATGCCAAGACACTGGTCATTCACCCTTCATCTACTACGCACCAGCAGCTTAGTGACGAAGAACAGACTTCCAGTGGTGTAACGGGTGACCTGATCAGAGTATCGGTAGGTATCGAACATATCGATGATATCATTGAAGATTTTGAGATTGCTTTCAGCAAAATCAAGGTTACAGCTTAAATAAGTCATCCCGACCCGCCAGTAGGTGGATCGGGATGACAACTAATATTTGTAATAACTGATGTCAGAAGTTAAAACGAAAACATTTGATAACCCCTTGGTCACTGAGGTCGGTCATAAGATTGCGGACCCCACAGTGGCCTACCAAACCTGGGGCAAACTGAACCGTCACCGGAACAATGCCGTACTGGTATGCCATGCTTTAACCGGCAACACCAAGGCTGACGAATGGTTCAGCGGGCTTTTCGGAAAAGGGAAAACCCTGGACCCGGAGCGCCACTTTATTATATGTCCCAATGCATTGGGCAGCTGTTATGGGTCAACCGGACCAACCTCGATTAATCCGGAAACCGGTCAGGTATACCGGGCCGACTTCCCGAAAGTGAATGTGCGCGATATGGTTCGCCTGCACCAGCGGCTGCTCGACTCGCTGGGCGTACAGGGTGTTGAAACGGTGATCGGTGGTTCCCTGGGAGGCATGCAAGCCCTGGAATTTGCCATCATGGATCTACGGACCCGTTCCGCCATAGTGATCGGTATGGGCAAAGCCCATAGCCCATGGGCAGTGGGTATCAGTCATACCCAGCGACAAGCCATCTATAGTGATCCGAACTGGAAGGAGGGTTATTATGATGAGGAACATCCGCCTGAGAAGGGGCTCTCACTGGCGCGGATGATTGCTATGAACAGTTATCGCAGTCCCAAAGACTTCGAATCTAAATTCGGACGTCGACTGCAGGAGAAATCTGACATTTTCGAGGTGGAATCATACCTCAATTACCAAGGGAAGAAGCTGACCGGTAGGTTTGATGCCGTATCATATGTGCGTCTGACCCAATCCATGGATGCTCATGATGTGGCTCACAATCGCAGCACACATGAAGAAATTCTCGGGGGCGTACGTCCACCCGTACTGGTCATCGGCATTGATTCCGATATGCTGTATCCAACTCATGAACAGAAAGAACTGGCAGACCTGTTGCCATACGGGGAATATGCCGAAATCACCTCACCGTTCGGGCATGATGCGTTCCTCATTGAATTCGAACAGATCAACCGGCTAGTTCACACATTTAAAGAAGAAATTTCAATCCGTCTTTAATTCATAAACAAAGATGTCACAGACACATATACTAAAATTCGGGGGAACCTCACTGCAGGACGCCTCCTTTATTAATCGCGCCGTGCAGGTCGTTAAAGAGAAATCGAAAGAGGCACGTACGGTTATTGTGGTTTCAGCCATCTCTGGCGTAACCGAAAGGTTGTTGGCCCTCTCAAACATTTCCCCGTCCAAGGCAGATAAAGCAAATAAAATTCTCAAAGAACTCAGAAAAGGTCATACGAGTCTGCTCACCAGATTGGGAGGTTCAACGAAAGAGAACTTTGAACAATTAAATGCCCTGTTTGACGAACTTCGAGCAGTTTACTTTAATGAGGATCTTAGAACTGAAAAACACAAAGCATGGCGAGACCACATTCTCTCTATCGGAGAACGTGCTTCGGCTCACCTGTTTGCATCAGTACTATCGGCGAGACAGCTGCCATCCGTGCCGGTTGAGACCCAGCACTACGTGAAAACAGATAACACTTTCGGTGAAGCGAATATCATTCCGGGACTTACCCGTGAACTGCTGAACGAAGCTTTGCAGTCGCTCGATAAAATCGCAGTGATCACCGGTTTTATCGGTTCTACACAGCAGCATGAGATCACAACACTCGGTCGCTCCGGATCGGACTATACTGCAGCCTTGATTGCCGACGCATTGAATGCCGATCATATGGAGATATGGACTGATGTGGACGGCGTACTTACTGCCGACCCCAAAATAGTACCTGAGGCCAGAAATCTTGAATACCTCAGCTTCGAGGATATCGCAGAGTTGTCGGCCCATGGCGCAAAGGTCATTCATCCCAAAACCATCAATCCAGTACGGAAAAGTGATTTAACCATCCGTGTTCGCAATAGCTATAAACCCGAACAATCGGGTACCTTGATCAGGCGAGAGCATCAGACTAACGGCGAATTTCGCTCCATCACAGTGACGGGGCCATTTATCTATTTTGAAGTGCCGGATTCCCTGGCGAGTGAGATCTCCCGGTTATTGGATCAACCCGAACTTCCGGATTCAGGATCTGACGGTTTCAGCATCTCGCGCACCTCGCGTTTTGAGCCGGCCCAGTTTGTTATGAAAAATGAACTCTACGACACCCTGGAAAAACCGTTACAGGAGCTAGCGCGGAGAGAAGATATAGAACTGTCAGTATCCCGGGATCTTTTCCGTGTAAATACATTCACTAACAAACTCAAAGAGAGTGACCGGGCAGTAACACAGATCCTGCAGCTCCTGCACCGCAAGGGTCTTCGTCCGAGACGCATCCACCGGGAGAATAACCGACGCTATTTTTCCCTGCTATTTCCTGAAGAACAAGCACGAAGAGCCGCAAATCTGATAAACGAATACCTGATTTCCGACTCCAATAGGACGGATATTTTCCTAGCCGGGGTTGGAGCTGTTGGCGGCAAGCTGCTTGAACTGATTGATGAATTTGAATCAAAGGAAGTTTCCTTTAATGTAGTCGGGATCTGTAACAGCACCCATACCTTGTGGAATAACCGTGGACTTCATAAGAGAGACCTGGAAGAACAGCTTGCCAAAGGAAATGAAACCGACTGGCAGGAAATCATTCAAAAACTTACAGACGGTGACTGGCACCACACTATATTCGTTGACGCTACCGGCAGCGAGGAAGTTGCAAGACTCTACCCCGATTTTTTGGAAGCAGGTATCCATGTTGTAACACCTAGCAAACTGGCCAATACTTTTGAACAGTCTTATTATGACCGGTTGAGAGAAAAAGCTTCTGCTAAAGGAGTCTCATTCCGATATGAGACTAATGTCGGGGCGGGTCTTCCAATCATATCCACCATCAATGATCTCCTGGAGAGTGGAGATAAAATCCTGGAATTATCCGGTGTAGTTTCCGGAACCATGACCTACCTTTTTAATGAGCTGGAAAAGGGGGTATCCTTTTCTGAAGCTGTATCGGTTGCAAAACAAAAGGGTTACGCCGAACCCGATCCTCGTGATGATCTTTCCGGTGAGGATGTAGCACGTAAATTCCTGACACTGGCTCGTGAATTAGGTCTGCAGCTGGAAATGGAGGATCTGCAGGTTGAGTCACTGATACCTGAACCATTGAAAGAATTGGACAGGGAATCATTTCTGGAGAGACTTTCTGAATTTGACGAATACTGGAAAGAACATATGGATGAGGCTGCATCCAAAGACGAGACCTTACGCTATACCGGGAAGCTAAAGGATGGGAAAATCACAATTGGCGTTGAAAGCCTGCCTTTGAACTCACCCCTTGGTCAACTAAAGGGTACGGGTAACATGCTGAGGATTTTCAGTTCGCGATATGCGGAAACACCGATGATCATCCAGGGAGCCGGTGCCGGAAGAGAAGTCACCGCAGCCGGTGTATTGAATGACATTTTGAAAATTACTAAGGAACAGTAAAAGTACTATTACACAAAGAGACACAGAGAAGCGCGGAGATTCACAGAGTTAATTACCTGCTCTTGCTTTGTTTAAAATGTACGAAGAAAATTATTATACAGAGCCACTCTGAGCAACTCTGTACTTCTTTGTGAAACTCTGTGAAATAACCCTCCCCCTCTTATAGGAGTTCTTAATCTTGGTTAGATCGCTCTCATATACAAGCATCTTTCCCTGAAGGTCTTTTTATTTATACCAGAGCTTAACTGGTTAGACAACTGACAAGAGAAAACCAGCTATTTGATTTAATGATTAAGACCAAATTTATGGTCCAGGTTCCGGGCAGTGAAAGGTTCGGTACCTTTATTCGAAGAGCAATAAAACAGTTACCATTATGGAAAACACAGAGAACCTTGCAGTACTTAAAAACGAGTTGAAAGCCATTTGTGAGCAGCTTACAAAACAGATGGATCAGATTGACGCTACTGCAGCAACCAAAGATTCACAAGAAACGAAAGTGGCCTGCTAAATATCATCTACAGGCTATTGCTTTATACTATACCCGGTTAAGTAGAGTCAAGTTTAACGGCTAAAGATTTGACTCTACCAAATAGGTCGGCCTGAACAGCCGGCCTATTTTTTTATGGAACACGGAATACACGGTTTGAACAGATTTGCACAGATCTAGTAAGTGGTTATAATAATTTTGTCCGCGGTTACCTGCTACATCTGTGGCTTCCGTGTTCTATAAAAGCTTTACCATTATCGCGTTCCAGGGTACTTTTCCAGCACTCCCCCAATGATTTCATCTGCAAGCAAGTCAAAGACCGGTTCTTTATAGCTTCGATCCTGGGTGGCATTTGCCAGCGATGACATCATCACCACAACTCCCTGCAGTTCCGGTATGATAAAAATATACTGTCCGCCATATCCCCAGGCAAAATAGGTGTCGTATCCTGCAACCTTGCGGTTCCACCACATGTAGCCATAGTCATACGGATTATAATTGCTGCGTGTGTAGGTTTTGAACGAGTCAGCCAACCACTCTTTTGAGATAATACGATCGCCATTCCAGGTCCCGCCATTCAGCACCATCTGACCCAGCTTCAACATAGCCTCCGGGGTCAAAGCCAGATTGTTGCCTCCCATGTAATATCCCTGCGGATCCCTATCCCAGCCACCCGCCTGTATATTAAGTGGACCGAATAGATATTTTTCGGCAAATGCCCTGGTTGACATGCCGCTTGCTTTGGTGATGATTACCGATAACAAGTGGGAAGTGCCGGTACTGTACCTCATATCACCACCGGGACGGTCGTCCATTGGCTGGTTCAGGGCAAAAGATACCCAGTCATCACTGTTGACCCAGGCGCCGTAGTTGTAAAAGCTGGTGGTTTCTAATCCGGTCTGCATGGTGAGCAGGTTTTTGATTGTGATCCTGTGTTTTGCTGAATCACTGATGCTCTCAAAATATTCCGGCAAGTATTTGCTGACACGATCTTCCACGCTTCCAATATATCCTTTGTCAACCGCTATACCGGTCAGCAACGATATAATACTCTTGGAGGCTGACTTGGTATTCATCGCCCTATTGGAGGTACCACTACGAAAATATCTCTCAGTGATCAGTTTGCCATCCTGCTGAATAAGCAGACTGCGAAGCGAGGTAATATCCCGGGCTTCAGCCACGGCGTTTTCAATACCTGCCGAATCAACCTCAGGAATCAGAGAAGAGTCGGCTTCCTCAATACCTGCACTCTGGGCCTGCAACCCCTGCAATGGGGAACATACCATTATTGTGAAGAAGGCTAAAAAAACAATAAATAATTTGGATGATAAGTACTGCCGGTCATTCATAGAACACTGCATTTTGGTAAACTGATCAGTGAAAGTAACGAATTTTCCCCGGAAGAAATTCTTCCGTCTTGTAAAAGCTTTTCACTTTTCATTTTTGCAATTAAGAATAGCAAAAAAACCATCTTTAGATCTTCCTAATCAAGGTTAGATAGCTCTTAAAGAACAGCATCTTTATTCAGGTTATATGATATTGGTACAAGCTTAAAACAAGCGACTTCAAGAGGTTCGATACCACTTTAATCATCTACAGGCTATTGACCTCATTTGCGCTTTGCTAACATCATCAAAGATAATATAGGTTTCGGGGGAGCGATACGTTGGCGTAAAGGCCGGTGGTAACACATCGGCCTTTTTTATTTAATCTGAAATAGCGCATACATACATTAAGCCATGTATTGGTAACGGGTTTACACAGTTATAATCACCTGCAATAGTTCAAACTAATCATCCCTGGCAAAGGCCCATTGCACCAGGTAGTCATCCAGCTTCTCCTGGGGTATCAAAGCCGAATCGAGATTTAGTATTTCGTTGATCTCAAAATTCCTGCGGCAACAGCAGTCAAAGAAAAATTTTAGCGCTTCCATATCTTTTAAAATGACTTTGCCGATAAAAGACTCCAGCAGTTTCTGCTCCCGGGCGTGTTCCATGATTTTAAACAATAGTGCGGAGTCATCGCCCCCCAGAAAAAGCCTGACGCTATCCATCCAATCCGAGCCGGTGAGCTTATCGATGGAAAGTTCGTAATGGAGCGGGGTGAGTTTTTTTAGTAGCTGGGAAGGAAGTTCAAAGGGTTTTGTAATGTTGTGCTCTATTATATATAGCTGGCGCAATAATCCACCGAGGCCTCGTCGTACGGTCACGTGTCCTTTAAACGCACCGAAGGTATACTCTTTCTCATCCTCCCGCACATGCATACGCAAATCGGTGATAATCTTAGAAGTTTTTTCTCTGAAGACCAGATAGTAATAAGCTTCGTGCTGCTTTTTGGCGTGGTTGAACTCGGGCTTATGATCTCGGATGAGTTCATTCTCCCGAAGCAAGGCCTCCTCTTCCGATGGGTGTTCCTCCAGCTCTAAGGCGTGAATCATACGCACAAGACGGATGACCTTCCGGGACTCTCTGCCCGGCCGGGCACGCCGATAGGTCAGCAGTCGGCTGCGTAGGTTCTTGGCCTTACCTACATAGAGCAGTCTTCCGGCCGAACCGTACATCTTATAGATGCCGGGTACCTTGGGCAGCTCATCAAAGAAGGCCTCACCCAGCCGTTCTGTGAGTGGGTTCTCACTTTCAAATAAGGGTTTGTACTCCATCCGGGGAATAATCGAACCTGGGGTTTGAATCCAAGATAATACAAACAGTGACAGAACTTGTCACCCATTAATGAAAGGTGGCTTGTATTAGATCTTTTCCAAGCGCCTTGTTTTAACATAGAACCCTCCAAGGGTTGAATAACCCTTGGAGGGTTCCTTGACGCTACCAGGATGGTGACTGTGAAATCAATCTACGGGGCAGACCTCCAAGGTTGGCTACCCTGGAAGTCTGTTATCTACAATTACTTCCCGTCCAAGAAACTCCCCCACACTCTACCACGATCTTCCCACATCCGGTAAAAACATTCTAATGATACCGTTTAAAGACCCAAAAAACGTACTCTATCTTATTTAAAAGCTATTCCAAACCCTGTGATCCCCCTACTCCTTTCTCCTTTTCTACCTTTTAAAGCATCTTTTTCAAAGAAAGCCTTGACATATTCCACCCCTTTGGGGTACATTGTGGGGAGAAGTGGGAGAATGTGGGAATTCTTGATCCGCTCAAGTTATCGATAACTATTTTCGAATTCTGGGGAATTCTTTATGCCTAGTTTCAAAGGCCAATACGAACACAGCGTAGACAACAAAGGACGCGTTAGCTTCCCGGCTAAACTGCGTAAAGCACTTTCTCCCCAGGCCAACGAAAACTTTACCATCTTAAGAGGACTTGAGCCCTGCCTGTATGTATATCCCCAGGACGAATGGCAAAAGGTAGAGGATCAGCTTTCCCAAATCAATAGTTTTACCAAAGAGGGCCGCACCGTTAAGCGAAATTTTCTGCGTTTTGCAGAAGACCTCTCCCTGGATAACCAGAACCGTATTGCTCTCCCTTCGCAACTAATGGAATGGGCCGACATAGATGGCAAAGCCATTTTTATCGGCAGCGGCGAACGCATTGAAGTGTGGTCGCCGGATAAGCTCGATGAAGTCGATTCCGGACTTAGCTTTGAATCGTATCAAGAACTTTTTGAGCGCGTGATGGGTGACCATGATACCAATGACCAAACATGAAACAGAATACAAACACGTACCGGTACTGCTGAATGAGTCCGTAGAGCAGCTTGTCACGGATCCGGGCGGTATCTATGTGGATTGCACGCTTGGCGGTGGAGGCCATGCCTTGGAAATTCTGTCTCATTTAAACAATAATGGTCAGCTGATAGGTATTGATCAGGATGATGAAGCGCTGGAAGCCGCACGCACACGTATAGGAAATGACTCACGTTTTAGTTCCATAAAAGGCAATTTCGGGTACCTCTCCAGGCTATTACCCCCAGAGATACACGGGGAGGTATCCGGAATCCTTCTTGACCTCGGCGTCTCCACCCACCAAATTTCCCAGGGAGAACGAGGTTTCAGTTTTCAGGAAGACGGTCCGCTGGACATGCGCATGAGTAATCTCAGAGGCGTGAGCGCACACCAGGTCGTTAACGAATATTCCTACGAAGATCTTCGCGACATCATCTTTCATTATGGCGAAGAACGACTAAGCCGGCAGATCGCAAGTAAAATTATTGAGGAACGACCTGTAGAGACCACCGGTGAACTGCGCGATATTATTGAATCGGTTGTACACGGTCCCCACCAGATAAAAAGCGTAGCTCGCGTGTTTCAGGGAATCCGGATCGAAGTTAACAGAGAACTGGACATGCTTCGGGAAGTACTGGAGCAGTCACTGGAAGTGTTGAAGATCGGCGGACGTATCGTCGCCATCTCCTACCACTCCCTGGAAGACCGTATTGTGAAACGGTTTTTTAAAGCGGGTAATCACCAGGGAAAAATTGAAAAAGATTTTTACGGTCACGAACTGACCCCTATCAAATCACTGAGTAATGGCATTATCAGACCGACTGACGAAGAGGTTGAAAGAAATCCCGCTGCAAGAAGCGCGAAGATGCGGGTAGCCGAAAAAATCGATCAGCCGGAGGTGCAAACATGATTGTTAAATCTCCGCTGAAAGAGAGAAAAACCAAACCTAACGTACGCAAGAGCAAACCAAAACGTACGAACGGTACTTCAAAGTCTAATAAGTATGTCAAGGTTAACGGCAATGGCACTGCAAGCCATGGGCGTCGTATTAAAGAGAAAAAGAAAAGCAGAATCTCCCTGCCTAAAGTAAAGCCCTGGAAGGTTGTTTTAGGTGCCTTCATTATCGGCGGACTTGGCGTACTCTATCTGAACCATGTTTTTGCCACCCAGGCCCTGCTGCAGGATGTACAACAACTTGAGCGAGAGTATAATCAGGCCAAGAGAATGCACGATGATTACCGGCTCACCTATGACCGTATGATCGGACCGGCTGAAATTTACGATAAAGCCAAATTACGAGGCTTTATTAATGGAGGCCCGGCCGAAAAAATCATCGAGGTGGAAGAATGATGGACGAACGCTCCGCCATATTGAGCCGCATGTTCATAGTCTTCGGACTGGTATTACTGATTCCCTGTGCTATTGTACTTCAGCTTCTACGTATAAATTTTCTTGAGGGTGAAGATCTTCGAAAACTGTGGAGCGAGCAGGCTATTGACAACATTTCCATACCGGCACAGCGAGGAAATATCTATGACGAAGACGGCAGCCTACTGGTCACCAATTCTGTTGCCTACAAAGTGGCAATTGATCCCCGGCTGAGCGGCCTCACCCGTGACCAGGTGCGAGAATTAGCCTCCACACTTTCCAAACATACGTTGCGGCCCGCCTCTTACTTCCTGAGAAAAGTAGACCGCGCACCTAATCGATCGCGATATGTGGTGCTGGCCGATAATGTGGATACGGAAGCCTACGAAGCTATCCGGGCCCTAAATAACCGTGCGGTAATCCTGGAGGAGGAGTATCAGCGGAGGTACAGTTTCGGATCCCTTGCATCCCACACCCTTGGTTTTGTCAATCACGAGCTGGAAGGTATGATCGGTCTGGAAAAAGAGTATAACGATGAACTTAAAGGCAAAGACGGTGTACAACAGGTGCGACGTGAGCGTAACGGGAGCATCTTTGCCTATGTAGGAGCACCGCGTAAACAGCCTAAACAGGGAAATTCCCTTTACACTACGATTGATTCACACATCCAGGCTATCCTGGAAGAAGAACTTAAAGCCGGGATCGAGCGTACCAAATCCACCTACGGTTCCGCTATTGTCATGGATCCCCGAACGGGAGCCATCAAAGCAATGGCGAATTATCCCACATTCAATCCCAATTCGCCTGCCTCCTCAAAACAAGAGAACCGCAGGAATTTTGCGATTTCGGATATGATCGAACCCGGCTCCACTTTTAAACTTGTTGCTGCAATAGCAGCCGTTGAACAAAACAAGGTCAGTTTTGATGAAACATTCGAAACTCCCGAAGACGGGACCATGCAGATTCACGGGCAGTGGATGCGCGACCATGATCCCCTGGGTACCCTGACCTTTCCCGAGGTAATCAGCAAATCCTCCAACGTCGCTACGGCTGAAGTTGCCATGCGGCTAAGCAAAGACTCCTTTTACCAATATGCCAGAAATCTGGGTTTCGGCACTCCAACCGGTATAGACATGCCCAATGAGGAAACCGGTCGCCTGCAAAAACCGTATGAATGGAGCCAGGTTACCCTGCCCTGGATGGCAATCGGCTACGAAGTACAAGTTACCCCAATTCAACTGGCACAGGCTTATGCGGCTTTCGCCAATGAGGGACGGATGATGCGTCCGTACCTGGTAGAAAAAATTACCGATGCACAGGACAATGCGGTATGGCAGCATGATCCCGTTGAGGTACGCCAGATTGCAAAAAAATCAACCATCGAGAAATTATACCCCGTATTTAAAGACGTGGTGTCTGATTCAGGAACCGCCGAATACGCACAGGTAAAAGGTCTTTCTATAGCCGGGAAAACCGGGACCGCTCAGAAATTTATTGAAGGACGCTACCGGACGGAGTATCGATCTTCGTTTGTAGGTTTCTTTCCCGCCGAGAATCCCAAGTACGTCTGTCTTGTAGTGATGGATGAACCCCAAACCTATCCGCCGTATGGCGGGTATATTGCCGGACCCATTTTCAGGGAGACGGCCAAGCGTATCGCGGGACTGGATAATGAAATTGAAAAGCAGATTATCAACAGTGACCTGACCGAAGAATTCTGGGCCAAAACCCCGGAGGTCAGGAATATGAACCTGAAAGAGGCAGAATCCGTGCTCGAGCATCAGCTTCTTGCATTTAATACCCAAGGCAGCGGTGATTGGGTAGTTGATCAGGACCCTCAACCGGGTACCGAGATGCAGCGCGGAGACGAAATTACTATTACTCTGGCAGCCTCAAAAGTGGCTACCGATACCAAGGAAGTGCCGGAAAGTTACGCTGTAATCCCGAATGTGGGAGGTATGAGCATGCGTAAAGCATCTCTCCTCATCAACAGCCAGGGATTTGTGGCAAAAATGATCGGTTCCGGTACCGTCTACACTCAGTTTCCGCGGCCCGGAGATATGATGAAGAAGGGAAGGACCGTGACGGTTCGCGGTAAGGCAAAATCCTTGGAAACCATTGCAGGCGAATAGCCTGGTACAAATAGCTCGTTTATTAAAGCATTGAATTACTGAATCAACAAGTGCCGGCTGCCATTTGGCCCGGTTCACTGGATAACTACAAAGTAAAATAGAAATAGATTAAACATTGACCTTTAACGAACTCATAAAACTTTGCAAGCCCTTGGATGTTTCCGGTCCGGAACCGGAAAAGCTGGGCCCGCTTACGCAGGATTCGCGTGAGGTCGGGGAAGATTCCGTCTTCATTGCCGTGAAAGGATTTGAGGTCGACGGTCATATGTTTATCGAAAATGCCATCTCCAAAGGCGCCTCTGTTGTCATCTGTGAGGATTCCTACTATTCTGATGAGGATGTTTGCATCATTGAGGTTGCGGATACCCGTTCTCTGGTAGGTCCGCTGGCTCAGGCTTTTGAAGGTTATCCTGCCCGTGAACTGAAAATTATCGGTATCACAGGTACCAACGGCAAAACAACCGTTGCGACCCTGACCTGGCAGCTGCTTATGGAGATGGGCGGAGCGCGACCCTCCTTACTAGGAACTGTTGCAAAGCGCATTGACGACAAGGTACTCGACAGTCTTTTGACAACGGCCGACCCCATAGAGTTGGCTCGTGATATGCGAAGTATGGTGGATGCCAATTCCACTCACCTGGTCATGGAGGTTTCCTCGCACGCTATCGATCAGAAAAGAACCGCCGGTTTTGATTTTTCGGTGGGCGCTTTTACCAATTTAAGCCACGATCACCTCGATTATCACGAAAGCTGGCAGGAATACGCCAAAACCAAGAAGAAACTATTTGACGGGTTGAATGAAGATGCATGGGCTGTGATCAACCAGGATGATGAACAAGGCAAGTTCATGGCGCTCGACTGTCCTGCACAAATAATTGATTTCAGTTTTAAGAAACCTATTACGTACGATTGTAAAGTTATTTCCAATTCCTCTGAGGGATTGAAGCTTGAAATTGAAGGCGTGGAATTTGAGTCCCCTCTTGTGGGCACCTTTAATGCCTATAACGTGGCGGAAGCCATTTTTATCTGCAAAGCCCTGGGATATGAGTTTACCACTATTGCCCGGGCACTCGCTAATGCAAAAGGTGCAGCCGGACGTCTGGAACGCGTGGAAAGTGAGCACCCTGAGAAACAGCCGACCGTGCTGGTTGATTACGCCCATACCCCGGACGCCCTGGAAAACGTATTAAGTACGCTATCCGATCTGAAGACGGAAAAACAGAAGCTCCACGTCATTTTTGGCTGTGGCGGAGATCGCGACAAGACCAAGCGCCCGAAGATGGCTGAAGTTGCCGAGAAGTTTGCCGACATCATTACCGTCACCTCCGACAATCCCAGGAGTGAAGATCCTGAGGAAATCATCGACCAGATTGTGCTCGGTTTTAATGCAGATACGGAAGTGAGCCGTATTAGTGTCCGAAAAGAGGCTATTGAGCATGCTATTGCACAGGCCGATGAACACACTATGATTCTCATAGCAGGCAAAGGACATGAAACCTATCAGGAAATCAAGGGTAAGCGACACGACTTTGACGACCGTAAAGTAGCCTTGGAGGCACTCAAAAAGCGTAACCACAACTCAAAAACCGGAGAGGTGGCCTGATGCTTTTTGAACTCATAGACTGGCTTGAAAAAACCTATGCCCCACCGGGCTTCAGCGCTTTCGCCTTCATCACTACGCGAAGTGCGGTTGCCGCAGCCATGGCCCTGTTTATCAGCCTGCTGATCGGGGGTCGTATTATACGATGGCTCGAGAAGATGCAGCTTCGTGAGGTGATTCGTGATGATATCGGTCTCGACAGCCATCTAGGCAAAGCCCATACCCCGACCATGGGTGGCATGATCATATTGCTGGCTGTACTTATCCCCACTCTGCTCTGGATGCCTATGGATAGCATCTACACCTGGATGATTGTACTGGTGACGCTGATTCTGGGTATCGTCGGATTTATCGACGATTACATTAAAGTAGTGAAGAAAGATAAGTCGGGACTCAGCGGACGCTTCAAGCTGGCCGGACAAATAACAGTCGGCATCGCATTGGGTAGTGTACTGTATTTCTGGCCGGAATTTCAGGATTTCAACACTCTTTCCACCGTACCCTTTTTGAAGAATGTAAATATTGATTACGCCGTATTCGGTGAATCCCTGGGATGGATCATCTATATCCCGGTAGTGGTATTCATCATCACGGCTACCAGCAATGCGACGAACCTTACAGACGGCTTGGACGGCCTGGCTGCTGGCACTTCTGCCATAGCCGGGCTGATCCTGGGCATCTTTGCTTATGTATCGGGCAGAACCGACTTCTCAAGTTTTCTCGACATACTCTACCTGCCGGGAGCCGGGGAACTGACCATCTTTTGC
Organism: Halalkalibaculum roseum; assembly: GCF_011059145.1. Lineage (NCBI taxonomy): Bacteria > Pseudomonadati > Balneolota > Balneolia > Balneolales > Balneolaceae > Halalkalibaculum > Halalkalibaculum roseum. The sequence goes on along the minus strand of NZ_JAALLT010000001.1, from coordinate 546,462 downwards.
GCTTCCATGGTTGGAGCCTGCATGGGTTTTCTTTGGTATAACACCCATCCCGCAGAAGTGTTTATGGGAGATACCGGCTCGCTTGCTATCGGAGGCGGTTTCGGTGCTCTTGCCCTGATGATTCACAAAGAACTCTTGCTGCCAATTATCTGTGGAATATTCTTTTTGGAAACACTTTCGGTCATCATCCAGACCAGCTGGTTTAAGTATACAAGAAAGAAATATGGAGAAGGAAGGCGTGTCTTTCTGATGACTCCCATCCATCACCATTTTGAGAAAAAAGGATGGTCGGAGTCAAAGATTGTTGTGCGTTTCTGGATTATTGCGGTATTGCTCGGAATTATCAGTCTATTAACCCTGAAGTTGCGATGAGAGAAGTTGAAAACAGACATATCGTCGTAGTTGGAGCTGCTCGCAGCGGTGTTGCGGTTGCGTCTTTGCTGCATCGTAAAGGGGCCCGGGTATTTGTTACCGATAACAAGGAATTATCGCAAAACTTCAAGAATCGTCTGACCTCAGAAGGTATTGAATTTGAAGAGTCAGGTCATTCGGCCAAGGCAAGAGAAGGAGAATTTCTGGTGATCAGCCCCGGAGTACCAACACGGGCACCCCTTGTGCAAGAGTATCTAGAAGACGGAAAAGGCGTCTTCTCCGAAATGGAAGTAGCAAGCTGGTTTAACCGGAGCCCTATGGTGGCCGTAACCGGCAGCAACGGTAAAACTACAGTGGCAAGCTGGATGGCTCATACATGGAAAACAGCCGGCAGACCGCATATTCTGGCAGGAAACATCGGATATGCGTTCTCAGACCAAGTGGAAGAGTCCACAAAAGAGAAGGAAGCTATTTTAGAAGTAAGCAGCTTCCAGCTCGATCATATTGATTATTTCCACCCACATATAAGCCTGTTGCTCAATATTAAGCCTGATCACCTGGACCGTTACGAAAACAGCTTGGAGAAATACGCAGCTGCCAAATTTCGAATCACGGAAAATCAGGATGAGAATGACTGGTTCATCTACAACTATGACGATCCGATGATCAACAGTCATGTAGAAACTCTTAAAAAAAAAGTCGATGCCCGCGACTGCTGGGATTTTCAACCGGCAGCGAATTACAGATGGGCGCTTTCGTTCGCAACAGCAACATCATCATACGAATCAACAACAAAGAAGAAGTGCTTATGCCAATAAATGAAATAGGTTTGAGCGGAAATCACAATCTGAATAACGGACTGGCTACCGCCCTTGCTGCCCGTGCTGCAGAGATCAAAAATGATGTGATCCGCGAGAGTTTACGCACTTTTGAAGGTGTAGAACATCGCTTGGAACATGTTCGCACGGTTGATGGTGTCAAGTATATCAACGACAGCAAGGCTACCAATATCAATGCCGTCTGGTACGCCCTTGACAGCTTCAATACCCCGATGGCCCTGATACTGGGCGGCAGGGATAAAGGCAATGACTACAGCGAACTGGTTGATCAGATTCGTGAGAAGGTGCATACCATTATCGCTATCGGCGAAGCACGTCCGATGATTGAAGAACAGCTAAAAAATGTAGTACCCCATTTTGAAACAGCCGAATCCATGAAAGAAGCGGTTCGATTTGGGAAAAAATATACCAAGCGCGGTGAGATCGTGCTGTTAAGTCCGGCTTGTGCCTCATTCGATATGTTCGAGAATTATGAGGAACGCGGAAATGAATTTAAAAGAATAGTCAACGGACTCTAAAGACTAAATACCTAATAACGAACATCAAATGACAAACAAATTCGAAATCCGAAATTCAAATGATCGAAACATAGCCGGTTTCGTATTTCGGACATTCGGATTTCGAATTTGCTTGAACATTGAAAACTGCAAATTGAACATTATCACAACGTGATCTTCACTACTCCAAATAAAAATATTTCATCCATCATGGGCACCAGCCCGGATGACATTGATACGCCCAAGCAGGGAAGCGACCGTATTCTGCTGGTATCAGTGATCATCCTGATGGTATTCGGCATACTGGCCGTCTACTCATCCATCGCCTATTTCGCGGAGTCGAAACAGACTACAGCTGGCAGCATGGTACTGGGACACACCTTGAAACTGGGAATCGCATTCCTGGTACTGCTGATCTTTTCTAAAATTGACTATCACATGTTGGTGAAGTTCAGCCGCTTTGGCATGGTGGTAAGCTGGCTGCTGCTGATTGGAGTGATGATTTTTGGCAATGAAGTGTTCGGGGCCAAACGATACTTAAATATAGGTGGATTCACCTTCCAGCCCTCTTCCGTAGCAGCGGTAGCCCTTCTGGTACATGTAGCTGTACTACTGGATGAAAAACAGGAGTATATAAAGGATTTCAAAAAAGCATTTCTTCCCATCATGTTCTGGGTGGTCATCACCTGCGGACTGATCGGACTGGAAGATTTCAGCAGTGCGGCCATCCTGATGAGCATGAGCCTTCTGGTCATGTTTATAGGCAGAATCAGCATCATGCAGCTGAGCACGCTGGTGGTAATCGGATTGATAGGTGCTTCAGCTCTGATACTTCAGTCACCTGAGCGCCAGAGCCGTATTCAGCAGTACGTAGACCAAATTGTAGATATCAACAGTGAAGAGTTTAATGGTGAGGAAGGCTACCAGGCGCAACAAGCGCATATAGCTATAGCCCAAGGTGAAATTTTCGGTGTGGGAATCGGGAAAAGCACTCAGCGTGATTTCCTGCCGGCTCCTTATAACGATTTCATCTTTGCTATTATCGCCGAGGAGTATGGGCTGATCGGTTCCATCACCCTGATCTTCATGTTTACACTCATTTTCTTCAGGGGGATGGCGAAGATTGCCAAGAATGCCCCCGATGTATCAGGAACCCTGATTGCCGTTTCCTGCACCCTCATGATTACGATTTATGGATTTGTAAATGCAGGAGTGGCAAGCGGCCTTCTGCCTGTAACCGGCTTGCCTATGCCCTTTGTGAGCTACGGGGGTACCAGTACCATGACGGCCGGCCTGATGATTGGCATTTTACTGAATATTTCGAAACACGACCGCAAGAAACGAGCAGTGTTTTATGCATAGCACGACAAAGGACATATCATCACAAGACAAACCAGCCACCACTGCTATGAGTAGCCCACGGGTGCTCATAGCAGCCGGTGGAACTGGTGGTCATGTATACCCTGCCATTGCTATAGCAGATGCGCTTAAGGAATTCAATGACAATACAGATATTCTGTTTATCGGAACCAAGGATCATATGGAATGGGATGCCGTGCCCAAGGCAGGTTATGATATAAAAAGTATCTGGATCAGCGGTTTTCACCGGAGATTTACTCTGAAGAACATACTGTTCCCTGTAAAATTAGGAAGCAGCCTGGTTCAAAGCTGGGCCATACTTTCGCAGTTCAAACCAAATGTGGTTGTCTCCTGTGGTGGATTTGCCTCCGGACCGGTAGGATGGGTCGCTTCCAAAAAGGATATCCCCCTGGTGCTGCAGGAACAAAATAGTTTTCCCGGAGTGACTACGCGTCTGCTTTCTAAAAAAGCACGAAAAATATTTACAGCATTTGAAGATGCAGACCGGTATCTCCCGGCTGAAAAAACGGAGGTTGCCGGCAATCCAACACGGAAAAACCTTGTAGAAGCTGAAACTGGAGAAGCTTACGAACATTTTGCTTTCAACCAGGCCAAAAAGACACTGCTAGTGCTTGGAGGAAGCGGCGGAGCCAAAAGTATCAATGAAGCCATGGCTGCCAATATTGATGAACTGCACAATGAAATGAGTTTGCAGATCATCTGGCAGTGCGGATCAAGGTATTACGATCAGTTGCACACAGAACTGCATACGGATAATTACGATGATCTTCGCCTTGTGGATTTCCTGCATAACATGCCGGAAGCCTATGAAGTGGCAGACCTGGTGGTAAGCAGAGCAGGTGCTCTATCCTGTTCCGAGCTGGCACTTACCGGCAAACCAAGCATACTGGTACCATCCCCGAATGTTGCGGGAGATCATCAATCCAAAAATGCACAATCTATGGCCCATGAAGGAGCTGCTGAAATTCTCGATGACAGCAAGGCAAAAGAGACACTCGCTGAGCTGGTAAACAAACTCATATTTGACCAGGAAAAACTTAAAGAGATGCAAAAGGCGGCATTGAAACTGGCTAGGCCCGACGCCGCTTCAGATATAGCACGGGAGATACTTGAAATTGCAACCAAAGAGATAACCGGATAACAAGGAATGAGCAAACAGATTCAAACACAACCAATTTTCGGACGAACCCGCCATATACACATGGTCGGGATCGGGGGAATTGGTATGAGCGGCATGGCCGAGATTCTGCTTCAAAAGGGCTATACCGTAACCGGATCTGATGCCAGGGAGGGCGATACCATCAAACGCCTCCGAGAACTTGGTGCCAAAATATACATCGGCCACGATGAAAAGAATATTGAAGGAGCCGATGTTGTGGTTTTCACAAGCGCCGTTAAGGCCAATGAAAACTTAGAGACCAAGGCTGCTATTGAGGCCGGTATTCCGGTCATTAAAAGAGCTGAAATGCTCGCCGAGCTGATGCGAATGAAGTACGGAATCGGCATTGCCGGAACGCATGGCAAAACCACTACAACCACGATGGTTGGACATGTGATTCAGGACGGAAGTTTTGATCCCACCATTATGGTTGGCGGTAAGGTTCACAGCTTTTCAGAAACCAATGCCGTTGTAGGTAAAGGGGACATTATCATTGTAGAAGCGGACGAATTTGACCGTACCTTCTTGCGCCTCAGTCCTTCTCTGGCAGTGATCACCAACATTGAGGCAGAACACCTGGATATTTACGACAATCTCGAAGACGTCAAAAACGCATTTGTTGAATTTGCCAACAAGGTGCCGTTCTATGGGGCCGTGGTACTTTGCCTCGATGATCCCAATGTAAGGAGCATCATCCCGGAAATTGAACGACGTACTATTACCTATGGACTGACGCCACAAGCTAAAGTCAGAGCTAGAAATATTGAGGTGAACAATTTCTACAGCACTTTTACGGTACTAAACGACGGAGAAGAGATTGGTGAGATCAAGCTGGAAGCTCCGGGCGAACACAATGTCAGAAATGCCCTGGCTGCTGTTGCAGTGGGACTCGAACTGGACATTGATTTCAAATATATCAAGTCCGGCCTTGAGCGATTTCAGGGTGTCTTCAGAAGGTTCCAGCTCAAAGCTGATATTGATGACATCATTGTGATCGATGACTATGCGCATCATCCAACAGAGGTACAGGCAACCCTAAAAGCGGCCCGCAACGGTTGGAAAGAGCGCCGTATTGTTGCTGTATTTCAGCCACACCTCTATTCCCGCACCAAAGATCTGTATCAGGATTTTGGATCATCATTCTTTGATGCTGAAGTCTGTGTCATAACTGATGTATATCCCTCACGTGAAGAACCCATTGAAGGAGTAGATGGCAAACTCATCGCCGATTCGGCAAGGGAGTACGGGCATCGCCAGGTTTACTACGTGGAGGATAAACAGGATTTACCGAATAAACTCAAAGAAATAGCACAGGCCGGTGATGTCATCATTACGATGGGTGCCGGTGATATATACCGCTACGGTGAAAAATTTGTGGAAAGCCTGAAGTCAGGAATTAAAACGTGAATTGATAACAAAGCAGCACCTTAGTGGCCGCTGCAACATTTATGTCAGAAAAGAATCCACATAACGAGAATCGCTCCAAGGCTTCTGTCAAAAGCTTTAATGCCATTCCATGGGTAGCAGGGGCTGTACTCATTCTGGGCCTCGCCATCATCGGCGGGATCTATTGGGACCGGAATATGACCGTGAAGGATGTTCAATTTGAAGGACACTATTTCGTCACCCAGGAAGAACTGCAAAAGAGTGTTGATATACCGACGGGTGTAAAACCGGACAGTCTGGATTTCATCAGCATCATCGAAAAGGTTGAGAGGATCCCTTATGTGAAACAAGCCGATGTTCAGGTAGAACCGAGTGGAAACCTTGTTATTGAAATTACTGAACGACAGCCTATTGCCTTGCTCGCTGATGGTAATGATAAAATTTATGTAGACCGGGATGGTCTCCGGCTGAAACTCATCCTCGGCAAGGCAGTGGACGTACCGATTCTATACGGTTTTAAAGCCGGTCCAATGAAAGACACACTGAAGAGCAAAGCATTTTTATCGACAAGAGATTTTTTGCTTGAAATGGAACGCCAAAATGTATCCAATGCAACCATCAGTGAAGTTGCCTGGACCCGGGACGAGGGTATTGTAGCTCTTACCCATGAAAATGGCGTAAAGCTGGTATTTGGCAAAAATGATTTTAAAACAAGGCTTCGTAATTGGGAAGCCTTTTACGGAGAAGTGATTAAAACCAAAGGCATCGCAGGTATGCGGGCTATCGATCTCCGTTTTCGCGGTCAAATTATAACCCAAGAAAGTTAAATAAACACCTAACAGTACGTGGACAAGGAAAAGATTATGGAAGAGAAGGATAGAATTGTCGTTGGACTCGATATCGGAACAACCAAAGTGTGCGCGATCGTAGCTTCTATCGACAGCCAGGATCGCATTCATATTCTCGGTGTAGGAAAAGCCCCCAGCGACGGTTTGAATCGCGGAGTGGTGGTCAACATCGACAAGACCGTGAATGCCATCCAAACGGCCATTGAACAGGCCCAGCTTGCTTCCGGCATTGAAGTCAATTCGGTTAATGTGGGTATCGCCGGTGACCATATACGAAGCATGCGCAGCAAAGGCGTCATCACCATCAATAATCGAGACAATGAAATTACAGTTGACGATGTAGAGCGGTTGCTTGAAGACTGCCAGCGCATCATGCTGCCAACCGATCAGCAGATCATCCACGTCATACCACAAGAATTTGTAGTTGACGGCCAGGACGGTATCAGTGATCCGGTCGGTATGAGCGGCAAACGCATGGAGGCCGAAGTTCACATTATTACCGGACTCGTCTCTGCCGCCAAAAACATCTATCGCTGTGTAGAACGCGCCGGATACCAAGTTGCAGATATCATATTAGAACCCCTAGCTTCTTCCTACTCCGTGCTTGATGATGAGGAAAAAGAAGCCGGTGTTGTGCTGGTGGATATTGGTGGAGGTACAACCGACGTAGCTATTTTCCAGGATAATACCATCCGACATACCGCAGTAATCGCTATTGCCGGTAAGAAGGTAACCGATGATATCCGTGTTGGACTTAGCGTACTTGACGATCAGGCGGAAAAACTGAAGCGTAACCACGGGGAAGCCTACATTGACCTTATTGAAGAGGACGAAGCTATTACCGTACCCGGCATCGCGGGACGTCCCCCAAAGGAGATTACCAAAAGCATACTAGGAAAGATCATACAGGCCCGCATGGAAGAGATCCTGGAGATCGTGGCCATCGAAATCAAACGCAGCGGATATGCCGAATCACTCAGCGCCGGACTCGTTATTACCGGTGGCGGTTCGCTGATCAAAAATATTTGTCCACTAGCCAATGAGGTACTGGGCATGGATGCAAAAATCGGGAAACCGCTCGGTTTAAGCGGTGGACTCATTGAAGAAGTAAACAATCCGATTTATGCCACCGGTGTCGGTTTGGTTATGCACGCCATCAGAACAGGCGGCAGCGGACAGAACCAGGTAATGGTTCCCTCCTCAACAGAAGGAACCAGTGTAGAGAAGGTGATGAATTCCATTGCTGACCGCATGAAGAGTTGGTTTAAAGAGCTCTAGACATTCATACGAACCATAAGCAATCACTTATGAAAACAAAGACGCTTAACAGAATTGATGAACTGGCCAGACGCAACACGATCAGTCTGGACACTAATGAGCGTAGCGATGATAAAATATTTGAAGCATCAGAAGAAGAGAACTTGAGCACTCTCAGGTCCTTTGAAAATAAGAGGACGCTGAAAGGTTCAAGAGAAAAGAACCAGCAATCGAATAAATCAATAGCAATCATAAAGGAGTAAATATTATGGCTAACCTTAACTCTCGTTTTAGTTTTGACATCGACGGTCAGGACAATGCGAAAATAAAAGTAGTTGGTGTTGGAGGCGGAGGAGGAAATGCCGTCAACAACATGATAGATAAAGGGCTAAGCAGTGTAGAATATATCGCACTGAATACCGATGCCCAGGCACTTAAGAACAGTATGGCGGACATCACCACCCAGGTCGGGACTAATCTGACCAACGGACTTGGTGCCGGAGCCCGTCCCGAAATTGGACGTGAGGCCGTTGAAGAAAATCGTCACGAAATTGAAGAAGCCATCGAAGGCGCTGATATGGTTTTTGTTACGGCCGGAATGGGCGGCGGTACCGGAACCGGGGGTGCTCCCGTGGTTTCAGGCATTGCCAAGCGCAAAGGCATCCTGACCGTTGCCATCGTAACAACCCCATTCCTCTGCGAGGGACCGAAACGCATGAAATATGCCCTCGAGGGAATTACCGAACTAAAAAAGAATAGTGATACAGTCATCGTCATTCCCAACGAGCGACTGTTGGATATTGCCGATGAGAATACCACGCTGATGGAGGCTTTTAACAAAGCCAATGAAGTACTATATAACGCCACACGCGGTATCTCAGATCTAATCCTGATGCCGGGTCTCATCAATCTTGACTTTGCCGATGTGAGAACCACCATGCTTGACGGTGGTGCTGCCATTATGGGTTCGGCAACAGCTACCGGTGCCGATCGTGCTGAGATTGCCGCCCGCGAAGCGATCAACTCGCCCCTGCTTGACGGAGTAAGCATACGCGGTGCACGCAACGTCCTGGTTAATATATCCTCAGGTGCCGATCTCGGCATGCGTGAAACCACCACGGCAACCAGTATCATACAGCAGGAAGCCGGAGAAGACGCCGAGATTATCCTGGGTACGGTACTGGATGAAAGCTTCGATGATGAACTGCGGGTAACCGTCATCGCAACCGGTTTCGATCTTGCCGATAATCGCAAGGAAGCTCGAGTTGCGCCAAACTCCGGTTCGGAGAAGAAGAAATCTGCCGATGCAGAGGAGAAAAGCAGTTCGCTGAGTATGCCCAAGGCCAAAGACTTTACCGGACAAACCCGGTACTCGTCAACCAATGAGCCATTCTATAAGGGCGAAAAAAACCTCAAGAACATGGATTCTCCCGCTTTCCATCGCCGTGGACTCAAGAATGTGCGTCCGCTTAACGATGAGGAGGAAGAGCAGGAGCGCGAACAGTCCAAGCAGCAGCAGGGCGACACGTTGCTGAATAATCGCAGAGAACGCATTGATAAGACAGATACCGATCAACCGGCCTTCCTGCGAAAAATTATGGATTAAGTGAGATGATTACTCTTAATGATTGCTATTTAAAATATATACCGGCTGTAATAAAGCTGCCGGGTATTATGCCGCAAGGCAGATAAGAACTTTTATACATCCGGCCTTCTAACCCGGGCCGGAGTAGATTGCTAACTCTAAAGGACGTCCTTTGATCGGGACGTCCTTTCTTTTTTCCTCGGTTTGTTTAGTAGCAAATTTGCAAAGAAAAAAAACTCACATTGTCTGCTTCCGGCGCTCTGCTCCGGAAGCAACAGGGCAAACGTTAATTACAAAGGAGAACAGCTTGTTGAGCGGATAAAAGCAGATATTCAAATTTGATTAGCCTCAAATAATATTTACAAACATTAATTTCATCTAATATTAGAAATCGTTAATATTTGACATATCATTTACAGGCTGTTATAGAATAGACATGATATCAGCTAAAAGCTTCGGGACAACTGAATATAGTGGCTATTTACTGACTTTACCTCAGGCAACCCGCTATTCCGACACTGCAAAAGACGACCTTGGGAGTTTAATTCCGGGTCTGTTCTTTGCTCTTCAGAGCTCCTCATCGTGCTTCAAGCTGCGTTCATCTAGTTTACAGCCATTTTTCCAGACAGTTTTACTACCACTTTAGCTGTCTCTTCTATTCACCCCTATTGAATAGAATAACAATCTATTGCTAACTCTCTAAAGGATGCCCTATGATCGGGGCATCCTTTCTTTTTTAGCACAGTTTTGTTCATTGGTGTCATCCCGAGACCTCTATGGATATCATCAGTTATGAGAAGGTGTTGCTCCTAGGATGCGAATGAGATCCCTACACTTACGGTCGGGATGACAAAGAATCTTGTTCTTTGTTTTTTGTGCTCCTTAACTAATTGTAAGATATGTAGCCTTCGCAGCAGAGCGGCGGAAGGAGGTATTTTGTTTGTGTCAGAGAATACACTTCCAAGAAGTGTCGCCGGGCTAAAACCGATCAATGAAATTAGGCTGGGTTTATGAATAGATTAAAAATTGCCCCAAGGCTGAATCTCTTCAAAGGTAAATACTATCCGCAGGGGCAGAATGCCCTATGATCGTTGCATCCTTTTGTTGGCACAGTTTTGTTTTTGGTGTCATCCCGAGCCCCGTCGAGGGATCTCATCCGTTCTAAAAGATTGTAGCTGTTACGATTAGGATGAGATCCCTCCACTTACGGTCGGGATGATAAAAAGTCTTATTCTTGGTTTTATGCTCCTTAACTAATTGTTTTCTCTGCTTCCGGTGCTCTGCTCCGGAAGCAATCCAGCAATGTCATTCCGCAGCAGAGCGGGGGCAATGAGACATCATCTGAAACAATAAAATTGAATCAGGCCTCTACCAACATATTATCCGGAATCATAATACTAAAGGCCGGCTTCTCACGATCCACTATATCGAACTCACCCTGCAGCTGCCTGACCAGCGTCTTAACCAGCTTGATTCCCAGACTCTTTTGGATCATCATATCAAAACTATCAGGCAATGCAGCCCCATTATTACGAACCCTTAGAAGAACCCCATCCTCCTTTTTATCAAAATCGATAATTATGACACCGGTGGTACGGTCACGGAAGCCATGAATAAAGGCGTTTACCATAAGCTCATTCATAATCATGGCCAAAGGCACTGCCTTATCAATATCCACGATCACGTGATCGATATTGAGCATAACATCAATCTGCCTGTTTTCATCCTGGAATCGCTTTTGAAGACGGTTTGACAGCTTAACCGCATATTTTCTGACATCCAGGTTACGGAAAGATTGGGACTGGTCCATTGTTTCATGAATCAATGCGAGACACGAAATTCTGGAATAGGAATCCTTCAATATTTCTGATATGGACTTATCCACATCATTTTTCAGCTGCAGTTCAAGGAGAGCAAGAATCTTGGTAAGATTATCCCTCATGCGGTCATGAATGGTATCAAGGAAGAGGTCACGTTCACTCAGGGCATCCCTCAGCAGCTCTTCGTTTCTTCTCAACTGTTTGGTTTTTTCATCCACCTGGCTTTGCAGCTGCTGGTTCCAGCTACCAACCAGATAGATCCCTCCAATTCCCAGCGAAACAACCAACCCGATAGATATCCAGGAAATGATCTGGAGCGACTCATTGGTTTGCAGCAAACCATTGCCAAAGCTAGGCTGAAGCGTTGCCAGCTGGGCATTCAATGCTTCAGTACCCAGCATCTTTGCCCCGCCAATAAACAGGAGCAGAACTACCGCAACGCTGGCTATGGCACTGTATATCCAATTCAGCGATACCTTCGGATTCGGGATATCCGTAAAATACTTATCACGCAACCGATAAATCACTGGTGTAAACAGGTAGAGAATGGGAGCCGTAATCAGCATGGACTGCAAAAACATGCCGGTCCACCAGCCTTTCCAAAGCAACGTGGTCTTATAGGTTTCCAGGTTGAAAAAGTCACTCCAAACAAAAGATCCCAATGAACTGGCCATGGCTGCAAAGAAAGAGATCATCACGTAAAAGACGAAACTTTTCAGATCCCTGAGCGCCGGGTCAAAAGAAACACAGTAGTAGGTAATGCCGTAAATACCGAGTCCAAGTATGAAAGCCACCCCAAAGAGCAGACCCCAATAATAGGTCATTCCCATGCTGAAGGTGATGATAAAAGCGGAAAGAAATAGAGGTATGAATCCCCATTCAAATCCCAGCCAGAACAGCATAAGGGTGCCCAAAATTAGAGGCGGATAGAAAAGGAAAAAAAGACTGGTCGCATCGCTCCCACTCTCGATCAGCATAAACTCCGACGGGGCAATCCATACGGTTGACATGATGCTTAGCGTTATCACTCCAATCCATAAACTCAGTACCAGAATGGTTCTTCGATTCGCCAGCGTGTATTTCGATAATATAAAATCAAGCGCAAGGGGTATCCAACGCCTGCTACTCTCATTGCTTTCCGACATAATAACCTAATTTTTATTTTGTATCCCTGTAAATGATGTACTTCTTTTCAGCAATATTAGAATTTTCTAATAATTAAAAAAATAAATTTTTAACTGGTGCCACTTTTAATTGAAGGAATTGACATAACCATCGAGAAATGGATCCTCTTGTAGCATATGAATCTACACTACAGAATTGGTGAAAAGGCAGGTTAACCACACAATCTGTGCAAACTGATTCAGTTCACACAATGTCCTAGAAAATAGGATAGAAAAAGCCGTACCTATATAGAAGGGGTAAACCGAATCATGTATTTCGGGTTTATCATTAATAAACCTCAGAAAGAAGCTTTGCAGCCATAGCCAGTGCCAACACGGAAAAGGCAAACTGCAGGAATTTTCGGTCAATTTTTAGATTCAGCATAGCACCAAAAAACCCGCCGGCTAATCCCCCGATCGCCATGGGCAGGGCGGCGCCGAAATCAACACTTCCCAGACTGTAGGAGGTCATCCCTCCCCCGCTTCCGGTAAATGTCAGCTGCATCCAGCCGGACAATGAGATAAATACGATAGCCAGAGAAGAGACACTGACTGCTTTTTTAAATGTTTTTTTATAGTAAAGGTTTAACATAGGAACCATCACCCCTCCTCCTCCGATTCCTGCAAGTGCAGCTACAAAACCACCCAAGCCACCGGTTACCAGAGACTCTCTCCATTTCAGTGGTTCCCGATCATCAAATGCTGCTGTTTTTTCCTGGCGCCCCCTCCTAATGAAAATGTAGGCCACATAGATTAGCAGGAGACTAAAGAATATGGCAAATACCTGCTGGCTGTAGTACTCAGAGGTAATCACCCATTTACCTGCGGTTACTCCGACGGTTCCCAGCAATCCCACCTTTAAACCATCCGCCCAATAAAAATTTTGCTGCCTGAATTGGCGAATTGAACTTCCTGCGGCAGCAATAAAGGTGCAAAACAGAGAGGAACCTATGGTCAAAACTACCGGATTTTCAATCCCCGCATCACTGAATACAATGAAGAGTATGGGGGTAAAGAGGATGCCGCCGCCAAGGCCGAATAGTCCGGCCAGGATTCCGGCTACGATTCCGAGTAATAGTAAGATTATAAACGTAATTTCCAAGGAGAGAGAAATTTAGTTTCATTTATCATCAAGTCGTAACACTGAGTTTCACAAAGCATTACAAAGCTACACCAAGATTCATCATTTCTAGATCTCTATTATTCCTTCAAAGTAGGTAATTGCCTCACCGGAAATTTCCACCCGCTCACCAAGTACCTTACAGTGTACAGTGCCGCCGCGTTTCGATACTTGTCTGGCCAGCATTTTTTCTTTTCCAAGTCTTCCTGACCAGTACGGGGCCAGCATAGTATGAGCTGAACCGGTTACAGGATCTTCATCAACGCCTACTGCAGGGGCAAAAAAGCGGGATACGAAATCAAATTCGTTGCCGGGTGCCGTGACGATGACTCCTCTGGTTTCAATCCGGTTGAGTTGAGGTAAGTCAGGCTCCAGATCTCTTACCTGACCTTCATCCTTTAGCACAACCAGATAATCGGTCGCCCGGTATATTTCATCGCTTTCTGCGCCTAAAGCCTTTAACAGCGCATCGGCATCGGCAACCCTCTCTCCCACGGAAGCAGGAAAATTCATAACCAGCAAACCTTTTTCTTTACGAACGGTTAGAGGTCCGCTGTTGGAGCTGAAGGTTATTTCAGAATTGTCAAATTGTAAATGTTCAAAAAGAACATGTGCCGAAGCCAGTGTGGCATGTCCGCAGAGGTCAACCTCCGAAGTCGGTGTAAACCAGCGAATGCGGTAGCTTTCTTCTTCTTGAACAAAATAGGCGGTCTCGGAAAGATTATTCTCCATAGCAATTTGCCGGAGCTTCTTATCGGGGAGCCACTCTGAAAGCGGACATACCGCTGCCGGGTTGCCTTCAAATAATTTGCCTGCAAAGGCATCGACCTGATAGAGCTTTTGTTTCATATTCAACGTTACATTTATTATCGCTGTTGAGTTAAGAAATATTTGCCTCTTTTCAAATTCACCTTTCCGCCCAAAGAAGCTTATATTTGAACGCTTATTCAGTAAACATCGATTTATGTTAATATTTTCGGTGAAAGGATTACTAAATGGTTCTTGGTACACTTAAAACATTTTAGTCGGCCGGACAGATTATAACAGATAAATAAATGCATTTACAGCCGAACAGACTTATTGAGAAGATTGGCTTCAATGCCATCAGGGAGGCAGCTGCTAAACAGGCGCGTTCTTCCATCGCTAAAGACAAGCTTAACAAATTAATGCCCTCTTCCCGGAAAGAGGAAGTGGAAAAGAACCTGGCCTCCACCCGTGAAATGATGAACTTGCTTCAAAACGAGGCCGCCTTTCCCTTGAACAACCTACATGATGTCAGGGATTTTTTGAAAACGTCTAGTGCCGAAGGAAGTCTGCTTCCGATGGATGCATTCCTGGAGATACTGGAACTGGCAGTGACGGCACGTAGAGTGAAATCTTTTATCAAAGACCGGGAGGAAGACTATTCTGAACTCAAAGAAGTTTCTATTGGCCTTATCCCTTTGAACAATCTTGAGGAGGAAATCCGCAGTATCATTACTGAAAATGGAGAACTGAGAAGCGATGCCAGTGATGCGCTCAAATCCATTCGCGGCCGACTGAACAGAAAGCGAAATGATTTGCGCAACACCATCAACAAGGTCATGAGCCGCGCCGCTAAGGAAGGAATGGCTTCGGATGAAGGACCTACCATACGGAGCGGCAGAATGGTTATTCCTATTCAGGCGGAGTACAAACGGAAGATCCAGGGTTTTGTGCACGATGTCTCCTCCACAGGGCAAACAGTTTATCTTGAACCGGTTGAAGCCTTAAACATTAACAATGAAATTCGCCAGCTCGAATCGGAGGAGAAACGTGAAATTGAGCGCATACTTCGCCAGCTTACCAATCATGTTCGAGCTGACAGAGAATCTATTGAACAGAATCTTGACGTTCTGACCAGCCTCGATATAATCGCAGCCAAAGCCCAGCTTGGAATTAATCTCGACTGTTATGTCCCGGTCATCTGCGACAGTTCCAAACTCTATCTTAAGGATGCCTCCAACCCAATTCTGAAACTGAAAAATCTTGGACTCAAAAAAGATCAACGGGAAGATGTTATTCCGCTTGACCTAGAACTGAATGAAGAGGAACAGTGCCTGGTCATCACAGGACCCAACGCCGGGGGTAAGTCAGTAGCCATGAAGACGCTGGGTCTATGCGTAATGATGACCCAGTCGGGATTTGCCATTCCTGCCAAAGACAGTACCGAACTGCCTATTTACTCAGGCCTGTTCGTAGATATGGGTGATGACCAGTCGATAGAAAATGATCTCAGTACCTTCTCCTCCCGTCTGGAGTGGATGCGGGATACCCTGAAAAAAGCAGACCATAACAGCCTGGTACTTATAGATGAAGCTGCAGCGGGCACGGACCCGGAGGAAGGAGGTGCCTTGTTTCAGGCCCTTATCGAACTGCTCATGCAGCGAAAGGCTAAGATACTGGTCACCACTCATCACGGTTCGCTGAAGATATTTGCACACGACCACCTGAATGCGGTAAACGGGTCCATGGAGTTTGATCAGAATACCCTCTCTCCCACCTACCGGTTTAAAAAGGGTGTGCCGGGCAGCAGTTATGCTTTTGAAATTGCCCAGCGCATGGAGCTGGATGACACACTGCTCAGTAAAGCCAGAACCCTGCTCGGTGAATCTAAAAGCAATATGGAAACGCTGATCAGCGAACTGGAGACCAAAAGTCAGGAGGCCGAGGAACTCAAAAGAAAATACGACAACCTAAAGGAGCAGACCGAAGCGGCCCGTCATAAGTACGATGAAAAACGATCGGCCATTGAGAAGGAGAAGGAGACTATCCGTGAAAAGGCCCTGCAAGAGGCTAAACAAATAATGCAATCAGCAAACCGAAAAATTGAGGAAGCGGTAGAGCAGATTGTTGAGAAAGGTCAGAAAGATTCGGAAACCATCCGGGAGGCTCGGAAAGACGTTGAGAAGCATAAGGATGAGGTAGAAGAACAACTCAGCGAGCTTGAAACAAAAAGGAAAGAACGCAAACAGGCCTCAAAGGAACCCCCGAAAGAGGGAGATACGGTTCGTCTCGAGGATGCCAATACCACAGGTGAACTGGTTGATGTAGACGGAAATAAGGCTGTGGTCATGGCCGGGGGACTTCGACTGAAAACCGACTATGACAACCTGGTCAAGGTTGAAGATGCTTCCAAGAAGAAAAAGAAGCAGCGTGTGACCGTTAATATCATGAACCGGGACACCTCTTCGGTGGTGAGGACCCGTCTGGAGGTCAGGGGCATGAGAGGTCCGGAAGCAATGAAGGAGGTGGAGTATTACCTGGATAATGCACTGGCTGCCGGATTAAATGAGGTTCAGATTATACACGGGAAGGGAGAGGGAATTCTTAAGAATATGATTCACGAGTACCTGGAAAAACGTAAGGATGTGCAGGATTTCCACCTGGCACCAATCGAACAGGGCGGTGCGGGCTGCACGATTGTGAAACTATAACCACTAAGACACTAAGAGAACTAAGTGTCTTAGTGGTTATAATAATTCGGCAAGAGATACCCAGCTTCCGTCAGCCTCATCATCCACTTCAATACCATTTTCTGAAAGTTTCTTCGAAATACCCTTATCTGCAGAAATAACCCGGACAGACTCATAATCCAGCTCGGGGAAGGCTGCAAGCGTTCGGGTAACCGACCGTCGGGAATGAAAAAGAACGGCCTCCGGCTGTTTCTCAGCCAGTTTTTGACGGTAAGACTTCAGATCAGCCTCCTCCGGACCCTCCAGGTCGAAAAGCTCCAGTTCCTTAACAGGAATATCCAGCTCTTCCAGGAAACCGGGTATCTCTTCTTTGTGATGTGAACCGCAAGGATAAAGTGTTGCTCCCATCCTGCGCAACCTCAGCATAAATTCAACCAGGTTGATGGATTTATTGCCGGCATAGGTACAAACAGCCGGAACTCCAGACTCTTCTAAATAAGTGGCTGTATCTTCATCCAAAGTAAGATTCAGTATTTTCCTGACCTCCTCTATCTTACCCATTGACTCGACTTCCCTGATAAAGAATCTGGCATTCCGAATGCTGCCATGAACAATATTCTTAAACTCCGAAAATTGGGAGAAGGTCTCTTCGATGTCGGTTTTATTTTTGACAGGGACGTAGATCTCCAGAGGAAAATGAAAAACTTCCATTTTCTTCTCCTTAAGCAACTGCCTGATCTCTTCCGAATCCTCTTTTGCAGCAGTTAATAATACGGTAGTACCTGATGTCATAAAAAACTGTAAACTGAACGGTTATTGATTATTATTAGAAAGTGTAGCCAATGCCGACATAGATCCGGCTGACATCCTCAGAAAAGCCCATCTCTCCCCGTAAGATAAAATCTGGATTGAATAAGGAGAGGGCTCCTCCAAAGCCAATGGTCTGTTTATAGCCTTCAAACAGGTCGGCAGCATTATCTTCCTCGGTGAATACACGTCCCGCATCGGTAAAAAGATGCACACCAATTTTTACGGCATATTCGGAAAATGTGAACATCCACGATCGCAGCTCCAGGTTATAGGATAAAGAAGAGTTGCCCTGGAACCGGTTGAGAGGATATCCTCTCAGGCTGAAGTCATCCCCAAGAGTCGAAAGTTCCCAGTAGGGAACGTCCCCGGCAGCATGACGGGCTTCCAGTCTGTTGGCGATGGTGAGAAAATCGAAGATGTAGAAATACTGTCGCATATCCAGGCGAAAGGTCGTAAGGGCGTACTCACTGGCGAATTTGGGTGCAAAACGCATTTTAAACTGAACCCGATTGCCTGATTGGGGATCAAACTCGTTATCCCGATTCTCCCAGACAAATCCTGCACTCAAATAATTGACGAATCCGCCATCACTCCCATTAGGCATCCGCCGGTTAAAGCTGGAATTGTCCTGGCGAATATAGGGAATCTGGTATCCTGTCCCAAGACCGCCAAGAATGTCAAAGCGGGAATCGACATCCCTATACAACGGCTTTCGAAAGGCGAGATCCAGGCTCAGGTTAACTGACTCAAAAAAGTAGTATTCCTCATCCCAGAGCTGCTCACTATAGGTGGAATTATTGCCTGTACCAAAAAAACTGTTGTTTGCCAATCGGTTAAAAAAAAGCTGGTAAGAGCTACGGATATTCCTGCCGAAGGTTTGGGTCTGTTCATACAATCCTTCAACCTTCGCAAATCCTTTCGTCGAGGTCACCGCCGTTGTCTTGAGGTAATTATTAAATGGACGGATATTTCCGGTATAATCATAGCGGCTGTATAGTATGCCGCCCATCAATCCGATATCTGAACTGTAGCCTGCCACCGGCACCAGCGCCTGTTTGATGGAGTCGCTGCCCGCCGGTTTCGGCAAAAACTGTGCATTGGCCGGACCTGCCTGAGATAGCAGTATGGGCAAAAGAATCAGACAAATGAACGGTAAACGACGTTTAGTCATCTAATTACTTTTTAGAGTATTCTCCTTTTCCAAAAGCTCCAGGGTAGCAACTGCATGGCGTAAGTGGGGAATCACGATGCTTCCCCCTACAACCAGGGCCACATTTAATGCGTCAATGATTTCATCCTTACTGAATCCCGATTCCGCACATTGCTCCAGATGATAGTCGATACAGTCGTTGCAACGCAGCACTGTTGATGCCACCAATCCCAGCAGCTCTTTGGTCTGCATAGGCAGTGCACCGTCTTTATAGGTATTGGTATCAAGATTAAAAAAGCGCTTGATCCCCAGGTGGTCAAGGTCCAGTATCTTTTCGTTCATTTCGGCTCTTTGCTTTCTAAACGCATCCAGCCTGTTTTCTTCCTTTGATTCACTCATATTCATTGGTCATATAGATTTTTAAAACCTCAAAAGATACCACTTATAAAGCATAACTTTTAGTTGTTTACAGCCATAGAGTATATTTCAGAAATACTCTGAAAATCCCTCTGATACTCCCTAAATGATTGTTTATAATCTTATTCGGTGGTAAATCCGTTTACAGCATTATTCAGTAATCAATCTAGATTTACTGTGGCAAGTTGCCCAATAAATTTCTTTATCTTTTCATTTTTTTAAATAAGTTCAATGAGTCTGATTCGATTGGAAATTAACCATAGATCATAAGGTGGCTCGTACCAAAAAACCAAAACACAAGCTTGCCGTTGTTGGTGACAGCATAACGCAAGGATTTCAAAACGGGGGTATTTACCGTACGGACATTAATTTCCCGGCTTTTCTCAACCAGTGTTTTGAACCGGAGCCCCAATTTGACCAGCCTCTCTTCACCGCTCAGGGCGGTATTCCCTTAAATCTGGAAGTTCTGGTTCGGGGGTTATCCGATGAGTTTGGAAGTACTCTGGAGTGGAATGAATATCTTCCGGCTATGCACCATCTCTATACCACTCTGAGAAGGGTCAAAAATTACTGGGAGGGAAATATCAAAGATCTCAAACGAGATCATCACACCCCATACCATAACCAATCGGTTTGGGGATTTTCTATCAGTGATGCATGGAAAGTTACCGAATTGAAGAGTCGCGAACTTATTGAAAAGCAGTCTGAAACCTACTCGGTATTTAATGTACTGCCCGATCACGCCATGTATACCACAGCGCGACTGACTCTAAACCCTACCCTGGGCCAAAAGTTTTCAAATAACACCCTGTTGGATAATGTAAAGCACCTTCAGGAAAACGGTGGTATTGAAAACCTTATCGCCACCATGGGGCATAATAATGTCATTGGCGCAGTTACCGACTTACGTTTTAACTATTCCGAAGATGATAACCTGGAATCTTTTCCATCCGAGCGAAATTTTACGGTTTACCGCCCGGAACATTTTGAAATGGAGTACCGAAAATTTGCTGAAAAAGTGAGTCAGATAGGCGCAGAACGTGTAATTACCCAAACCATACCCTATGTGACCATACCGCCTGTCACAAGGGGGGTTAATGAAGACCGCTCGATAAAAGACACCACCTATTTCGATTACTATACCCGTTTCTGGATCTGGGACAGCGATTTTGATCCGGAACGCCATCCCTACCTCACGCGGGAACAGGCTATCAAACTCGACCGCCATGTGGATAACTATAACAATGTAATCAGGGAGGTTGCCGACGAGTATGGGTGGATTACAGTGCCTTTGAATAAATACGTCAGCGCGATCGCCCGGCGCCGCAGAAAAGGAGGGATCACCATACCCTATCCCGAAGATTTTATACAAGCCCTGAAAGCAAATGAGGCAACCTCACACCTTGTCGATGAGAACGGCAATCCCGGCATTTCTACTGACTATCTTCGCCTGGATAATGAAACCGGAAAGGTGTATCAGGGCGGTATATTCAGTTTAGACGGTATCCATCCTACCACCATCGGTTATGGACTAATTGCACATGTTTATTATGAAACTATGGAACATCACGGGGTCAAGTTCCAAAAGCCTCTGGACTGGAATAACATTATAAATAACGATAGTCTGGTCACTAACCCTCCCTATCTGCTGGTAGAGCTTCGCAATCTGTTGCGTTTTCTTTCTATGGGAAGACAGGAGCGTTTCCTACGTATCGGAACCGGCTTATTGCAGCAGCTCATGGAGACCTTTACTCAGCAAAACGTGTCGGCAGCGGAGGAAGAATAAACTTACTTAATGAAAATTGTCTCCACTTCTCCCGGAGCTTCTGCACCTAAATAAGATGCCGTTGACCAGGCATCTGCCATCATTGCAGAAGCATGTATGGCAGTAGCAGATGCCACCGGTTCAACCGGTCTGGCTGTTTCCGGATTTAGCAGGTGTCCCCAGGAGGCACCTTCGTTCTCACGGCGGTTTTCGTAGGCTCCGCTGGTACTGAGTGCACGCTCTTGCAGGTTTATACTCTCCTGAAGGGGCTGCCCTGTACCGGGATCCAGAATCTGAACTTTCCAGCTTTCCCCATCAAGCGGCTGACCGAAACAGTGAATATCACCGCTGAAATTTATATAAGCAGCCCTGATGTCACTTCGCTTCATCTCTTCAATTGCCTTGTCAAGAGCATAACCTCCGGCTACCCCGCCTAAATCAACGGCCATGCCCTTCTGCTCGAGATAAGCCCGGTTGCCGGTGATAGAGATCTTCTCCGAACCTATGAGCTGTTCCAGCTTTCGAAGTTCTTCATGGGTCGGTTCTTTGATAAGATCACCCGGTTCCTTTCTGAATCCCCAGGATTTCATTGCAGGCTCAATAGTTACATCGAATAATCCCCCGGTTGATTCACTAATTTTTTTGGAAAACCCTAAAACCTCAAGAGCATCTTCCGATATCGAAACAGGCGTCCGTCCTGCTGATTTACCCAGTACCGCCATCTCACTGTCATCGCGATACATAGAAAGTTTTTTATCCAGTGAGCGAAAAACATCCACAGCCTTGCGAATGGCCTCATAGCCGGCACGTTCAGAATCCGCAACAACTTCAAAGCTTGCAACGGAGCCCATCACCAGACTTTGTCTTTTAACCGTTACAAGTCCAGCGCCATTTTCCTTGAAGTATTTAGGAATAGCGGAGGCGCCTCCGAAACAAGCACCTAGACCGCCGGTAATCAGATATCTTAAAAAATCTTTCCTGTTTAGACTCATATCTTCAATATTATTTTGCCTGACTTCTAAGACACTCTTTCATGATGACGATACACATCCAGCCGTAGCATGCAATCATCAGGGTTCCGCTCAAAATCACTATATAAACGAAGGGTTCCCACAGGTATCGTACAATCCACAAACCGCCGAAAGTGAGGATTAATGAAATCAAAGGTTCTACCGCTATACTTATCCTCAGCCAGTCATGCTTGCCGGCCATGAGATAGAGAAAGCCAACTATGACAAATAACGAAGACAATCCTAAAATGTGATTGTGCGTCGTGGTAAGCATCTCCTTTAAAGGTTTTGGAAACTTGAGTTCCTCGGCCTGCTCTATACGATCTTCACTGACCCCCTTATATTGTTCCACTACGCCCTGAGGCTTGAGGTGAGTAGTTACTTCGATGAATATGCCACCGATCACAACCCCGACAAAGGTCACACTAACAAACATCAGAATTAGTTTTTTTACAGCGGGTGGCCAGCTATGCAAGGGTGGAAGAAAATCCATTACTCTAACCCCACTCTGTTTACGATAAGCATGAGATCATGAACAGCATTGGTAATGTTTCTGGCAGATATGGTAGCACCGCTTATATTTTGGATGGACCTATTGAATCTAATTTCTTCGGCTTCATCCATCCCCTTGAATTGTTTTCTAAAAAAGGGATAATCTATCTCATACCCGTAGCTTTCCCGGTATGTCAACACATCAATATCTATAATCTCCTTGTTGGAGTTGACATACAGTACGTAAGAAAACTTCTCTGATTTGCTGGGCGCGATATCAGGAATAATAAAAGTCTTTGATTCGCCATTCTCCACGACTCCCACATGGATGCTGTCAGGGATGCTTCTTTTGAGCTTGAATTCTTTCTTGATGGGATCCTTTGATTCGGCAGGCACCAGGATTGTATTCCAGGACGGTGCTTGTTTTGAACCCGTAACCGCTTCAATCGACTCCGTTAGCTTGGCGCTTTTTACCTTGTCCGGAGCAACCTGGGCATACCCAGAAAATGGAAGCACTCCCAGAATACAAACTGCAAAAACAAGTTTTCTTAACGGAATCATACGGTCAAAAATAAAAAGGGAGAATCTATTACAAATTCTCCCTTCAAAATAATAGTTTAGAAGTTATAGCCCACTCCAAAATTAAGTTGCTGGATATCCTTTATACCAGCTGACTGCAGTAATTGATAATCGGCTTTAAAAGCGACTCTCGGTGCCGGCTTATAGGTGAAGCCAAAGGTGTATTCATGACGCTCGTTTTCCGCATTGTCAATAATATTCGCGGTTGAGAGTTGGGTGTCATATACTTCCCCACGTGCAAACAATATAAGCTGTTGTTCGGTATCGGCATCACTCAGACGTAACAAGTCGTAACCGGCTTCGAGATACCCGCCGTATTGGCTTTCACCGATATCATTGCCGAATACATTGTTAACGTCCTCGGCATTTGAAATTCCACTATATACAGCAAGCAGACGTGCTTCAAATCCGCTATTTGTATAAATAGCGTGACCTTCAATCATATTGATCCTTGCTCCCTCCATGGCATTACCGAATTGGCTGTCGGTGGAGAGATCAGAGTAAAAGTAAGAGGCTCCGACTGTAAGGTTCAGATTAGCTCTGTAGTCAAGACGACCGGTCAGTGCCCAGTTATCGGTGGACGATTCGTAAGCTTTTTGCCGTGCGCCTCGGATGCCTTCATCTCCGGTTATTCCGGAGGCGTCAAGACCTGCCATCAGATACGCTTCATAACTGAGTCCGGATCTGGTTCTCCCATAAATACCAATACCGGATTCTCTCCAGGTACTGGGTATGATATATTTTTCTACATTCGGTCGCTCAACGCCATTGAATGTAGGTGGTTCATGGATGGGATTGACAATGCCTACAGGCACCAGCATAATACCGGCTCGAACACCCAGTTCAGGCTTGTAGCGCAAATCGACATATGCCTGTTCCAGTGCTACTTCTCCCTGTCCGTCATTAACGAAGGTATGTTCAATTTCCAACTCTGAACGGAACGCAATCCAGTCGTTAAAATCATAACCGGCATACAGGATGAAGCGATGAAAATCGAATTCGCCGGGTCCCTGGTCCCCATTGGCGTTATAAGTAACATCATTGTAGTGAAGCTCACCATAGCCACCTATGGTTGCTCCCTGCCCTTGTTGCGCATTAGCATGTTGTGAAATAAAAAAAGATAGGAGTAATAGGAAGGATACTTTTTTGAGACAGCCCATGAAACAATTCTTAGATTTAGTGATTATTTTTGTTCGTTCTAATTTAGAACGGAACTAAGTTAAGGAGCACTAATCCTGATGTCAATAATTATTTAGAATAATTCTAAATAGTGTAATCAACATCATTATTATGCCCCAAACAGATAATCAGGCCTCATTTTGATTATATAAGTCCGGCTTCTCGTAGCAGATTTAGTGTTTCTTCCAGCTGCTGAAGTTGCTCATAATTATAGTCCGGACTTAGCTCAAATGCTTCTTCCTCATCCAGCATGAATTCCGGCAGGTTTACTCCTTTGGTTACAGGATATTCGTTAACGGACCTAGCTGCATATTCCTGGGCTTCCTTAGAGAGTAAAAAGCTCAGAAACTGTTGTGCCAGTTCAGCATTATCAGCTGTTTTTAGCTGTCCGGCTCCCGTAACCAGCGCCAGGTTTCCGATGTCTCCTTCTTCAAAATGATAGGTTTCATAATTAGCTTCCGGATCAGGTTCCGGCTGTCCGTAATGCTCATAACCCTCGAAGTACCCTTCAGCTCCTCCATACTTCATTTGAATGGGGTAGTAGTGGTTGGTAAGCGCGATATCAATTTCCCCAGCTGCTACACCCTGTACCATCGGAGTATTCGAATTATATGCTTTGGGGTTCAGTTGCTGCATCTTCAGCAGCCATCTTCGGGTGTCCTCCTCTCCCTGAGTAATACGCATAGCTGTAATAAAATCGTAAAAGCTTGAATAGGTCGGTGTCCATCCTACCCGGCCTTCAAATTCTTCCATATCCGGCAGATCCATCACGGAGGCAGGCAGGTCGGAAGGGTCTACATTATCCGGATTGTACACCATCACTCTGAATCGCACCGTAATGGGTATCCATTTTCCTGAAGTAGAACTATAAGCTGCCGGCTTTGCAAGCAGAGAATCAGGCAAGGTAGTCAGAAGGTCCTGTTCAGTGGCATTGGATAAGGCCCCAGTTGTGTTGGCCCAGATCACATCGGCGGGACTTTTATCACCCTCCTCATTTAGGATGGCAAGCAATTCGGCATCGTTGCCGTATCGAACCTTAATGTTGGCGCCGGTCTCTTTCTTAAATTGATCAACCAGATCATCGACCAGGGCTTGGCTGCGACCGGAATAGACTATGAGTTCATCGGCCGATTCTTGAGAACAGGAAACAATACTCAGCGATACAAGTAACGCCAAGCAGACAGACAAAAGTGTTTTTAGAGTGTTCATAAACGCAATCTTCACTTAGTATTAATAATCCAGCTTTATCATTAGAGCTTATAATGCGGACGAAATCGCACAATGCTTACTTAGATTAATTCTAAGTAAGGCACCAAATGTATTGAATTTCTTTCAGAATGACTAACAATAAATCATCGGTAGGAGTGCTGGGAGCAGGTATAACGGGACTTTGCGCTGCCTACAAACTTTCCAGGAATGGAGTTGATGTTACGGTCTACGAAAAGAGGGATATGGCTGGCGGATCCATACGTACCGTGCAAACCGGTGACTGGCTCACGGAGCATGGGCCAAACACCCTAATGGTTCGTACGGAAAAAGTGTGGGACCTGATCGATGAATTGGATCTGAATTCCAAAATGATGGAAGCGAACCGCGAAGCCCGTAAGCGATTCATCGTAAGAAACGGCGTGCCGAAGCCACTCCCCATGTCCCTCTGGGATTTCATCTCAACGGATCTTTTCTCAGCTTCCGCCAAATTCCGGCTCTTCAAGGAGCCCTTTATCCGCGGTATTGAGAAGGATGACGAGAGCATTGCGGCGTTCATGAAGCGACGATTCGGCAAGGAGGTGGTTGACTATGCAATAAACCCTTTTGTAGCCGGAATTTATGCCGGCGATCCCGAGAAGCTTTCCATAAAACACACATTCAATAAGCTCTTTAAGCTGGAGCAAAACTACGGCTCAATAACCAAGGGCATGCTTAAGAGCGACAGGAAATCGTCTGCCAGGAAAGCACTCATATCTTTTGAAGGCGGATTAAATGCCCTTACTCAAAAGTTGAGTAAAAAGCTGGGCAACTCTTTGAAACTAAACCACAGCATCAGTCAGATTCAATACTCGAATAACAAGTGGCAATTGCAATTTGATGATCATGACCGTGCAGAACATGACCTTATCATATCCTGCCTGCCCGCGCATGCCCTTTCTTACGTGATGCAGGAAGTACTAGCCGCACCTTTTACGGAAAAACTAAAAGATATTCCATACGCTCCGATGAGCATCATCCATCTGGGTTACAAAAAAGATCAGGTACAGCATGCCCTTGACGGATTCGGATTGCTGGTGCCGGAAGTCGAAGATTTTAAGATTTTGGGTACCCTCTTCTCTTCCAGTCTCTTTCCAGGCCGTGCGCCGGAGGACCATGCCTTGCTGACCACCTTTATCGGGGGATCCAGGTATCCCGAACTGGCGCATCTTGAAAAAGATGATTTGATAGAAAAAGTTCAGCATGAACTCGACCGCTTACTGGGGATTTCCGGAACTCCGGTCTTTACCGATCACACCTACTGGAAAAATGCCATCCCTCAATATGAAGTCGACTATGATACCTTTTTGGATACCATGAAGATGATAGAAAGTAACTTTCCGAGTCTTTTCATTACAGGAAATATCCGCGGTGGAGTCTCCGTACCGGACTGCATAACTAATGGAATTGAAACGGCAGAAAAAGCCGTCTCGTTATTGAAGGGATGACATTAGTAGAGTTTATAGCATAATTTTTCAGGAAAATATTTCATACTTTCAAGGCTGACAATTTCCGGATAGTAATTTGAATTGATTTATCACTAAACAAAAAAGTATTCAATTATGGCTAACGCGTATTTTGAGATCAGAGAACCGAAGAATGAACCGGTAAAATCGTATGCTCCCGGCACTCCGGAGCGAAAAGAATTGAAAAAAGAGCTGGAGAGGCAGAAGTCCCAGGTTATTGAAATACCGGCTATCATTGGTGGGAAGGAAGTAAAGACCGGGAGAACAGAAGACGTGAATATTCCCCATAACCATAGCCATAAGCTGGCAACAGTTCATCTTTGTGGAGAAAAGGAAGTAGACATGGCCATCGAATCAGCTCTGGAAGCACGTAAAAAATGGGCGGCGATGCCCTGGGAACACCGCGTTTCCATCTTCAAAAAGGCAGCCGACCTGCTTTCCGGACCCTGGCGCTACAAGATGAACGCAGCCACGATGCTGGGTCAATCAAAGACTGCTTACCAATCGGAAATTGATGCCATTGCAGAACTGGCAGATTTCTTCCGGTTCAACGCTTACTATCTGACCGAAATTTACAAAGATCAGCCCTACTCACCGGATGGCATGTGGAACCGTTCCGAATACCGGCCGCTTGAAGGCTTTGTCTTCGCCGTAACGCCCTTTAACTTCAGCTCCATTGCAGTCAACCTGCCCACTGCTCCGGCCCTCTGTGGAAATGTATCACTATGGAAACCAGCTACCACTTCAGTTTACTCCAGCTATTTTGCCATGCAGATGCTGAAAGAAGCCGGTCTGCCCGATGGCGTAATTAATTTCCTGCCCGGCCACGGCGCCGATGTGGGTAACCCGGCTATAAATAGCGAGCACCTATCCGGACTTCACTTTACCGGCTCCACGGGTACTTTCCAGCACCTTTGGAAAAGCATAGCCGACAACATCAAAAAATATAGAACCTACCCGCGTATCGTCGGAGAGACGGGCGGTAAAGACTTTATTTTTGCCCATAAGTCTGCCGATGTGGATGCCGTCGTTATTGCGGCCTTGAGAGCTGCTTATGAATACCAGGGGCAAAAATGCTCTGCGGCATCCCGCATGTACCTTCCGGAATCTATTTGGCCCGAGTTCAAGAAGAAGTTCACAGAGGAAGTAGGAAAAATTAAAATGGGCGAAGCGGAGGACTTTAGAAATTTCATGACCGCTGTTATTGACCAGAAGGCCTTCGACAGCATTACCGAGTATATCGACTATGCAAAGGAGTCAGACGATGCCGAAATACTTATCGGCGGTGGCTATGATGACTCTGAAGGATATTTCATCGAACCGACCCTTGTACAGGCACATGATCCCAAGTTCAAGACCATGGAAGAGGAGATCTTCGGACCGGTTCTTACCGTATATGTTTATGAAGATGACAAGTTTGATGAGACACTCGAACTTTGTGATACCACATCACCCTATGCCTTGACCGGAGCCATCTTTTCGCAAGATCGCTATGCTCTCAATAAGATGGCAGAATACCTAAACCAGGCTGCAGGTAACTTCTACATCAATGATAAACCGACTGCGGCGGTTGTCAATCAGCAGCCTTTTGGTGGTGCACGCAAGTCGGGTACTAACGATAAAGCCGGCAGTGCAGCCAATCTTATGAGATGGATTTCTGTGCGGTCCATTAAAGAATCTCAGAATCCACCCAAAGATTGGACCTATCCGTTCATGGGAGAAAAGTAGTCATTGAGAAAACATTCTCACATAAAAAAGGCTGCCTCAAAATAGGCAGCCTTTTTATTTTTATAGATTTATAAAGGGAAACCTGAAGTGCTCAAGACTCAAGCTCTTTTTCCATTTCAGCAAGCTGTGATTCCAGGTAATCAATCTGTTCGGCAGCTGTGGTCTTCAGCTTGTCCCAGCTTTCACGGGAAGCATTTTCGAGCTTCTCAACATTAGAGCGTATGGTTGCAGTCTGTTGTTTGAGATTTGACCAGGTTGCTTCCATCTTACGTTGGGCTTCATCCGATTCTCCCTGGATTTCCTTTCCGACTTCCGTCAGTTTATTTTCCAGTGAATCAAGACGTGCCTGGCTTTCAGAAATAAACTGCTCTCGATTTTCCTGAAATTCAGCTTCCATTTTCTTGGCAGCCTCTTCCGTCATCTCCTCAGCGGATCCCGATTCATTTTCCGATTTCTGGCTGCATCCCGTAATTATTGCAAATGACAATACTATGATGCCAAATGTTTTAATAATTTTCATAAATGCTTGTTTTACTGCGATTTATTGAGATAGTATAAACATCGATGAAGGCGGTCTTGTTCCGAATGGAAACCTCGAAGAGAAGATGAATTTGAAAGATATTTTTGTGATATTTGGATGCTTTAAAAGATTTCAATTCTATCCCCTTATCTATGAAGATCAGTGTTTTGGGTTGCGGCTGGCTGGGAGAGCCCCTTGCAGAAAGCCTGTCAAAAAAAGATCACACCGTTAAAGGCTCGACCACAACCGAATCGAAAATTCCCAAACTTGAAAAGAAAGGTATTGAAGCCTATTTAATGACACTTGAACCCGATTTGAATTGTGAGAATTGTGAATCGTTCTGGAATGCAGATGTTTTGGTATTGAACATACCTCCGGGAAGGGGAAGGGACAATATCATTGAATATCACGGTGCCCAAATACAATCGGTCATAGAACACCTGAAGTCTTCTGATATCAATCGGGTGGTTTTTGTAAGCTCCACATCGGTTTATCCTAAACTCCCCGGTGTTGTTGAAGAGTCGGACGCAATCGCGGGAGAGGCCGGTAGAGAATCGGGTAATGCCCTGCTTCGTGCCGAATCCTTATTGATGGATGCAGACGAGTTCAATACTACCGTTCTTCGCTTCGGCGGACTTTACGGCTACGATCGGCACCCTGCCAAATACATGGCCGGCAAGACCAACCTGAATCGCGGAAAAGCTCCTGTAAATCTTATTCACCGCGATGACTGCATCCGTATCATTGAGCAGATTATTGAGGAGGAAATTACAGGAGAGATTTTTAATGCCGTGTCTGACGGGCACCCGCCACGTAAAATGTATTATTCTTCAGCAGCGGAAGCCCTTGACCTGGTCCCCCCAACTTTCAGCGAGGATACCGACAAAGAGTACAAGGTTGTTTCCAATCGCAAGTTAAAAGATAAACTGAACTACCGCTTCAAATATCCGAACCCCATGCTTTTGGAACAGTAAGAGAGAGTAAACCAAAATCTTTCAATCCGCAGCAGAGCGGCGAAATGACCCCTCTTCTTCAATCCTGATTTCATTCTTCCTAAGCCGTTCCGGGTGTTCTGCTTCCAAAAAGTATAATGTAGTGAAGATGGATAGCACCTGAAGCAATTAAGTAAAGTTTAACCCATAACCGGCTTTGGAGTTGTGAGGCAGGAGGTTGCGACGGGGACGCGTAGGCGGATGGGCGTAAAAACACACCGATGAGATCCTGTAAACAAGTTTTTGAGAGTTACGGATCATTGTTTTTACACCGTCAAGCGACACCGGTGCCCTGCCGAACAAATCCCTGTCCGGCGTTTTTTGTGGTACTTTTGGACGCCCAAAAGTACCAATTAATACTTTAGCAAAATGAAAGTAGAATCAGTGAAATGCAGTATATTATGTGCTTTGAGAGACACGATTCATTCCGCAGCAGAGCGGCGAAAAGAGAATTGTTGCGGAATCAATCCTCTCTGCTTCCGGTGCTCTGCTCCGGAAGCAAGCACTGCTGATTATTTCCTCTGCTTACGACGCCCCGCTCCGTAAGCAAATACTGCTAATTATTTAACTATGACATTCTTCCTCCCCCTTATTCGCCTACCAAACCGGTTGAATAAATCAGCCAATTAGATTAGTATGCCTTACTAATATTACACTAAATGTCAGTTAAATCAGGGGGTTATGGATATCATTCTATTACTGGTAGGTGCAATTTTCGCATTTGCCGGTTTCGCCATTCTATGGAACCAGCTGTATGCCTTATTATATTTTGACAGGGCTGTTGGAAAGGTAATTGCTCTTGAGAGACGAACCACGCCTGAAAGCAATTCCAGAAAAAAGGGGGGACCTATGTACTACCCGGTAGTGGAATATATAGGTAAGGGTAATATGCTGACTTTTACCGGCAACACAGGATCAAACTGGCCCGCTTATGAGATCGGTGAAGAAGTTAACGTTTTATACTCTTACGATACCAAAGATGCCCAGCTTAAATCAGCAGTACCCTTATTTATTGGATTGATATTCGGCCTAATCGGATTGGGATTGTGCTACTATTTTTTCATCACCTTTACCTTCTCGCTCTTTTCAATGGCAATTTATGCCTTTGGCGGGATACTGATTGTAAGACAGGTTAAAAAGGGGTTGAAAAAAAGGGATATCAACTCTTTGGATGAGTTGAAAGAATCCTTCCGAAATACAGAAATGAAGACTAAGAAAGGTACCGCACCGGAACAAAGCGTCAGGATAAACAACACAGAGGAGCTTAACCGGGAGGTATTCAAGAAGTCGAAGGGATTAAAATATGTCGGACCTGTTTTTACGCTGGTTGGGCTGGCTTTAGTAGGGCTCTCTATTTACCTGGGTATGAAAAGAGCTGAATTCCTGGAAACTGCTCTTACAGCATCTGGCGAGGTGACAAGGCTTATTGAGTCGAGATCGGACGACAGCTATGTTTACTATCCCATGGTAGAATTCACGGTTCCGGGCAGTGAACAGGCAATTACCTTTCGTCACGATTCCGGCAGCAACCCTCCCTCCTACAGCGTTGGAGAGGTTGTCTCAGTATTGTATGATCCGCAAAATCCCCATAATGCCATAATCGATGGCGGCCTTTTGAACTGGTTTGCAACAGCTTTGACTTCCCTGCTTGGTTTGATATTCGCCGGGGTGGGCATTTCATCTGTAATAAGTTGGCAAAAATACAAACGTATTACAGACCGATATTGACCTACTCGTGACCGGAATTATTCACAACTTCCCGGGCGATATGATCAATCATACTGGAAAAAATTAGCGAATGAATAGGATATAGACCGTACCAGTAGATCAGTCCGAACAAACCTTTAGGTTCAAAATAGGCCGTTTGAATCAGCTGAGTCTCTTTATCATTAACCGGAACGGCTTGAAATTCCAGCCATGCTTTCCCGGGCACTTTCATCTCCGCTCTCAGGCGTAAAAGCTTACTTTCTTTAATTGCTTCAACCCGCCAAAAATCCAAGGCATCCCCAACACGCAAATCTTCGGGACTTCTTCTTCCCCGCCTGAAGCCAACACCACCTACCATTCGATCGAGGATGCCGCGAAGTTTCCAGGCCCATTCAAAGGCCAGCCATCCTTTTTCCCCGCCAAGGCTGGTAAATACTTTAAATACCTTTTCAGGATCCGCCTCGACGGTACGCATTCTCCGTTCGATATTCAGACCCTGTTTCGACTCCAGAACTACCGGACGCTCATCGCCTTTGCTGCTGAGCAGGGCATCATTCCATGTGGTTTCCACATCCTGCGTATCAATCCTTCTGATGGCTAGGCGAACCGCTTTTTCATAGCCGAAGGGTTCTATTTCTGGGAACAGCTTCTTGGCTTTATCATTTTGTACAATGACATCGTTCTTCAGCCCCTCGATCAATGGTTTCGCAAGAGATGCCGGGATGGGTGTCATCCAGTGAACCCAATACGAAGATAACTGCGGGGTCAGCACCGGTACCGGCATCAATATTCTTTTGAGTCCGTTGACCCGGGCATAGGTTTTCATCATCTCGGCATAGGTCATGACATCTTTACCGCCGATCTCAATAATCTCATTTTCGGTTTCAGGTTTTTCAATGGCTGTAACCAGATATTGCAGTACATTACGTATGGCTATGGGCTGCACCTTACTATACACCCAACGAGGACAAATCATAATAGGTACCCGGTCTGTTAGATAGCGTATCATCTCGAACGACTTGCTTCCGGAACCTACCACGATGGCCGCCCTGAACTCTGTCACGGGTACTCCTGACTCCCGCAGCGTCTGACCGGTCTGCTGTCTGGATTTCAGATGCTTTGAAAGATGATCTTCGTCACTGCCAAGGCCTCCCAAGTAAATGATTCTCTTTACATGTTGCTTTTTTGCCTCTTCCCCAAAATTTTGCGCCGCCTTCATGTCTCGTTCATGGAAGTCCGCATTCTCGTTGCCGCTCATACTGTGGATCAAATAGTAGGCAACGTCGATGTCCTGCATAATGCCATCGAGGGTTTCGGGCTTCAATACATCAGCCTCGCAAACTTCTACTTCCTCAATCCACCTTCTCCCCTGCAGTCGTTCTGCATCACGGCATAGTACTTTCACGGAATGTCCCCGATCAAGCAGATAGGGAACCAATCGGCCCCCGATATAACCCGTTACTCCTGTAACCAAACATTTCATTGTACTTCCAGTTTCTTCCTGTTTTTCCAAGAATCCAATATTGAATTATTTGTGTCTATAAAGGAGGAAAACAAAGGACGACTTACAAGGGTTCATGCAAAGAATTTGCTATCGCCGGCCGGCCTACTAGATAAACTTCAACACCGTGTAAATTGTTAAAAAGTGTAATGTAATAGAAAGAAAACAAAAGAATATTATGAAGACGAAAAAGAATTATTCGAATTCACTTTTATTCAAATCATTATTGATCCTAGTCATTGCAATTTTCACCATTACAGGCTGTCAGGAGAGCACTAATGATACCGTAGAGGTGACCTCCGATGCCGATATTACTGAAGCAGTAAACGCTCAATTTGCTACCAGTGAAGCTGTTCCCGCAGAAAATATTGAAGTGAATACGAGCGAAGGTGTGGTAACCCTTACCGGATCAACCACCAACCTACTGGCTAAAAGAAAAGCAACTACATTAGCTCAAAATGTTCATGGAGTTCTCTCCGTGGTAAACAATGTAAAGGTATCGGGAGTGAGGCCGGATGGTGCTATTGAAACAGATGTAACCCAAGCCTTGTCAACCGATCCGGCAACCGAGGCGCTCGAAATTTCTGTTGATGTTCAGAATGGACTCGTCAGGCTGACCGGTGCCGTCGACTCCTGGCAGGAAAAACAGCTTGCAGCAGCAATCACCGCAGGTGTTAAAGGAGTGAAGGAAATCAATAATACCATTCTCGTCCAACCGGATTCCAACCGTTCGGATGAAGATATCAAACAGGAAGTCGAGGAGACTTTGATGATGAACTCCGAAGTACGCGGTAATCAAATATCGGTTGCTGTAGACAGTAATCGCGTCACCCTAAGTGGGTCAATCGGAAGTGCCTACGAAAAGCAACTGGCGATGGACTTTTCACATGTCGTAGGTGTTGACTCGGTAGTAGCCGACGAGCTGGAGGTGCAACCTGAAATTCAATCCGACATGCTTGAGAGTGATCAGCTGGATGTACTCACGGACGAGCAGATTGTAAATGCCATCAAAAGGGCCTTTACCTATGATCCCCGAGTGCCTGAAGATATGGTTGATGTAACCATCGAGGATGATATCGCTATACTCACCGGAACTGTTAACAATCTAAATTCAAAACTTGCTGCCGATTCGGATGCACGTCATACTGCCGGTGTCCGTGATGTTGAAAACAACATTGAGGTTCAAAAGAAAGTAGTGGTTACTCCTGAAGTCGCCGTAAGTGATGATGCCATTCAAAATCGCGTTAACTTGGCTGTACAGCGAGACCCCTACCTGGAAAGCACCAACCTTACTATTGCCGTTGTTGACGGTATTGTTGTGCTGGAAGGAACCGTAAACTCCGTATTTAAGAAAAATCAAGCTGAAGAAGTGGCCCGGGATGTTAAAGGAGTCCTTGCAATCAACAATAATATTGAAGTAACGCAAGGCAGCTAGTTTAAATAAGTACCGGTTCCTAACAAGCTCCCGGGAATGTTCCCGGGAGTTTTTTTATTTGCCTGAGCATATGTATTCTTGTTGAAAAGATAACATGCGGAGGAAATGCACAATGGAACAAAAAAATTATACCTACGAGAACGATGACATCAAGGTCACATATGATGTCAAAAGATGTATTCATGCTAAAGAGTGCGTAAAAGGTTTGTCAAGTGTATTTAATCCAAAGAAGCGACCGTGGATTCAGCCTGAAGAAGCCTCTGCAAATAAAATTAGAAATACTGTAGAACGATGTCCCACAGGAGCACTGCACTATGAGATGAAAGATCACTCCGCGGAAGAGCAGAAACCTCCATTTAATTCCATAACTATTTCTCCTGACGGTCCGGTCTATTTTCGAGGGGATCTTGAGGTTCGTGATGAAAATGAAAATGTACTCCTGAACGACACCCGTTGGGCACTCTGCCGATGCGGGCAATCGGGCAATAAACCGGCCTGTGATAACTCCCATACCAAAGCTAATTTTGAGGCTCCTGCGGCATTTGACAAATCTTCCCTTTCGGACGACAACCCTGATACTACAGATTCAAAACTGGTACTGAAGGCCCTTAAAAACGGGCCGCTCCTTGTACAGGGTCACTTCCAAATGTATTCCGAGAGCACACAACCCGTCAGTTGCTCCAAGAACATTGCTTTATGCCGCTGCGGGGCTTCAGAAAATAAACCCTTTTGCGACGGTACGCACAAAGAAATCGGTTTTAGGTCCTAGGCTTTAATGAAGTAATCAATTATATCAATTAAAAGAATTCTTAAATCAGTTTTGTAAAACATGATGCCATTAGATTAGAACCCACTGACGTGCTGACCATCAAAATACGGCGAGGGTAGTCAAATAATGTATCATATTAAACTTTGGCAGTGCTATGTCTACAAAAACAGTTGCAGAAAAAATCTTTCTTAGACAAGGCAAGCGTGTATTCTTTTTTAATGCGCCAGACAACCTTGGGAAGTTGCTCGGTGGCATTCCGGAAGGAGTTATTGCAACAGAAGATGACACAGTTGATATAGTGCTGGCTTTCATAGAGAACTATAAACAGCTTGAGAAGCATTTAATTGGTCTCAAAGACCGCCTTAAACCAAAAGGAGCACTCTGGATTGCCTATCACAAAGGTACTTCTTCAATAGACACTGACATCAACCGAGATTCTATCATTGAATTTGCGATGAAGCATCAATTAAAAGGGGTTGCTATGGTATCGATTAATGATAACTGGTCAGCTTTAAGACTTAAAATAATCCACTGATATGTTTAAAATATTTACCGCGCTTGGCAGTATAAATGCACTCATTGCCGTCATGCTGGGAGCTTTCGGGGCACACGCATTAAAAAACAGGTTGAGCACCGACATGCTTGAGATCTTTCAGACAGGAGTACAGTACCATTTTTATCATGCCCTGGGTTTGCTGGCCGTAGGAATTATCGCTTATCACCTCCCGGACTCTGGCCTATTGAGATGGTCGGGATGGCTGATGCTGGCCGGGATCATCATTTTTTCGGGGAGTTTGTACCTTCTCTCAACAACCGGAATTACCTGGCTGGGTGCCATAACCCCCATCGGCGGAACTGCATTTATAGCTGCATGGATTGTTTTAACTATAGCGGTACTCAAATAGAGACTAGAGTAGGTGCATGTATGACACAAAGGTTCCGATTCTGTTTTATTATGAAAACGGAACTAATATATACGTCGCAACAAACTGTTACGTTGGAATAAATCAGGTTTAACCTAACACAAATTAAGATGATGAAAACACGACGAATTCTAGGCTCCCTAATTTTATTGATTATAGCCTTGCCGGTTTTATCGTTTGCTCAGAATGAAATTGAACGTGAGATAAGTTCCCTGAGGGGTATCAACGAGCTGGGATTTACTGTAAATCTGGAAACCAATGTTACATTGAATGAAAAAGGGGAAATTGAGGTGACGTCGATCAAGGATGCAGCGCGACAGCGATTGGCAGAAGCGGGAATCCCGCTGGTCAGTGATCGTGAAATTGAATCCTCTGCTGATATCCCATTCCTATACATGCACATCAATACCATGGATGCCGGCAGGGGTCTTGTTCCCTTTTCGGTTTCCATTAGATTCTACCAGCCGGTAAAACTTCAGTTAAATCGCGATCGTCAAACATCAGCCAGTACCTGGGAGACCGGGATGGTTGGCATTGTCTCTTACGACAGGATGAATATTATACAGGAGTCAGCTGTTAATTTGTTGGGTGACTTTATTAATGATTTTAATAGTGTAAATAACTGAGAATCTCGAAGCCGGATTTAAGATTTGCCTTCTTGCTCTCGAATACTATCTTTACCGAGAGTAAGAAAACCAAAAACAGGCACTTATAGCGAATAAGACAAATATTCCGATGGTTTTGATGCACAATGTTTGACAAATTCAGAATAACTCGCCTGCCTGTTTAATTAAATTCTGTAATAATGAGACAACTAACGGGTAATTGTGCCCTTGCCATTATAACAGTGAAATTGTAGAAACACATTTATGGATATTGAAGAATTCAAAGAATTTTGCAGTTCTTTTGAAGGAGTAACTGAAGAGTTCCCTAACGATGACAATACCATTGTCTATAAAGTTATGGGTGAGGTATTTGCATTGACGGATGTTGATAAATTTGAAACCATCAACTTGAAGTGTGACCCCGTTAAAGCTGCCACCCTTAGAGACCTTTACCCCGAAGTTAAACCTGGGAATTACAAAGACAAGCGCCACTGGAATAATGTTGATCCTCACGGATATCTCTCCGATGTATTGATCAAGGAATGGATTAAAGATTCTTACGACCTGGTTGTGGAAAGCCTGCCCAGAAAAGACCAGAGAAAGGTTGAGAAGATGATTGAGAAGCGTAAGAAGAAAGAGAAGAAGGAAAAAGAAAAGCAGAAGAATTCAGAAGAAGAGTAATCGTATATCGGTTTCTGCTATTCCGATCTTACAAATAGGTTTTTAATGCGATTCAGGCTTTTCTTTTCAAATCGCCAAACGAAATCGAATTGCCCGAGCAAGAAACCGTAGATTAAAAAAAGTGCCTGGTATGAGGGAAAAACAACCAAGAGCCAGGCTATTATTTTGATAGAAAGGGCAGTATCTGAGGTAATACCAAAGAGGTCAAAGAAGAATTGACGAATGTAAAGTGCTGTCATCCCCGTGATGGAAAATATGAAGAGGATGAGCACCACATGCCAGAAGCTATCCAAGCCCCAGTGCTCTTTTAGTTTTTCAAATAGCTTTGTCATTTACTGTCTACTTTGCTGCTTTCCAGTGCGGCTTCTATAGATTTGTCTGCAGCAGCTACGGTTTTGTCGATCATATCCTGTGTCAATGAATTTGCCAGAAACCATGATTCAAAGGGTGATGGCGGCAGATAGATGCCTCGCTGTAGCATTTCATGAAAGAAATCCCTGAACAACTCTTTGTCGGTAGTATTAGCTGTTTGATAATTCACAACCTCCTCATCTGTAAAGAAAACACTGATCATGGAACCGACCCTGTTTATGTGTACAGGAACATCCCACTTATCAAATACTTTCTTAAGGCCATTGAACAGGTAGGTGGTTTTCTCTTCAAGCTGATCGTAATGCACAGGCTTGTCCTGCAACTCACTCAATAAGGCAAAGCCGGCTGCCATCGCAAGCGGGTTCCCTGACAGGGTGCCGGCCTGATAAACAGGTCCGACGGGGGAAACTACATCCATTACTGCCTTTTTACCACCAAACGCACCGACCGGCAGTCCAGCACCTATGATCTTACCATAGGTTACGAGGTCCGTGGTAACACCATAGCGTTCCTGTGCACCGCCCTTTGCCACCCGAAAGCCGGTCATGACTTCATCAAATATCAGTACTGTATCATGAGCATCACAAAGGTCCCGTAGTCCGTTTAAAAATCCGGGTGCTGGCGGAATACACCCCATATTTCCGGCGACCGGTTCTACAATGATTGCAGCTACTTCGTCTTTATGGGTATTCAGCAACTCTTTAACGCTGTGCAGGTCGTTATAGTCGGCCACAAGCGTATCTTTGGCGGTTCCCTTGGTAACCCCCGGACTGCTGGGTGAACCCAGTGTGAGAGCCCCGCTGCCGGCTTTGATCAGAAACGAATCTCCATGACCATGGTAGTTCCCTTCAAACTTGATAATCTTATCTCTGCCCGTATAGCCCCTCGCAACCCTGATGGCACTCATGCAGGCCTCCGTACCGGAGTTGACCATTCTTATTTTATCAACCCCGGGTACCATGCGTTTTACCAGCTCGGCCATCTCAACTTCAATCTCAGTTGGTGCCCCAAAGGAGGTCGAATGAGCAGCGGTTTCCTGTACGGCTTTTATCACCGGTTCATAGGCATGTCCCAATATCATGGGTCCCCAGGATCCTACGTAATCTATATAGTCTTTGCCATCCACATCGGTGAGTATAGAACCCTTGGCTTTATCAAAAAATACGGGTGTACCGCCTACAGACTTAAAAGCCCTCGCCGGTGAATTTACCCCACCGGGAATAAATTTTTGAGCACGGTCAAATAGGTATTTACTGTTTTCTAGCATAATCTTTCTCGCCACTGATTTTCACAGATTAAACAATTAAATTTCTGTCTTGATCAAAGTATAATTCAAGATCTGTTCTAACCTTTATTAATTAGTTTTGATGCTGCTTTTGCAAAATAGGTTGCAATTAAATCTGCTCCGGCTCTTTTAAAACCGATCAAAGCTTCCATCATCGCTTCTTCTTCATTCAGCCAACCCTTTTCAGCAGCAGCTTTCAACATAGCGTATTCACCGGAGACATTATACACTGAAACCGGTACACTTACATGCTCCCTGACTGCCCTAACCACATCGAGATAGGGCAATCCCGGTTTAACCATTACAATATCGGCGCCTTCCTGTTCGTCCAGTTTTGCCTCTTTAATGGCCTCCCTTACATTCGAAGGATCCATCTGGTAGGTTTTCTTGTCACCGAAACCCGGTGCCGAGTCCAGGGCATCCCGGAAGGGTCCATAGTAGCTGGAGGCATATTTGGCACTGTAGGCCATGATGCCGGTGTTCTTAAAATTCTGTTCATCAAGGGCATAGCGCATTGCGGCAATTCTGCCGTCCATCATATCTGAAGGTGCCACCATATCGGCTCCGGCCTGGGCATGACTAACCGCCATTTCGGCCAACAGTTCCACCGATTCGTCGTTAACGATTTCGCTATCTTTGACAATACCATCGTGGCCGTAGCTTGAATAAGGGTCAAGTGCCACATCAGTCATCACCAGCATATCCGGGAACTGCTCTTTAATTGCCCGTACCGACTGCTGCATCAGCCCGTTTTCATTCAGTGCTTCAGTACCTTTATTATCCTTTTTGTCTTCAGGAACTTTCACAAAAAGCAATAGCGATCGAATACCTGCTTCCTGCAGCTCTTCAATTTCTTTCATTACGCGGTCGAGCGTATACCGGTAATAGTCGGGCATGGAGGGTATCTCAACCTTATGGTCTTTTCCTTCCATGATAAATATAGGAGCAATAAAATCGGCCGGTTTCAACTCATGTTCCGCTACCATGGCACGTAAAGCCGAACTGCTCCTTAGCCTTCTACCTCGTATGTAGGGAAATTGTCCGTGTGGCATAATTTGCAAGGTTAATTAAAATATCTATTTGGCCGCGGATTGGCACTAAGGTATGGAATAAAATTTCCTATCTGTGTCAATCTATGACCTGCTTTTCTGCATATTCAATCCAGTCAATCGGATTCTTCAGCCGGTCGATCAAATATGCTTCGCGGCTGCCTTCCTTTACCTGAAAATCATAATCCCAGCGTACCTGGGGTGGTAAACTCATCAGTATGGATTCCGTTCGTCCGTCGGTCTTCAGACCGAATAAAGTGCCGCGATCGTGTATCAAATTAAATTCCACGTAACGACCGCGCCGGATCTCCTGAAAGTACCTTTGTTCTTCATCGTACTCTTCGTCCTTCCTTCGCCTGACAATAGGCAGGTACGATTTCAGGAATGCATTACCGGTTCCGGTTGTGAAATTATACCAGTCTTCCATGCTGCGCTGACCCGTTTCGCGAAGGTAATCAAAGAACAAGCCTCCAACTCCCCGTGCTTCATTTCGGTGATCGTTGTAAAAGTACTCATCACACTGCTTCTTGAAACGGGGATACAAATCGCTTCCGTG
The DNA here is from genome assembly GCF_011059145.1 of Halalkalibaculum roseum. NCBI lineage: Bacteria > Pseudomonadati > Balneolota > Balneolia > Balneolales > Balneolaceae > Halalkalibaculum > Halalkalibaculum roseum. Next base: position 505,366 of record NZ_JAALLT010000001.1, on the reverse strand, counting down.
AATGTCGCAGGCTTCTTTGAAGACTTGATGAAAATGGATGGCATCCCCATCCCACAGGTAATAAGGGGTTAAATCAGCTCCGCCACCAAACCAGGAATCCCTGATTTCGTCCATCTGCTCATTTTCATAGAGTTCAAAATAGCGGAAGTTGGCATGAACAGTGGGAACCATGGGGCTCCATGGATGTATGACCAGTGAGATTCCCCCGGCCCAGAACCATCCCTCTTCCACTTCAAATCGTTTTCTGATCAGATCGGGAAGTTCACCGTGAACGGTAGAAACATTTACCCCGCCCTTTTCGAAGACATTACCGCCTTTAATGACGCGGGTGTGTCCGCCTCCACCCCCTTTACGCTCCCAGTCGTCGTGGCGGAACTTTGCTTTTCCATCTACCTCTTCCAATCCCTGGCAGATTTGATTTTGCAGGTCAAATATATAATCTGAAAAACGTTCTTTAATCATTCTGGTTAATTTTGGGCCACTGATTTTTGCTGTTTTTCATGGCTTAAAAGATTAATTTTCTGGGTTAATCTGTGGTGATTGGTAGTCCCCCTTAGAAGGGGGTGCAGGGGGATGGCTTTCTATCCAACGCTCCAAATCTTTGTAAACACCTTGCAGATTCTTCTGGATATCATCATCGCTAAACCTTAAAACTGTAAACCCATGTTCTTCTAATTCTTTTTGCCGCTGCTTATCTTTATACCATTGTTTTTCGTAATTATGAGTAACCCCGTCCACTTCGATTATAAGTTTTAGCTCCTTACACATAAAATCCGAAATATAGTTTAAGACAGGGCGCTGGCGTAAGAAAGTATAGCCTTTCATCTTTCTGGCCCTTAATACTTCGGACCAAAGTCTGATTTCAGCTTTGGTCGAGTTATTACGCAGATTGCGTGCTAATGCTTTTAGCTTTTTATTATATCCAAAGTGATTAAACTGCTTCTTCATAAGCATTGCTCGTTCAGGGCATCCCCCTGAATTCGACTGAAGCCGAATTCGTCCCCTTTCAAAGGGGGACATGTTCTCAATTAATTAATTGGGCCGCAGATTTGCACTGATTCGTATTAGGTTTCTAACATTTTAGACATCTGTGCTAATCTGTAGCTTGATACTCTTTTACCGTGTCAACGAAGGCGCGGGCATGATCTACGGGAATATTAGGCAATATGCCATGACCCAGGTTCGCGATATACTTTTGGGTCCCGAAACGATCGATCATCCTGCTAACCTGTCGCTTGAGTTCATCAATCGGCAGGAAGAGTTTCGTCGGATCAAAATTTCCCTGCAGGGTGATGTTGTTGCCGGTCGCCTCTCTAGCATACTCGGGCGTAATCGTCCAGTCGAGGCCCAGTGCAGATGCACTACTCTTGTAACCCAGTCTCTCCAAAGCATACCAGCTGCCTTTGGCAAAGAGGATTACAGGGACCTCTTCAATAGCATCACAGATCTCCATCAGGTAAGGCATCGCCCAAACATTAAAATCTTCCGGACTCAGCAATCCCGCCCATGAGTCAAACACTTGTACGACCTGGGCACCGGCGTCAATTTGAGCCTGAAGGTAATCTATAGTAGCCTTGGTCAGCTCATTCATCACGTGCCGTGTGGCATCCGGATGTTCAAACAGGAATCTTTTCGCTTTTGCAAAATTTTTGGATCCTTCACCTTCCACCATATAACAGAATAGCGTCCATGGGGCACCGGCAAAGCCGATAAGCGGAACTCTTCCATTGAGCTCTTTGCGTGTCAATGTAATAGCTTCCATCACGTGGTTCAGCTTGCCGGGAATATCTTCGGCAAAGATGGAAAAGGCATCATCCACCGTTCTAATTGGGTTACCCATCACCGGACCTTTGCCTTTCACCAAATCCACGTCAATACCAAATGCCTGCGGTACAGTCAGGATATCCGAAAAAATGATAGCCGCGTCCGGTCCAATTTCATCTATAGGCTGCAAGGTGATTTCACAGGCCAGTTCCGGCGTCTCAACCCGCTCAAAAAAGGTATACTTCTTACGAAGCTCCATATACTGCGGGAGATACCTGCCGGCCTGACGCATCATCCAAACAGGCGGACGCTCAACCTCTTCCCCTTTCAGGGCGCGAAGTAGTAAATCATTTTTAAGTTCAGGAAATTGGTGTTTCATAAGTGTTTATGACAGGTATGGAGCGAATGTTACGGATTAAATAATCCCGAAAATTCAGTTTTTGATATTCTCTTTGTTAAAAAGGTGATCGGCCACAGTTTTTAGCAATTCCTTGGTGTCAGGAGAATCGGGAATCTCAACACCTTGATCGGTTTCTTTCTGAAGTGCTTCCGCTGTGGTCGGTCCGATCGCAAACAGAGCCGGCAAGTCGCCATCAAAACCCTGACCCTTACCGAATCCTTCAACGGCACTCGGGCTGTAAAAGAGGACCGCCTCCACCGGATTCTCCGGCAGACTAACCGGTTTTATCTTGGTTTGATACACTTCTACCTCAATAACCTCAATATTCTGATTTTGAAGTTTTTCAGTAACCTCACCCCTGCTCAAATTCCCGTGAAAATAGATAATGGAATTGATTTTACCCTCCTCAATAATCAAATCTGCCAGGTGTGAACCGTCCTGCGTTCCAGGAATCTTGGCTTCAAGGCCAAGCGCTTCCAATGCTTCTTTAGTTTTGGAACCCACAGCAAAAATCTGCACCTCCGGACGCACTTGAAGACCGTTCTTTATCAATTCCTTGAGAGCTTTAACACCATTGGCACTGGTAAATATCCAGTCCGATTTGGGGTGTTCATTAATCACTTTAAGTACTTCATCCCAATAGTCAGGAAATTCAAAATCCAGAGCGGAATCAATGATCGGTTCGAGTCCCAAAATACGTGCATATTCCAGCTGCCGGCCAGAAAGGGGTCGTGTTACTAAAATATTACGTTTATCCTGTCTCATCTAATGGATAACTGATCTTGCAACTTTTGAAAATTAGTTCAAATAAAATTACACAGCCTCAATTACTTACTACTCGGCTTACAGAAGGGTTTACTCTTACTGCAGTCGGATCTCTTCAATCACTTTGATAGCACCTTTCTCCAGAAGCTCCTGTGCAGCCTCAAGACCCAGATCGCCGGCTTTGCCAACACTCACCCGGTGCTCGTAATCAAAACGCTCTTCTCCGTCAAGGGTTAGGGCCACCGCTTTGAAATGTACTTCACCATCCTCAATATTGGCATAGGCTCCGACAGGGGCACTGCATCCGGCTTCCATCTCATGAAGGAAATCGCGTTCTATTGTGGTACAAAGAGCGGTTTCATCGTGATTAAGTTGCCTTATCACTTCTTCCATCTCCCCGTCATCCTCCCTAATCATCACAGCCATCGCGCCCTGTGCTGCAGCAGGAACCATCCAGTCAAGATAAGCATCAATATGATGATCCAGATCTATGCGCGTGAGTCCTGCCGCGGCAAAAATAGCGCCATCCCATTGATTTGAAGCTACTTTCTCAAGTCGGGTATTTACATTTCCCCGGATATTTGTAATCTCGTGATTCGGGTAGCGATTCAACCATTGGGCTTTGCGCCGGTTGCTGCCGGTGGCAATAACGGCCCGGTAATCGGGATCATCCAGGAAATCGGTACCTTTGGAGGTTACCAGCGTATCACGCGGATCGGCCCTCTCCAGGATTGCAGCAACTTTAAGAGGTAATGGATTTTCGGTAGGAAGATCTTTAAACGAATGAACCGCTATGTCGATCTCGTCTTTTAGCATGGCATTATCCAGGGCCTTGGTAAAGACGCCTTTACCACCCATTTCGGTCAGTGGCGTGGTTAGATCCAGATCCCCCTCTGATTTGACAAAAATAAGCTCGGTGTTATGGCCGAGCTTATTCAATTGCTGTGCTACCTGCTTTGCCTGCCAGGTTGCCAACTCGCTGTCGCGGGTTCCAATTCTGATATTTTTAGAGCTACTCATCTAATGCATCGGTTTCCAGCTTATACATATCATTTACAACCTTGGTCACCTGATCCGATTCGTGGTGATCCCGCAGGTGTTCGATTGAGTAGGCAGCAATTTTATTGACGATTCTACGAGTCAGGTTTTCAACTTTATCGCGGTCGGTATCTGAAATCTTGTTTTTGAAAAACTCAAACTCATCATCACGGATGGCATCAAACTTACTGGTCAACGCTTTAATAGTCGGAACCACACGCTGTTTACTCAGCCAGTTCTGGTAGTCAGTCAGTTCATCATCTACAATCTTCTTAACCATCGGGATGTTTTCCTCCCTTTTGCGGTAGGCTTCATCAGTCACATCACTCAGAAAATCCATGTTGGCCAGATCCACGAAATCCAGACTGCTTATTTCAGGCTCAATATTCCTTGGAACCGAAAGATCGAGGAGTACCTTAAACGATGACTTTTTAATGGATGGTTTCATATGCTCCATGGTGATGACAGGCTCATTAGCCCCTGTGGCCACAATCACCAGGTCTGCCTCGGCAATCTGATTGGGAAGTGCTTCCATGTCTGCAACATCAAGGTCAAAGCGATCAGCTACAAATTCGGCCCGGTCGCGTGTTCGATTGACCAGAGTAACTTTGCGAGCACCCAAACTGACCAGATTTTTGCAGGTCACCTTTCCGATTTTACCGGTTCCGACCAGCAGGATATTTTTGTCCTGCAAGGTATCGAAGGTTTTCTTGGCAAATTGCACAGCAGCATATGCAGTAGTTGCGGCACCTTCTCCAAGAGAGGTCTCATTTCGGGAACGTTTGTGAGACCGGAAGACATGCTGCATTAGCCGATGAAGTTCACCGGAGACGGCATCTTTTTCCGATGCCAGTTCGTAGCCTTCTTTAACCTGTTTTACCACCTGCAGGTCACCCAAAATCTGTGAATCGAGTCCGACAGTAACATTAAAAAGATGTTCAACGGCTTTTTTCCCCTTCTGTTCAAATCCATAGGTATGAAATTCATCCAGGGAGGCATCGGAATAGGTAACCAGTAAGCGAATCAGCTCTTGCGGGGTGGCATGTTGAGCAAAAATTTCCGTGCGGTTGCAGGTCGAAATTACGAAAAGACTGTTGATCCCTTCCCGATTGGCACCTGCGATAAGCTCATTCTTCTGTTTGTCGCTCAAACTAAAACGTTCTCTAACCTCTATAGTAGCTTCCCAGTGGTTGACTCCGACCACGCAAAAATCACTCAATGTAGGAGTATCCAAGGACATAGATTAAGCGCTTACCTTTTTTGGTTCCTGTTCCGAAGTGAGCTCAGGCAATTCATGTTCCAGTTTCCTCAATACCTCATCAGCCAGGGCCTGTATATAAAGCGGATGATCATTCAGACCTTTCATTACGGAGATATTTTCAAATTCGTATCCTTCTTCTTCCAGATCTTCCACCAGTTCAACCCCCAGTTCATACAGGGTTTCGATGTGATCGGTGACGAAGGCAATGGGTATCATCAAAAAGTTCTTGATACCGTATTCAAGATGACGCTCAACGAGATCAACCGTATTAGGCTGGGTCCATTTCTGCGGACCTACCTTTGACTGGTATCCAAGCCAGTAAGGCTCCTCATAATTTCGCATCTCCATGATGGCTTCCATTGTTTCCTTGATTTCCACGGTATAAGGATCGCCGCTGCGGACTTCCAGTAACGGCGTGCCGTGCGCACTGAAAATGAGATGCGTTTTCTTTCTGGTTTCTTCATCCATCTCAGCCAAAGCCTCATCAATTCGATGATTCATGGCCTGCAAATAATTCGGGTTTCGATGATAGTTCTTCACATGAAATTCCTTCCAGGGTGTCTCGTCGCCGAATCGTTTTTCCCGCTTGGTTTCCCAGTCACGGTAACTGCTGCCGGTAGTGGTCCATGAAAACTGTGGATAGAGCGGCATCATAACCGCATGAGTAATTCCGTCCTCCACCATATCTTCCATGGTTGTTTCCGCAAAAGGCAGCCAGTAACGCATGCATGTGTAAACCTTCACTGTCACATCCGGCATGGATTTCTTAAAATGCTTCTCAAGCCCGCGCCGCTGCGATTCCGTAAGACCGTTTATGGGGGAGCAGCAATTAGAGACTCTTTGATTTTGACGGTTCAGGCAGTGCTTGTTTCCGGTACATCCTTTGGGGCAACCGTTAATCTCTTTATAATCTTCGGCAACATCCGGCGCCCTGAATTTTGAGATAACGTTGGCAAAGAGATCCTGAATCTTCCCCCCTCCCAACTTGATAATGTCCTCATCCTGAAACAAATGGTACAAAAAAGGTCGAACCGCATCTTCGCTCGTAGGTCCTCCCAGGTTCATAAGTACTACGCCAATACGTATATTTTCTGCAGACATTTAGATCTTTTGATTGGTATTTTCAGTTTTAAAAGAAAGGCTTTTATTATGAAGGAAATTTGAAGAGAAGCCTTCATCTTTTATTTAGAATCAATCTACAGGGCCTTGAGAGGGTTTCCTGGAAAAAGTGATCCTGGAGATTGTTCCTGAAACAAGTCAAATCTCAAAAGACCGATGGCTGAAGGCTGATAGCCTTCCTGATAACTATGCCACTTTGTTACTTTGTCACTTCACTAGCTTAGGCTTTAGTCCAAAAAATAATTATAGCCTTAAAACTAACCTGCCGGAAGCTTAAACCAGAACCTGCTGCCTTTACCTACTTCACTTTCCACACGGATATCGGTTCCATGAGCATTTAGAATACTTTTTACTACAGCGAGTCCCAATCCCGTACCACCCTTGTCCCTGGACCGGGCTTTATCGGTTCTATAAAAGCGATCGAAGAGTCGTCCGAGGTGTTCTTCGGAGATGCCGATGCCGGTGTCTTCCACGCTTACCGTCACCTCATCCTCATCGCTATTCCGATAGCTAACCTTAATGTGCCCCTGATTGGTATATTTTATGGCATTGGATACCAGGTTATCGACGACCTGCTCGATTTTTCCCGGATCGCCCACTGCTTTGCAGGAGTGGGTCCCCGCCTCCAAAGTGATGCCTTTCTCCTGAGCCTTCTCTTCGTGCCACTCCAGCATATGTTTCCCGACTTCTGATAGATCAAAGACTTTCTTCTCGATGAAATACTCGTCAGAATCATAGCGCTGAAGGGTAAGCAAGTCTTTAAATAACCGGCTGATTCGATCAACCTGTTTCTTGGCATTGGCATGATACTTTTTACGCTTCTCTTCGGAAAGATTATCCATTTCAAGCATCTCCAGTGAGGCTGAGATCGTGTGTAGCGGATTACGGATCTCATGGGTGATATCGGTAAAAAATTGCCTCTGTCGCTCGGCATACTGCTTAATTTGTTCCGTATCTTCGCGTAGTTTTGATGCCATCTGGTTCAGGGAAGTCGCCAGTGTCCCGAATTCGTCATTTCGTTTCAGGTTAATCTGCCTGTCAACATCACCTTCAGCGATCTCGCTGGCCGCATTTTTGATCTGTGTGATTGGCTTGGTCAGATAGCGTGCTATCCAGATGCTCACGATAATAACCAGACCGACTGAAATGAACATACCGTAATAGATAATCCAGCGGATGGTTTTAATCGGTTCGTAAACCCGGTCTTTATACTGGCTGACTCGTATATAGGATACCGGGTTCATGGTATTAGAGACATGGATGTAACTGACCAGCTTTTCTGACTCTTCATCCTGCGGCAGCCAGGGCAAGCTATCACGAGCCTGCAGGGTAATCTGAATGTCATCCGACAAAAATGGTGAAACACTGATCGTATCGGGATAGGTGGAGATCAGCTTTCCTTCGCTGTCATATAAAGCGATCTGGTACCCGGAAATTTCTCCGGCCTCGTTAAAACGATGGCTGAATTTTTCATCCTCAGGCAAGCTCTCAATGGATGTAGCAAGCCAGCGAGTATCTTTTTTAATCTCAATCTGGCCCTGCTCCAGTAAGTAATCTCGAATAAATACGATGGAATAACTGCTGATGGCGGTAATGCCAAAAATGAGCAGTAATATGAAGGTCCATGCAAGTTTTGAACGAATGGTCATAAGCAATCATCAAAATACAAGCTCCAAATAACAAACAATTTTTAATATCCAATAACTATAAATTTCAAAATAAGACTAAGCTTAAGTTATTAAGAATTGGAAAATTGAAACTAGTTTGCCATTTGATATTTGAACTTTGTCATTTGGAGTTATTATACCTTCACCAGGTCTCTGTTAAGCCCATACCCTATACCGCGATAGGTTTTAATGATTTCACCGGCATCACCCATTTTCAGGCGCAGGTTTTTTACATGAACGTCTACTGTTCTGTCAAACACAAAACGGTCTTCTTCGGTAATGTGCTCCAGAATCTGCTGCCGGCTGAATACCTGTTTCGGACTTTTGAAGAAGAGTTCGATTAGCGTGTATTCGGTGGATGTGAGCTCAATTTTTTCATCTTCCACATACAGCTCTTTGGCATCGGTATCGAGATAGACTTCACCATACTGCAACCAGTTTGCCTTTTGAGGATTTTGTCGCCGGAGCAGGGTTTCTATGTGAGCTTTAACAAGGTTCAGACTGGCAGGCTTGGGGATATAATCGTCGGCACCAAGCTCAAGACCTTCGATCTCGTCTTGTTCCTCATCTTTTGCAGTAAGAAAAATTACCGGTATATCATTTAGCACCGGGTGGTTTCGTATGCGCCGGCATATTTCCTTTCCGTCCACATTGGGGACCATAATATCGAGCACAGCAAGGTGAATTTCACCGGCATATTCATCAATAAGGTCCAGCGCCCTATTTCCTTCGTGAGCCACCAGTACCTCATAATCGTTCATTTCAAGAAAGTTGGCCAACATTTCTGCCGGTTCTTCTTCATCTTCAACCAGTAATATGGTATGTTTGGGTTTCAAAACGAATTCCGTTAATTAAACATAATTCCAATACAAGCGTCTCAACAGCAATATGCTGTATTTCGTTGACGTGAAAAGATAGAAAAAATAGACTGGAAAGTGACAATTTTCAGTAATCCGCAAGCAATTGGGAATAATGGGCTTTAATAATAATGTAATCTGGATCACGGGGGCTTCATCAGGTATCGGCGAAGCCCTGACCTATTCACTTAGCCGGCAAGGAGCCAAACTCATCATTTCATCCCGCCGCGAAGAAGCCCTTCAGGATGTAAAATCACGTTGCGAAGGTGAGGCAGATGATATTTTTATTTTGCCACTTGATCTCAGCGAACCCGACACCATCCCCGATAAAGCCCGACAGGCTATGGAAAGGTACGGACCTATCGATTACCTTTTTAATAACGGCGGCATCAGCCAGCGCTCGGAAGCCGTTAATACCCGGATGGAGGTGGTCAGAAAGGTGATGGAAGTTAACTTTTTCGGCACCGTTGCCATCACTAATGAAGTATTGCCTTCCATGATTGAAAGAGGTACGGGAAATGTTATTGTCACCAGCAGTGTGATGGGTAAATTCGGGACGCGTCTAAGGTCCAGCTACGCCGCCTCCAAACATGCCCTTCATGGCTATTTCGACTCGCTCCGGCAGGAAGTGTTCGAGCACAATGTAAAAGTGACGCTGGTTTGTCCAGGATTTATCAAAACCAACGTGACCAAAAATGCTCTGCAGGGCGACGGCTCTATCCATGGTAAGATGGGAAGGGGTCAGGAACAGGGAATGGAAGCCGATGAATTTGTTAAACGGCTGCTCCCGCGAATAGAAAAAGGGCAGGAAGAGATCTATATCGGCGGCAAGGAGATCTGGGGAGTCTATTTCAAACGACTTGCCCCGAGGCTGTTCTATAAGATACTACGCAAAGCGGATGTAACCTAGTTTTCAATGAACAGTTAACAGTGACCAGTGCCTCAGTTTATTATGCCTATTCGCGTACGATACTTTTGCCACGGATTTGCACGGAGTTTTTAGATACTCTGAATGTAACCTCTTGAATTATCATCCCGACCGTAAGTAGAGGGATCTCATCCGCGATTACGGAGCAATAGCCTGATTGAATGGATGAGATTCCTCGACAAGGCTCGGAATGACACATACAGGGAGTGTACTTATGAAGTTATTTTTTCATTCAACACTCCTTCTGTTGCTCTGCTGCGGAAAGTAAGTGCCTTCTAAATAATGTTATAGAAAAAGAGCTCCGGAAAGAGTTAGAAGGGGCTCTTTCTCACCTCCTATCTTCTGAATCCTGTATTCTGAATTCTGACCACTGCTTTTCCCTTATCCCAAATTCTTTCTCTTATTTAGATAAGCCAATAAAGCAAGATCGAAAGCTTCCTGCGTATCGAGTTCTTCAAAATCAATCTGGAATTCACTGCAGGCCATTTTAAAGCGGTGAGTATATTCAGCGACTTTTTTCTTGTAATCTTCCCGTACCTGGGCAGGCAGAATCTCCATCTGTGAACCCGTCTCCATGTCTTCCATCACAAACCGGCGATCGGGAAAATCGAGTTCTCTTTCACTTTTTCGCTCCATAATGTTGAACAGTATCACCTCGTGGTTACGGTGCCGTAGGTGTTTCAGCGAGGAAATTAAATTATCATGCTCATTGGCGTGTTCAAACAGATCGGTGATGATCACGACTAGGCTGCGGTGATTCAGGCGCTCGGCAACTTCGTGAATCACCTCTGCTGTTGCAGTACCTTTTTTTTCTTTCGCTTGCTCTTTTTCTTCGTCAAGTCTCTTCTCCAACTCACCAAATAGTAGTCTCAAATGCGTGTAGGAGGATTTTGCCGGAATAAATGCCTCAATCTTATCACTAAAAGGTATAATTCCGCAGGCATCCCGCTGGCGATGCATCAGGTAGATTAGTGCCGCCCCGAAATTGATGCCATACCGAAGCTTGGTCCATTCAGCAAAATATTTGTAGTACATACTGCTGCTGGTATCAAGCAGCAGATAACAGCGCAGATTGGTCTCCTCTTCGTACTGTTTTACGTAGAAACGCTCGGTTTTGGCATATACCTTCCAGTCAACATGCTTGAGATCGTCACCCGGATTGTAGGGACGGTGTTCGGCAAACTCAACACTGAAACCGTAATATGGACTTTTATGTAGACCGGAAATAAACCCCTCAACAATTTTACGAGCCCGCAATTCGAGCGGAGCCAACTGGGATAGTAAATCGGGTTTGAGCAGCATTGTTACCTTCGGGGAAAGTTAAGGTGTGATTCTTTACTTCTTCTTTAAATAACACAATTGAAGAACACCAAACAACAAACAATCATTAGTTCAGAAGATGGTATGGTACCATATAAACTACATGAAAAACAAAGAGAAGTCCCGGCGCAAAGCGTACCCGAAAACTTTTTTCTTTCGTTCAAATATGTATCTTTACAGCCCGATTTGTGTATGCAAAGCTATCTAATTTAATACTATATCTATGCCAAAAGTGATTACTTCCAGCGAGCAATTGGAACTGAAGCTATCTGAAGTCCCAGAAATGCCGATTCCTAAGGATGCACTGATGGTCACGCCGAAGCATTTTTCGGTTGAGTATGTTATCAATCCGCATATGGCACAGAATGTAGGTACCGTAAATAAATTGGAAGCTCGTAATGAGTGGGATGTACTCAAAAGCACCTTTGAACAAATCGGGATAAACGTACATGTTATCGAGGGGGAAGAAGATTTACCCGATATGGTATTTTGCGCCAACCAGAGTCTGCCTTACATAAATGAGACGGGTGACAAACATGTCTTTATGAGTATCATGCATGCTGATGAACGAAAGGAGGAGGTCCCGTTTATTGAGCAGTGGTACCGGCAGAGCGGCTATGAAATTCATTACCTGGATGATAACGAGATTGACGACTTTGAGGGGTGCGGAGATGCCATCTGGCATAACGGTCGAAGGCTGCTTTGGGGCGGATATGGATATCGATCATCCCTGCAGGCCTATGAGACCATTTCAGAGACTTTCGACATACCGGTGATTGCGCTGGAACTGGTTGACGAAGATTTCTACCACCTTGATACCTGTTTCTGTGTTTTGGATGAAAATACCGTACTGATCTACCCTGATGCCTTTACCAAAGAAGGACTCGAGTTAATAAACAGTGTTTTTAATAAGGTTATTAAAGCTTCTAAATACGAAGCTACCAAGCTTTTTGCCTGTAATGCCACCTGTCCGGATGGAAAGAATGTTATCATTCAACAGGGATGCACCGACGCTAATAAGAATCTGCGGGATGCCGGATTTTCTGTGCATGAAGTAAGTACCTATGAGTTCCTGAAAAGCGGCGGAAGTGTGTTCTGTATGAAGATGATGGTTTGGTGAGGGCAATAGTTTTGAGGGATTGATTTACTGAGTGACTGATTTTTTAGGGGATTGGGGATTGACGTGCTTATTGTGTTTAAATTTCTCAAATTATTGTGGATTAACAGGTAAATCGCAGCGTTACAACTCTGTTTAGCCGTATACCATTGCTACCTAATTAGAAACCATGCTTTCAAATGTTATAAAATTCGCGGCCTCTTTGGTCGCTACAATTGCACTCTTCACAGTATTATCCGTTTCCATAGGGCCGGCCCCGCCCCTTGGTCCATTTCTTAATCCAAATACCGGTTTTTGGGCGAATGCCGTAACCGGTGAGGCTCAGAGTCAGACCTTTACCTTGGAATCCGAAGTGCTACAAGATTCCGTGAAGGTGTATTACGACGAGCATCAGATTCCGCACATCTTTGCTCAAAACGACCATGACCTCTACTTCGCACAAGGATTTATTACCGCGCGGGACCGGCTCTGGCAGATGGAGCTTCAAACCTATGCCGCTGCGGGCAGGTTGTCAGAATTTCTGGGTCCGCGAACGGTATCTTACGATCGGTATCAGCGCCGTATCGGGATGGGCTATGCTGCTGAACAGGCACTGAAAGGAATCAGTAAAAACGAAAAAACCAGGAAAGCTGTCGAAGCATATTCCGCAGGGGTAAACGCCTGGATAGGGCAATTGAGTCCCAAAGATTATCCTCTGGAATACAAGATAATGAATTTTGAACCCGGTGAATGGACACCGCTGCGATGCGCGCTTCTTTTTAAGAACATGACCTATACCCTGGCAGGCCGTAACAGTGACATGCGCATGAGCAATACGCGGGCCTACCTCGGTGATTCCTTTATAAGTGAGGTAATGGATCTGGATCCATCATGGAATGATCCCACTATTCCGGCCGACACTCCATGGGACTTTAAACCTCTCGAAGTCCAAAAACCTCAGAGCAATTTTCAACCTTCCATAGCAGAAGATCTTCCACCGTTTCAGCCTGACCCTATGAACGGGAGCAATAACTGGGCGGTGAGCGGCGAAAAGACCGAGAGCGGGTACCCAATCCTGGCCAACGACCCGCACCTTAATATGACCCTTCCCTCTATATGGTATGCGCTTCAGCTTCACAGTCCGAACATCAACGCAATGGGAGTTACCCTGCCGGGAGCCCCTTCCGTAATCATCGGTTTCAATGAAGATATTGCCTGGGGCACCACGAATGTGGGAGCAGATGTATGGGACTGGTATGAAATTGAATTTCGCGATTCCACTCTCGCGGAATACCGTTATGACGGTGAATGGAGAGAGACTACTCAGCGTGTTGAAGAAATTAAGGTCAAAGGTGCAGAAACAAACATAGATACGGTATTCTATACTCATCATGGGCCTGTTGTTCAGGATTTTTCAGGAGAAGCCTTGCGGTCTGACGTCCCAAAATATCATGCAATGCGCTGGATCGCTTACGAGGAGTCGAATGAGGTGAACTACTTCTTAAAAATCAACAGTGCAAAAAACTATGAGGACTATCGCAATGCTTTGCGCGATTTCAAGAGTCCGGCCCAAAACTGGGTCTTTGCCGATCGAAAAGATATTGCATTGACGGTTACCGGACAGTATCCGCTCAAATGGGAGAACCAAGGTAGGTTTATCAGTGACGGTTCCGATCCGCTTTATGATTGGCAGGGTTGGGTTCCGTTTGAACAAATACCATCCATCAAGAATCCGGAGCGCGGCTTTGTAAGCTCAGCCAATCAGGACCCCACCGGTTCCGAGTACCCCTATTATCTGGATGATGATTTTGCCCCATTTGAACGAGGGAAACGAATCAACGACAGGCTGACCGCTATGGATGGAATCACGAAAGAAGATATGCAGGGTCTGCAGCTGGATAATTACAGCTATCATGCTGCTAAGGTACTGCCCGTAATGCTCGAAAACCTGAATATTGACACGCTATCCGGGACTCGTGAAGAAACGCTAAGCTTGCTTGAAGAGTGGGATTATTACAATAATGCCGCTGAAGTAGCTCCGTCCATTTTTAAATACTGGTGGGATGCACTTTTCAGTGAAATATGGAGTGATGAATATAATTCCGTGGAAGCAGGAATGTCCTGGCCGGATCGGGACCAGGTGGCGTACCTCGTACTGAACCGACCTGACCTGCCATGGTATGACAATATCCAAACCGATGAGAAAGAAACCCTCAAGGATCTCATCAATAGTTCATTCTTAAAAGCATTAAACAGCTTGGAAGAGGAGTTCGGCAGTTATGGAAACAGCTGGCAGTGGGGTTACGTGAGTGAAACGGACATCAATCACCTGGCTAATTTGCCCGGCTTCGGAAAAACGAACCTATTTACGGGAGGTGGAACCGAGTCGGTGAATGCCACACGTTCAAGCCACGGACCTTCATGGCGCATGATTGTGGAGCTGGGACCGGAGATTAAAGGCTATGGCATATATCCCGGTGGACAGTCCGGAAATCCCGGATCTCCATTCTATGAAAATATGATTGATGACTGGAATGCAGGAGAGCTCTACCCTCTTTGGTTCATGAAAGAAGAACCCGCTTCATCAGATAGCCTAACCTACTCCTTAACTATTGACTAAACTATTATGATGCTGATTATACTTGTAGCACTGTTGTCGTGGGTATTGGGATTATTTCTACCCTGGTGGTCACTTGCAATCCCCTGCGTATTGCTGGGTGCCTGGCTTGGCAAAAGTGGCGGGAGGTCCTTTATCTATGGTTTTCTGGGCATTGCCCTGCTCTGGTTAATTCAAAGCCTGTTTATACATATCGGAAATGCCGGTGTTCTAACGAGCCGTATCGGTGAGCTGCTAAGCCTGCCTGATCCAATTCTTGTGATTGTGATTTCGATAATCATAGGTGGTCTTGCCGGGGGCATGAGTACCATGACGGGTTATTTCTTTAAAAAGATTTTTATAAAGGAGGAAGCTGCGGTGTAAGTTTGTGATTTAGTTTGTACATGTTGCCTCAATATCTACCCCTGCCGCCGGACGCCCCTCCGTAGAGTAGACTTTGAAGTGCCTTTTCTTGAAAGTAATCCCTCCTCTCATCCCAATGTTGAAATCTACAGAACGCCTTTGCATTAAAAATATATTTCTCCAACCTATTGACTCGAATCTTTCAGGAAGCGTATTATTAATGATTGCCTAATGAGGGCATATACCCGCCTCAAACCGCATCCAAACAATTAAATCCAATCTAATTTACTTGTAGAGGAAGCTATGCGTTTTTCTATACCCAAACTCTTTACCATTGCTTTGATCAGCCTGTTATTTCTTCCGGGTTGCAAAGACAGCAACAATAACGACGAAAACACTTCAGTGCTGGGACTTTGGCAGCTGAATTCAAACGAGGGTGACATCAGTTATGTAAACATCACAACCACTACCGTCACCTCCTATGATTATATGGGTGACGAGTATGATGAGGGACCAGATTGTTATGAAATCGACTCCCAGGAGATCCTTGATGTCAATGGCAGCAAGTATACTTTTTCAGACCCCTTGAATCCCAACTCCACAATAGAAGTGGATGTTACCGCGAATGGCAATCAGCTTACTGTTGTTCAGCCATTTGGCAGTGTTAGCGTTACCCTGAAATTTAGTAAGTCTAACGCTTCTATAAATTCATTCACGCCGGAATGTGAAGAAAACCAGGCAAAAGGAAACACCGTTATATTCTAACAGAAATACAGGCAGGGATATGGGCTTTTTACTCTGTCTGTATTTCAACCTACTTGCTTATGATTGGCGAGACAAAACCAGCTACCTATATATGTTCTTATTGCGGTGAGACCAACCATACCTTTGTGGACCCATCTCAGGGGAATAATCAGAATTACATTGAGGACTGTCAGGTTTGCTGTCGCCCTAACGAGTTGAGTGTATCTTACGATGAATGGAATAAAGAATATCATGTGAGGGCCAAACAGTCTCAATAACGCATCGTTCAGCTAATATAAAACCAACAGAATTGCTGTAAATTAATTCCTTAAGCAGTGCATTCCTTCCTATAAAATCAAACGAATTCATCTGATTACCGTCCCGGGTAATCAAATACTTTGCAAAATATATTAGTTACAAGAGCCAGCTTAGACCAGCAGTGTTCAGGTTACTAATTATGCAAATTTTCCGTTGAACTTAGAATGGCTGATTTGTATCTTAACAGAGTTTTGCGCTAGAATTAATGTATTGCGCACACAATGATATACCTGAAAGTTTAACACATTTGATTTCAACAGGAAGCTTCCCACATTCTGATCTTTTAAAAAGCTGCCAACCGAGGCGGCTCTCGGCTTCCATTTTCCAATTTTTGATGGATCGGCCATCCACCATCACTTTTCAATCCGACGCGGTTTCCGTTGTCGGATTTTTTTTAGGTATTAACTTCCAATCCTCATCCTCAACTGTAAATCTCGACCAATATGTCACTATATCCCAGAGATAAGGCCATCATAGCTTTGTCAGACGGCACCGTGGAACACGGCTACGCCATAGGCAAGAAAGGTACCACCGGCGGTGAATTATGTTTTAATACCAGCATGACCGGATACCAGGAAATCTTCACCGACCCCAGCTACTACGGACAGCTCATGATGATGACCTATCCCCACATCGGAAATTATGGAACCATGAGCCGCGATGACGAAGCACGTCGCGTAATGATTGCCGGTCTTATCACCCGATCCTTTTCATGGGAACATAGCAACCCGCAGGCTGACGGAAATCTTCAGAAATACCTTCAAAGAAATGAAGTGGTTGGCATCAGCGGGGTGGATACACGCAAACTGGTTCGCCATATCCGCTCAAAAGGTGTGATGAATGCTGTAATCTCTTCCGAAATACTTGATGAAGATAAGCTGGTACAGAAGGCCAAAGACTGGGATGATATGGAAGGCCTTGAACTGGCTACCAAGGTCACCCGATCTGAAGCTCAGACTGCCCATAGCGACGGATCTTTCAAAGTTGCGGCCTTCGATTATGGAATTAAACAGAGCATTATTGACAACCTGGTCAAGCGGGGATGCACCTTGCGCATCTTCCCAGCCAAGGGGGAGTTTAAAGAAGAACTGACAAGCTGGAAGCCTGACGGTTTCTTTTTCAGTAATGGTCCCGGTGATCCTGAGGCCACGGCTAAATATGCCCTGGAGGCGGTTGAATTTGCCAAGGAAACCGGAAAGCCAATTTTCGGCATCTGTCTGGGGCACCAGCTGATGGCCCTTTCTGAAGGGATTTCTACCCGTAAAATGTTTGTAGGCCACCGTGGGGCAAACCACCCGGTGAAAAACCTTGAAGCAGGAAGCGTTGAAATCACGACCCAGAATCACGGCTTTGCAGTTGATGAAGACCAACTGGATGAATCTCTGGTAGAAGTCACCCATGTGAATCTGAATGACAATACCATTGAAGGGCTGCGCTTCAAAAACTTCCCGGGCATGTCGGTACAGTATCATCCCGAAGCCTCCCCCGGTCCCCATGACTCTTCATATCTGTTCGACCGTTTCCTGGATATGATTAAGGAAGAAAAAGGAGAACCGGTCAAGTAGAATACGGAGAAAACAGGTTATGTGGACCAACACAGAAAATATTTTGAAAATCAGCATAAATCTGCTTTTTCCGTTTTATCAGTGTTCAATTCATAATTTTAAAATCAAATAAAGGAAATGCCACGACGCGACGACATCCACAAAATCCTGATCATTGGCTCCGGACCCATTGTTATCGGCCAGGCTGCCGAGTTTGATTACTCCGGTTCCCAGGCCTGCCGCTCCCTGAAAGAAGACGGATATGAAGTTGTTCTCATAAATTCCAATCCGGCCACAATCATGACCGATCCGTTGATGGCCGACTCCATTTACCTGAAACCCTTGACGACGGATTCTATCAAGGAGATTGTGGAAAAGGAGAAGCCGGATGCTGTGTTACCAACGATGGGCGGTCAAACGGGACTCAACCTGACCCGGGACCTCCAACAGGAGAATTTCTGGACTGAAAAGGGGATCGATGTGATCGGCGTAAATATTGACGCGGTAGAAATTACAGAAGATCGCCAAAAGTTCAGGGATCTGATGGATGACATTGACATCCCGCAGTGCCGTAGCCGTATTGCCGATTCACTGCTTGAAGCAAAGGAAATTACTGAAGAACTCGGCGGACTTCCGATAGTCATTCGTCCCTCCTTTACAATGGGCGGAGCCGGAGGCGGTATAGTATGGAATGAGGATGAATTTGAACGTAAGGTTCTGCGCGGACTGGAACTGAGTCCGGTACACCAGGTACTGATTGAAGAGTCCATATTCGGCTGGAAAGAATATGAACTGGAGCTGCTACGCGATCCCAATGATACGGTAGTCATTATCTGTACCGTTGAAAATATCGATCCCATGGGTGTACATACCGGGGATTCCGTTACAGTAGCACCCTCCCAGACCCTCACCGACAAGCAGTTTCAAATGCTTCGGGATGCTGCCATCAAGATGATGAACTCCATTGGAGATTTTGCCGGGGGTTGTAACGTTCAGTTTGCAGTGGAACCGGGCACTGATCGGTTTGTGGCTATTGAAATTAACCCACGCGTGAGCCGCTCTTCTGCCCTTGCATCGAAAGCAACGGGTTATCCCATCGCCAAGATCGCCACCAAGCTGGCCATAGGCTATAATCTGGATGAACTCCCTAACCCGATTACCGGAGTCTCCTCTGCCTGTTTTGAACCTTCAATCGACTATGTAGTTGTTAAGTCACCGCGTTTCAACTTTGAGAAATTCCCGGGTGTGGATGAAGAGCTTACCACCCAGATGAAAGCGGTAGGAGAGGTAATGTCTATCGGACGAAATTTCCCGGAGGCCTTGAACAAGGCCTGGCAGTCACTTGAAATAGGACGTGCCGGTCTGGGAGCTGACGGTTACGAAGAGCTGGATCGCAAGTATATACGAAAACGGCTACTGAAACCCTATTGGGACCGGTTGCTCAACATCCGGAATGCATTTAAGATGGGCGCATCCGTAGAAGAAATTGCCGACATCACCAAAGTCGACCCCTGGTTTCTGCAGCAGATCCGATACATGGTATCTCTTGAAAACCGGACAGAGGGACAATCGCTGGATACCATCTCCAAAGAGGATCTCTATGAACTCAAACAGGCCGGTTTTAGCGATACGCAGATCGCCTGGATGCTCAGTCAGAGTAATGGAGAAGTTACCGAGGAAGAAGTGCGCGATCATCGCAAAGAAATGGGGTTAACCCCTGCCTTCAAGCTGGTTGATACCTGTGCCGCCGAATTCCCTGCTGAAACACCCTATTACTATTCTGCCTATGAAGGTGAAAACGAAAGCGATGTAACCGATAAAAAGAAAGTACTGATACTGGGTAGCGGTCCGAACCGTATCGGACAAGGTATCGAATTCGATTACTCCTGCGTACACTCGGTTATTGCCGCCCAGGAGATGGGCTACGAAGCCATAATGGTCAACTGCAATCCGGAGACTGTTTCCACTGACTTCGATATCGCAGACAAACTCTATTTTGAACCCGTCTACTGGGAGCGTGTGCTCGACATTATTGAGTATGAGAAACCGGAAGGCGTCATCCTGCAGGTGGGCGGCCAAACGGCCCTCAAATTGGGCAAGCGTTTTGTTAAGGAAGGAATCAAAATCTTCGGTACACCTTTTGAAAAAATCGACTTTGCCGAAGACCGTGGTGAGTTCTCTAAGTTTCTAACAAGACTTGACATCCCCTTCCCAAACTACGGTACCGCTCGTACCGTCGAGGAATCACTCAGAATTGCCGATAAGATTGGTTACCCGGTGCTGATCCGTCCGAGTTACGTATTAGGCGGACAGGGAATGCGTATCGCTATAAAGGAAGAGGAACTTGAGGGATATACCGAATCAATTTTGAAAACCCATCCCGAAAACGATTTCCTTATCGACAAATACCTCGAACATGCCGTTGAAGTGGACGTTGACTCGGTTTACGACGGCGACCAGCTCCATATAGCGGGTATCATGCAGCACATAGAACCTGCCGGGGTACATTCCGGAGACTCCACCGCTGTGATCCCCACCTATTCGCTCAGTGATAAGGCCCTGGAAAAAATCCGTGAATACCAGGAGCGAATCGCTGATGAAATGGGCATTATCGGATTCCTGAATGTGCAGTATGCCGTCAGGGGTGATAAAGTCTACGTGCTGGAGGCCAATCCGCGCTCAACACGAACCATACCTTTCCTGGCCAAAGCCACGGGGCGGGCAGAAGCACAAATTGCCGTCAAGGTAATGCTCGGTGCCAAGCTCAAGGACTTCACAGAAGAGGAGTTAACCTCTACCCTGGAAGGCTGGGCTATCAAAGAGCCGGTCTTCCCATTCGATAAGTTCCCTGAAGTGAAAAAGGAACTGGGTCCGGAAATGAAATCAACCGGGGAAACCATTTACTTTATGGAGAACTTCAACGACGATCATTTCAAAAAACCCTTTGAATTTAAGAATCTCTATCTCAGTAAATAATTCCTTCCATGTATTGTAAGGAATGATATACGAGCAGGTCTTACTTAATAAATAATTTCAAATAGAACGCGGATAACGCAGATTTTAGTAGTTACAAATTCAGTGTTGATCTGTGTGATCCGTGTTCCGTTATAAACTGATTTAATTCTAATGATTAAAGAAGCAAAAAAGAAGCTTAATGATGTATTTGGCTATGAAACCTTCCGTCCTTTGCAGGAAGAGGTCATAGAACAGGTACTTAACAAGAAAGATGCCCTGGTGATTATGCCTACCGGTGGCGGAAAATCTCTCTGCTACCAGATACCCGCTATCATTTTTGATGGCTTGACCATAGTAGTCTCACCGCTTATCTCCCTGATGAAAGACCAGGTTGAGCAGCTTCACCAGTTTGATATTCCTGCGGTCTACCTCAACAGTTCGCTCACCCCGGAAGAGTACCAGGCCAATATTGAAAAGCTAAAAAAGGGCAGCGTTGACATGCTCTACCTAGCCCCGGAAACCCTGCTGATGCCCAAGACCAGGGAACTGCTCTCCGGACTCGATATTGATTGCTTCACCATTGACGAAGCGCACTGTATTTCGGAATGGGGCCACGACTTCCGTCCTGAATACCGGCAGCTGGTAGAAGTTCGAAAGGATTTTCCCGATGCCGCCTGTCTGGCACTCACCGCTACCGCAACCCCACGGGTGAGAGAAGACATCAAACAAACGCTCGGGATGAAGGACTCCGAGACCTATCTGGCCAGTTTTGATCGTAAAAATCTTTTTCTAAAAGTCGCCGATAAGGACGGACCCACTGATCAGGTACTCGATTTCCTCTACACCCGTAAAAAGCAATCAGGCATTATCTACTGTTTCTCCCGGCGGCAGGTGGATGAGCTCTACGTGGATCTCAAGAAAGAGGGACACTCGGTGAAGCCCTATCACGCCGGACTTTCCGAGACAGTTCGAAACAGAAACCAGGAAGCGTTTATCCGGGATGATGTCAACATCATCGTGGCTACTATTGCCTTTGGTATGGGTATCAACAAGCCTGACGTTCGCTTTGTGGTTCACTATGATATGCCCAAGAATATTGAATCGTACTACCAGCAGATTGGACGTGCCGGCAGAGACGGGTTGCGCGCCGACTGTCTGTTGCTGTTCAGTTATTCCGACACCCAGAAGATCAGGTACTTCATCAACCAGAAAGAAGATGAAGAGAAGAAAATTGCCGAGCAGCATCTCAAATCGTTGCTAAAGTTTCTGGAAGCCACCGAATGCCGAAGAAAACCCCTGCTCAATTACTTTGGTGAGGAGTATGAAAAGGATGAGTGCGGTATGTGCGACAATTGCCTTTCCCTGGACGCCGAAGTGGAAGATCTAACCGTACAGGCTCAGAAATATCTGTCCTGCATTGTAAGAACGGATGAGACCTACGGCGCCAACTATATTGCAGATGTGTTGCGAGGTTCCAAATCCAAGAAAGTACTTGAAAATGACCATAACGAACTTTCTACTTATGGAATCGGTATGGAGTGGTCAAAAGACCAGTGGGTGCAGCTCTCCCGCCTGCTGCTGCGTCAGGATTACCTGGAAAAAGATCAAAAATACGGTAGTCTGAAATTGAAAGAGCAGGCTCGAAATGTGCTGAATGGACATGAAAATGTATTCGGAACGCTTGACCGCACAGCGGCAACCGTAAACGGAAAAGCTGTGGATAGAACCAGTTCGGATGTTGAAAATAAATACGACGAAAAACTGTTTGAGCAGCTACGAGAAAAACGAAAAGAACTGGCCGATCAGAAAGGTATTCCACCCTACACCATATTCCCCGATACCACGCTAATGGAGATGTCGTATTATTTTCCTCAGAATGAAGAGCACATGATGCAGATCTACGGAGTGGGTTCAGCAAAACTGAAACGGTATGGCGATATCTTCGGTAAGATCATCAAAGAATATACTGATGAGAATGAGATCGAAGAACGTGTAAAGACGCTGAAGAAGAAAGCGAAGAAATCATCCTCTAAAAAGAAACACGTGCAGATTGCCGAGGCCTTTAACGAGGGTCAATCCATCGAACACCTGGCCGAGCAGTACGGGGTCAAGGATGTTACTATCATCAAACATTTGAAAACTTACCTGGAAGAGGGCAACTCTCTTCGTACCGAAGGAATTGCGGAAGCTTCCGAACTGTCGGTTAGAAAACGTGATGAGGTTATGGAATCGATGGATCGCAGGGGTCCCGAGCTGCTGCGGGTAATCTATAATGATATGGACAAAGAGGTAGGCTACAGTGAGCTCCGCATTCTACAACTCTACTACATGGCCGCCAATCAGGAGTAGTCTTATATATCTTTGTGACTTTGTGGTATAACCATAGGAACTCCTTCACGGGCTTATAGCTATAACATATCAAATGATCTTTTCTTATCATTGAACTGAAAATTCAATACGTCATTAAGTAATTCTATGAGCCAGCGAACCATTGTTGTTGCCTTCGGAGGGATGTCACCGGAGCATGAAGTATCGGTTTTAACTGCCATGCAGGCAATTTCTTCATTGAAAGATACCGACTACAGGCTTCAGCCTCTCTACATCACAAAATCAGGTCGCTGGTTAACCGGTGATCCTCTTCGGGAGCTGGAGAATTATAAAGATCTCAAGAAACTCGAGGAAGAAGCAATCGAATGTACTTTCTCGCATGACGATTTGGGTAAACCCATCCTCCTGGAAACGGAAAGCAAAGGCTTTCTTTCGAAGCCAAAAAAACATTCAATATACGCTATTATTCCTGCATTCCATGGATCAGAAGGGGAAAACGGGGCTTTTCAGGGAGCCTGTGATCTGTATAACATCCCCTTTGGAGGTAGCGGTGTTTTTGCATCCAGCCTTGGTATGGACAAAGTAAAGGCCAAAGAGTTGTGCATGGCCCATGATATCCCAGTTACGTCCGGAGTTTCCTTTAATGAGAATGAGTGGGAGGAGAGGCAAGATGAAATTCTGGAAAGTATCACAAAGATGGGATTCTCAGTAATCACCAAACCGGTTAGTCTTGGCAGCAGCATCGGGGTATCCAAGGCTGACGACCGGAAGTCGCTCATCGACAGTATCGAAACTGCTTTTCGATATGACCAGGAGCTGGTGGTTGAAGAAGCAATTACACCGCTGATGGAAATCAACTGTTCCGTACTGGGTCATGGTGACGAACTGCAGACAAGCGTCTGTGAGCGTCCCTTGGGTCAGGAAGAGACACTCTCTTTTGAAGACAAGTATCAAAGCGACGGACAAGGAAGCAAGGGAATGGCATCTGCCGACAGGATCATTCCGGCCGATATTTCCGACGAGCTGACTGCGAAAATACAGAACCTTTCGCTCAAGATATTCAAGACTTTTCGTGCAAGCGGCGTTGCACGACTAGACTTTCTGGTCAATGCCGATACGCACGAAGTTTATTTCAACGAAATTAACACCATTCCCGGCTCCTTCTCTTTTTACTTGTGGGAGGAAAGTGGAATGAATATGACTGATTTAATGCTTGAACTCGTTGAGATTGCTATTAAAAAACATCGTTTAAAAATCGGAAGGATCCGAAGCTATGAGACCAACTTGCTGAGTGAAAAAGCCGTGAAAGGTATTAAAGGTCTGAAAGGCAGCAATGATTAAACAGGTCCGATTTGGATCCTGTTTTGGTCCCATTTAAACTCATTAATTACTATTGATATGATGAAACAGAAATCTCTTGCACGCCTCTCTTTATTGTTTCTATTTGCTATTGTACTGGTAACAGGTTGCAAAGGCCCGGAGACCACAGTGGTTCGCCAAAATCCGATTGCTGCAGCTCCTGATACCTCGGAAACTACAGATACCACTGCCAGTGAACCTTCCGCAGCCTTCCGTCAGATAAATATAGGTGAAATCAATCCCATTCCTACAATGGATCCCCTGTTTGCTGAGAATGCCGGCACCATGCGCGCCTTACAGCTTGTTTATGAGGGTCTCGTGAGGTTTGACCGTCAGGGAGATGTGGTTCCCGGTATTGCTACAAACTGGACGGTAACTGATGATTCGTTGCAATACACTTTTACTCTTCGCAACAATGTGTATTATCACGACAATAATGCATTCAATAACGGCATAGGAAGAAAATTTAAGGCCTCTGATGTAAAATTTGCTTTTAATCGAATGGCCATGAACTCAGTGCCGGATCACGCAGCACAGCTCTTTATGTCTGTGGAAGGCTTTGAACCATTTTACCGGGAGCAGCACAATATATTTAATCCGGGCAAAAGGGTCTTGAACGGCGTGACCGGTGTAAGGACTCCCAACGATACTACTGTAGTCTTTAGGCTGGAAGAGAAGGATTCACATTTACTCCAGAAGCTGGCCTCACCTTATGCATTGATTTACCCAAGGGAAGCCATCACCAATAACAATCCGGATCAATTCAAGGCTGTCGGTACCGGACCGTTTACACTCTCGCAAAACCGCGGTGATTCCCTCTACACCTTTGCCAGATTTAACGACTATTATAACCCGGAACAACCGCGCGTAAATCGTGTGGATGTTATTGTTAAAAAACGGGAGGCTAATTTGTTCAAGTCATTCACTACCCGAAATATCCATATAATCCCGGAGCTTGGCCTCCAGATGCTGCAGGGAGTGCTCGACGAGAATGGCGCACTCAAAGCAAGCTATGCCGATAGTTACCGGTTAAGCAATCCCAACGGATACACTTTTTACTCACTGAACAGAAACTCTAATGCCGGTCTGTCTAGAGAAAAGTCCGCTGGCGTTACCGCACTGTTCGATTCTACGGAAACTTTTGAAAATATTCCTTCAGGTTTCGTTCGATTTATGAAGCCAATGAATAGAGAGAATAATCAGAATAACGTGCAGGCAAGGGTCAGTGAGGGTGACACCCTGAACATTACGAACACTGATGACTCCTACTCCCTACAGTTTTTAGTCAAATTACGAAACAAACTGAATGAAGCAGGTGCTACGCTTCGGGTCTACAATATATTCACACCAACCCGAAATATCGGACTATATACCACCCATAACCTGCCATTTTATAGCGGGTATATTCCGGAATACTCTGAAGATAGGCTACTTAGTTTCCGGGTACATCAAAAAGCACTCAGTCAAAACGAAATAGAAAATCTGTACTTTAATTCGTTTCCCTGGTGGCTGGATATGCGAACTGTAACCACCTCCCTCGTCCCATAAACGTTTTAAATATGAAACTAGCTGTCATAGCCAATCCAAAAAAGTATTCGGTTAAGGAGCCTTTCACCCGGGCGCTTAACTGGGCGGATGAGAATGACGTGCAGATCATATTCAACTCGGATCTCAAAGATTTGTATGACGGTCAGGATCATCCCTCCGCAAGAATAGTCGGCTCCGAAGCAGAGGCAATAGATGAAGCCGATATCATTGTTGCCATGGGCGGGGACGGTACCATGCTCTATACTGCCAGGCTGATGAAGAATATTTCGAAGCCCATTTTGGGAGTCAACAGCGGAAGGCTCGGCTTTATGGCCTATACCCAGATGGAAAACCTGATCAAAGCCCTCGAGTATCTCAAAGAGGAGAATTACCGGCTGGACAAACGTTTTATGCTGGAGGCCGAAGATGAAAACGGCAACATCTATCATGCCCTGAACGAGTTCCTGTTTTCCAAAAAGGACTCCACCTCCATGGTCACCGTGGAAGCAGAATACGACAACATGTTCATCAATAAGTACTGGGCGGACGGCTTAATTGTGGCCTCTCCGACGGGTTCTACCGCGTATAATCTATCTTCCAACGGACCCATTGTAATGCCCAATACCGATGTGATGGTGCTCAACCCCATCAACCCGCATACCCTTACTACCAGGCCACTGGTACTGCCATCCGATAAGTCCCTGAAGATCACCGTTCACAAGCAGCAGCATGAAGTTCTGTTTTCTTATGACGGTGAAATTTATGAAATTCAGGGCTACCCCTTCGTGGTAGAAATTCGACGTTCTAACTTTACCATTGACCTTATTGAACTGCCCGATCAAAGCTACTTCGAAACACTGCGAAACAAACTGATGTGGGGTATGGATTTTAGGAAGGGAAGTGAAAAGTAAGAAGTAAGAAGTAAGAAGTGAGAAGCTAGAAGTTGGATGTTGAAGATTAGAAGTTAGAATAATTCTGAATTCTGACTCCTGAATTCTGAATTCAATACTGAAAAGATTTTACGAGATAACTGACACTAATAGTAACAAAAACACAATCCAAGTATTATGAAAGTAACAGTAGTCGGTGCCGGCGGGAATGTCGGATCCACGGTTTCTATGGCAGTAGCACAGCGAGATTTTGCAAAGGAAGTAGTTATGGTTGATATCGTCCAGGAGCGTAATGGAGAGAAGATATACCCTTCCAAGGGTCGCGCCCTTGACCAGTGGGAATCCTCGCCCATCCACCAATTCGATACCAAGCTGACCGGTACGGTGGATTATGAAGATACGGCAAACTCCGATGTATGCGTAATAACGGCCGGTGTTCCCCGTCGACCCGGAATGAGTCGCGATGATCTGCTTGAGACCAATGCCAATATCGTTCAGGGCGTGGTTGAAAAGCTGGTGGAGAAATCACCGAATACCATTCTGATCATCGTCTCCAATCCTCTGGATGTGATGGCCCAGGTGGCTCTTGAAACCAGCGGATTTGATTCCAAGCGCGTAATGGGTATGGCCGGTATTCTGGATACGGCTCGTTACCGCTCCTTCCTGGCAGAAGAGCTGAACGTCTCCCCTAAAGATATTCAGGCTCTGCTACTCGGCGGACACGGAGACACCATGGTTCCGCTGCCACGCTTTACAACCATTGCAGGAATGCCGGTAACCCAGTTCATTGATGAGGACAAACTGGAATCTATTGTAGAACGCACCAAGAAAGGAGGCGGTGAACTGGTAAACCTGATGGGAACCTCTGCCTGGTACGCACCGGGCGCTGCAGCCGCACAGATGGTGGAAGCCATTATGCTCGACCAGAACCGCACCTTCCCATGCGCTGCCCACCTAAACGGCGAATACGGACAAAAAGACCTGTTTTTGGGCGTACCGGTCAAACTGGGACACGGCGGCATCAAAGAAATAATTGAGGTTGACTTAAACGATGAAGAACAGCAACTTTTAGATACATCAGCTGAACACGTACATTCCGTACTTAAAGAATTCCGCAAGCTGATGAACAAATAAATCGCAATAAATAGAAGAACCCAATAGGCTTCTTCACTACTTGCACTTATATTTAGCGAAAAGGCTCTGCAGACCACAGCAGAGCCTTTTTGTTTTGATAGGCCCTTCTAAGCTGATTAATAGACTACAAATTAGACAATTTAACTTTGCTGCGTTTAGAAGGGTAAATTTTCACCTCCTCATTACGATCCCGTAGAGTAAGCAGTGCAAATACTATAAGCCCCAGGTTAAAAAGAACTCCTATCAAAATTACAACCCAGCCGGAAACCAGGTCATAAATAGCAGCACGAGCTACGATGTCATAAACAGACACGATTGGTTCCGGGTGAATAGAAATTTTGGTGATCCAGCAACCCCCCAAAATTAAAAAGATCCAGCTGTAATTGCGACGAAGCCTGCGACCGAACGCCTCGCCGAAGGTAATTTTAAATCGCGAATGTTGAAGATCACTCCCCAGCTGATCCCGCCAATCACTCATAACAGGTTTATAACCGGATAGCAAAGGACCAAAATAATTCTCATTCACAAGGGCTACCCTCCAGCGCCATAAGTCATAGTACTTATATCTTCGAGCTTCGATAAAGAGAAAGATGAACACAAATATTGTAGCCAGTATGAATACGAAATGCGATATCTGCGGACTCCCGAAACCAAAAGAGATGAAGGCAGCCGTTGTAATGATGGCCCAGTTTGTGGTCACATCGAGTCGCTTGCGCCAGGTATTCATGCGATCCATCTCACCCCGATAGAAATGAACCAAGGCAGTTTGAGCCTCACCGGTGAACCCGGCTTTTGATTGGGCTAACTTTTTTTCTTCCATAATGCTCTAACCAGTAAACCGTAGTTATAAACAAGATAATAAGCTTTATGACTAGAGCAATCTTTTCAGGATAATTTAACTCCGAATCCTTTCGCTCAAACTGATTGAATCTTAGCTCCCTAGTTTGAAATTTGATTATGGAGCACTGACCAAAACGATATTTTCTGCCACCAATCCTTTTTCACTTTCTATCAGGTCAAACTCAAAAATCAATTCACGACTGGGCAGGTAACTGGTATCAAAATTCTCCTCGAATTTAGAAATATGGGCAAATACCGTTTCATAAGGTGAATCTTCAAAACGTGAATCGGTAATCCAGAGGTTTTTATCGATAGTATTCAAGTAACGAAGGAACCCGTACCCGTCATTATGAGAGAAATCATAACATACACCTCGAACCCTTGAACCTACTTTCCCCCATTTGTAGGGTGACTCGATCGGTAGCATGCCCGGAATAAGATATCCTGAAATAGACAGGTCGACCGCTTTCTTCAATTCCTGAGATACGTCCTCAAACCCGATGAGTTCCACACGGCTGCCTTTCTCCTGTAAGGCATCTACCACACTGACGTAACTGCCGTTGTTGGTTAGCATCACCACCTTGTCCAGACCATCAGCTTGCGTGATCATATCTACCGCCATATCCATATCCACAGTAGATTTCGTAATTACTTCCCCGGTTTCCTGATCATTGTAATACTGGACGGGCTTTTTGATTACTTTATACTCAAAATCACGCAATACCTCACTGAAACGGGAAGTCTTCTCCCGGTAAGAGGAGTCCTCTTTGGCACGCCGTTCGTCATAAGCCAGGTATACATTTAGCCTGGATGGATAGGACCCGTCGCGGCAAGCAAATTTTCTGAGAATATCATACCTGAGTCCAAAACCACCGTGCATGGTTACATTTACTGCGTCAACAAATACTCCGACATTATTATTACTTCCGTTGGTCATAATAATTTCCGATGCTTGAATCCAAATGTGCTTTGGGGCGGGAAATAATTATCAACTGCCCCGGAGTGATTGGAAGCAGTATTGCAACTAATGATTAAGAATTGCTTCGTTTTAAAAGTCCTAAGGGGGCTATGCTCCCAACTCCAATAAATAACAGTATAAAGCCGCTGATCCATTCCGAACCGATCCAGGTGGTAAGGGAAGGCTGCAATAGAACCAATGCACCTGCGATAAGTATCATGAGGAAGGCACGTCCCATTTGATAGGGTACGGGATATACCGCACGGCTTCTCCTGAATAGCAGAAAAGCCATACAAGCATAGCTAGTGAGGGTTGCCAAAGCAGATCCCATCATCCCGAGAAAGGGTATCATAATAAGGTTGGCGACTACGGTGACTGTTGCACCAATGAGAGTAATTTTTGGCAAAACCGAGGTCTCCTCTTCGATAAATATACCGGCAGAAAAATTCATGTACCATCCCTGGAACCAGTATGCTCCCAGTAAAGCCGGAACAATATTCAAACCCATCCAGTAATCCTGACCAATTAGATAAGCATCCAGCAACGGTACCCTGATCTGTACGATCTGTTCAACGAATAGGGCAATGACCAGAAAGACTATGCCTGCAGCAACATTAAAATAGCGGAAGACATCGCTGAACAAGCTCTTGGCTTCCGGATCTTTGGCGTGGCGCAGGAAGAATGGCTGCCATGCCATGCGAAACATCTGTACCAGCAACAGCATAAACACGCCGAGCTTGTAGCAGGCATTGTAGATACCGACAATTGACTCGGTATCGAATTCAGCCCCGTACAATTGGGTGATGGTATCCTGTGAGAGGTAATTATTTAAAAGAAAGCGATCCAACGATTCGTTAATGGCATAACCGAGCCCGGCCGGAACAAACGGGAGTCCAAATAAAAGCGCTTTCCGGAGTATTGGTTGATCCCAGCTACCATCCCACATCCTTGCAGTTATTATCCAAAGAATCAGGGTAGTAATACCGGAGGCAATGAGATTGGCAAAAAAGACTGCTTCAATTCCCCAATCCAGCGATAGAATAAGATAAAAATTTAGCGCGATATTGATCAGCACATTGCCCGTTTTTATAATGGCAAACAGTACGGATTTACGAACCAGACGCAGCTCGGCAAAAGGTATAATAGAGAGCGTGTCAAACCACAATATGCCAATCATGAAGAGGTAGAAATCCTTGGTCTCCGGTTCCAGACTCATCAACGGCATGATGGCAGGGGCAAACAGCCAAAGTAAAAAAGCCAGAATCGATGCCGAAGCGAGCAGACCCAGCTGCAAGGTTTTAAATACATCTTTTGCTTTTTCCCGCTCCTCGGCATAGCGCAGGTAAGCCGATTCCATGCCAAAGGTAAAGATCACATTCAGAAAGGTAATACCGGCGTATACGAGTCCGACAATACCATACTGACCGGGTTTGAACACATCCGTATAGAAGGGAACCAACAGATAGTTGATGAATCGCGCCAGCACGGTGCTGATGCCATACACCAGGGTGTCTGAAAGTAATTCTTTAAGTTTTTTCAATGGACGCTTGGTTGCTTTTACTCATATCCCATTTAGCAGAGACCGTGGAAATTGAATCAGGCATCAGTATTCTCATTCAGGAGTCTCTCCATAGCATAAACTCCGAGTACGTAGCTGTGTTTCCCAAAACCTGTGATGATGCCTTCTGCCATAGCTCCCGTAAGTGAATTCTCTCTGAACTCCTCTCTTGCGTGAATATTGGAAAGATGCACCTCAACAATCGGTATATCCAGGATTTCCAAGGCGTCGCGGATAGCAACAGAGGTGTGTGTATAACCTCCGAAATTGGCAATGATGCCTTCAAAGCTGCTGTCCTCATCCACCAGCGACTGGATAGCGTTAACCAGCTCACCCTCTACATTGCTTTGGAAGAAGGTCATCTCATGCTGGGGAAATTTCTCGATAAGCATGTGCTCGATATCCTCTAGGGTGTAGCTCCCGTATTGCTCCGCATCCCGTTTCCCGAGCATATTGAGATTGGGTCCGTTTAAAATAAATACCTTCATCGGTTCACCTTATCGCTGATCTTCGTAGCAATCTCTTCCATCCTATCTTCCGATACCTTCACATTGTGTCCCAGTGCCATCGGCTGGGTTTTGGTATATAGGGGAACCAGGTGTATGTGGGCATGGGGCACTTCCAGACCTTGAACAATAATTCCGGTGCGTAGCGGACTCAGAGCCTCATCTATACCTTTGGCTATCTTCTTGGCAAATTTCATGGCATCCCGGATCTGCTCATCTTTCAGATCAAAGAAATAGTCGGTCTCCTGCTTGGTTACCACGAGGGTATGCCCTTCAGCGATCGGATTGATATCCAGAAATGCAAAATGGTTTTCATCCTCCGCGATCTGGTAGCTGGGGATATCCCCGTTTATGATCTTGGTGAAGATTGTAGCCATAGTTTGGAGCTTAAATTATAATTTTTTCAATGATAGGAGTTTCAAGGTAGAAAAGATAGTGCGTCCGGTGCTGCATTGGCCATAACGATTAAAGAGATTCCGCTTCTTTGTTTGCTGAACCTGGCTATACCACAGAGGAACACTGAGAAGCACACCTGTGTGCAGAAGCACTTCGGTGCGCAGGCACAGAGGTACACAGAGTTCCTCTGGCTCAAGAATTAAATAGACACTTATGAACGCGGAGCATCCCAACTCCCAATTCCTAATTCCTAATTCCTAATTCTTAATTGAATCCTGCTCACTGAAAAACATCTCCCCTTCCTGTCTAATCACACCCTCTTCCACTCCCCAGTCCAGGTAGCCTATCACTTCAGAAAGCACCAAAAAGATGCCTCCCTTTTTTACCGCATCCGGAAACAGCCGTAAAGAAAGCTCATAGAGTGAATAAGGTTGCTCTTTAAGAATACTCTGAATTTTTTGATATCGCTTTCGATGCTCACTGAGATGATGGTCCGCCACTTTTGAGATGTTTCTGATAAACTTGCCGTGGCCCGGATGCACTACCCCCTCCAGCGTTCTGATCCACTGCAAGGTTTCACGATACTGCAGCAGGCTGCTGTTTCTTTCTCCGGTATCGGGATCAAAATTGATAAGCGCATTGGTACTGATATGTTCGAGCAGGTTATCCCCTCCGAATATGATCCCTTCTTTCGAAAAGAAAGTCAGGTGTCCGGGAGCATGTCCCGGTGAATGTTTCACGCTAAAGGTTAATTCTCCGGATGTCAGCTCTTCCCCATCTTCAATCCATGACGGTGTAATCGCCTGCTGGTATTGTTGCAGCCAGTCAAGCTGCTCAATCATGAACGACCTATGATCTTTAGGAACCATGTGCTTGCTGAAAAATTCATCAAAGAGTTCCCTGTTTTCGTAATTGGCAAAGTTGGAGCGTTCTTTGACATGGCCATATACATCCGCCCCCGATTCGTCAGCCAGCCGTGCGGCCTGACCGAAGTGATCGGGATGACCATGTGAGAGCCATATTTCATCCAAGTCAGCAATAACCAAACCCTGTGACTTCAACTGTTTCTTGACCAGTTCATAGGAATTTTCCGCTTTCTGGCCGCAATCTACCAGCACTTTTTTCTCTTCATTTATCAGGTAACAATACACTTCACCCACGGCAAAAGGTGTTGCTATTTTTATCGGATGAATATTTTCAATAGGCAAAGCAAAGAGGTTTACATCACAAATGATTTCGGCTCACAAAGGTATTAAAAGTTACCTCCAATTTTTACACTGAGTCAAAACATTCGTTTCAAAGCAGGGTCGGCCAATTTTTTATTGAATTACGTTTGAAATTAAATTAGAGAAAGCCTTATATTTGGGATCTCTTTTAGAACCGAAGAGTCGGTAGCTCAGATGGTAGAGCAACGCCCTTTTAAGGCGTGGGTCGTGGGTTCGACCCCCACCCGACTCACTTTTGTTACTAGAAGGTTTAAAGCTCCTGCCGGCACACGCCCAGGAGCTTTTTTGTTTTATAGATACGATATCCGCGAGAAAAATGGAATTACACCCTTACATTATTTCGTTTAACTTTCTATACATCTCATAAAAAATATTTTAGCGATCACTACTTGAACAATTTTATGGCAGACAAGCATAAGAAAGATTCCAACATTGACGGCCCGCCAAAGCCCCCACAAAAGAAGGGCCAACCCGGCAATAATAACCAGCGCTACTTCTTTTGGATACTGATTGCGGGACTCTTCATTTTCTGGCTGGTCAGCTCTCAGGGTGGAGGGCTGTTTGGCGGACCTCCAAACGTAGACTACAGTGCTTTTCGTGACCAGCTCAGAGAAGGCAATGTTGAAAAGGTTGTCATCAAAGGCGAGCAGGTTCGGGGTACCCTGAAACAGAAGACGGTATTGGATACCGCCGCTGATGATACCGCGCAGACTTCCGAATTTGTTACCTACATCCCCTCTTTTGGCGATGAAAAGCTAATGGATCTTCTGGAACAGCAGGATGTGCAGGTACAAACCATCCCTCAGAGCAATTTTGACTGGTGGACGATTCTCATATGGGGCTTACCTCTGATATTCCTCATTTTCATCGGAATGCAGTTTTTCCGTCAAATGCAGATGCAGGGAAAGAATATGTTCAATATCGGCAAGAGCAAAGCCAAGCTGCAGGATGCCGAAAAAGTTGATACCACATTTGATGATGTAGCAGGTTTGGAAGGTGCTAAAACTGAGCTTAAAGAAATCACCAGTTTTCTGAAGAATCCGGAAGATTTCGATGCACTCGGCGGTGAAATTCCCAAAGGCGTCTTGCTGGTCGGACCTCCGGGAACCGGTAAAACATTGCTTGCCCGTGCCGTGGCAGGTGAGGCAGGAGTGCCTTTCTTCACCATCACCGGTTCTGACTTTATGGAAATGTTTGTAGGTGTGGGTGCCAAACGTGTTCGGGATATGTTCAGCAAAGCAAAAGAAAAATCTCCCAGCATCATCTTTATCGATGAATTGGACTCCATTGGACGCAAGCGTGGTGCCGGTCTAGGCGGCGGCCATGATGAACGGGAGCAGACACTGAACCAAATGCTCTCCGAGCTCGACGGTTTTGAACCTAATGAAGGTGTTGTGGTGATGGCAGCAACCAACCGCCCCGACATTCTCGATAAAGCCTTATTGCGTCCCGGCCGATTCGACCGGCAGATTACCGTCAACTTGCCGACGCAGAAACACCGGGAGGAAATTCTGGAAATTCATGCCAAGAATAAGAAGATGTCAGACGATGTCGATCTGGAAGAGATTGCACGATCCACGCCCGGTTTCAGCGGAGCCGACCTTCGCAACCTGTTGAATGAGGCAGCCCTGTTGGCAGCACGCCACAAACGAAAAGCCATCGAGCAGCAAGACATCGATACTGCAAGAGATAAGGTCATGATGGGACTTAAACGAGAAGGTATACGACTTTCTGAGGACGAAAAGAAACTACTGGCTTACCACGAAGCCGGACATGCCGTCGTTGCGGCAGTATTGCCCAATGCCGACCCGGTACATAAAGTTACTATCATACCGCGAGGAAAAGCGATGGGTGTCACCCAGCAGCTTCCCGAGAAAGAAAAGTTGCTCTACAAGAAAAGCTATATGCTCGATCGCATGGCCGTTATGATGGGAGGACGTGCCGCAGAGACGCTGATTTTCGATACGGCCACGAGTGGAGCTGAAAATGATCTGAAACAGCTTACCAAACTGGCACGCAAGATGGTTCTCGATTGGGGCATGAGCGATAAATTCGGCAATATGGCATTCGGCGGACAACAGGAACAGGTATTCCTTGGCGAGCAGATGGGAAGCCAGCGTGAATACAGCGACAGCACCGCCCGGGAGATCGATGAGGAAGTAAAACGTATCCTACAAGAAGCCTATCAAAAAGCCGTCGATACCATCACGGAACATAGGAATGTGTTGGACCGGCTCGCCGAAGAACTGTTGGATAAAGAAGAAGTCCCGGGCTCTAAAGTTGTTGATTGGCTGAAAAATGGCACGGATGACAAGAAAGCTTCTAAAGAAAAGAATGGACAGGAAGATTCAGCCAAAAAGACCAAAGACCGGGAGAAAGAGAAATCCAGTCAAAAAGAAACCGATCAGGAAGAGTAAGTCTAATCAGCTCTTGAATAAAATTTCATAGACATGAAGAATTTCAAGGTAGTATTTGAAAGCGGAGTCACGGAAACCATAAAAGCGGGAAAAATTGAACTCAACGATGTGCTGGATAAGGTCGTGGTGGAAGACGACCAGGGCAATGAGATGAAAGAATTTTACCTGAACTTTGAACACATATCAGCGGTCATCCCGCAAGATTGAGCGCTTCTTGCTACCTGTTTTAGGGGTACTAAAAACTGCTCTGCGCCGTCCATAATTCTACGTAGAGATTATTTTAAATCAATTCGTTAGTATTTGCGCATATTCATTATTTAAAATAAAGGGATAAATCTATGTTAAAAGAATTCAAAGAGTTTGCCATGAAGGGTAATGTGGTGGATATGGCCGTCGGTATTATTATCGGTGCTGCTTTCACTACTATCGTTCAGTCTTTAGTACGAGACGTTCTTATGCCACCATTGGGATTGCTTCTGGGAGGCGTTGATTTTGCAGATTTCTTCATCGTGCTAAAAGAAGGTGCTGTTGCCGCTCCATATGCCACCTTGGCGGCAGCAACCGAAGCAGGAGCTGTTACATTAAACTACGGCACTTTTATCAACACAGTGATCAGCTTTCTAATCGTCGCTTTTGCGGTATTCATTCTTATCAAGAATATTAACAAGATGAAGCGGCCGGAAGAAAAACCGGAACCTTCGGTACCCACTGTAAAGAAATGTACCTACTGCTTCAGTGATATTCCAATCGAAGCCACGCGCTGCCCGAATTGTACCTCCGAACTGAGTTAGGAATTCAATTCGTATTAGTAATCGATAGCAGTCATACGTAGATTCAAAGCAATAATATTTTAGACAATACAATCTATTATGACTGCTATTATGATTCTAGGGCTGGTTGCCGCAGGCTTAACCACAGTCGCTTTTATACCTCAGGTTCACAAGACCTGGAAAACCAAATCAGCCAAGGATCTTTCACTGGGCATGTACCTGATATTTACCAGCGGAGTGGTTCTCTGGCTTATCTATGGTATTTTGAGAAAAGATATTCCCATCATTGCAGCCAATGCCGTAACCCTTTCCCTTACCTTAGTGTTGCTGTATTTCAAGATCTTCTATAAAGAATGAAGCTCACCGAATAGAACACGGATGACACTGATCTTGCTGATTTGCACGGACTAGATTATTGTCTTTACCTTTCAACTATTCTCAACTATTCCAACCCTTGGAGGGTTACCATTGCTGCCCAAAGTTCCCTACACAAAAAATATGACCAGCAGGGTATACAAGGTAGCCCCCAAACCAGCTGCCGTCAGGGCGAGTGGTGCCTGGGTATAGACATGATCCATAAGGTCACAACCTGTAGCCAAAGACGAAAGAATGGTAGTGTCCGATATAGGTGAACACTGGTCCCCAAAGACACTTCCTCCCAATACAGCGCCGAAGCAAAGCACCATGAAGAATTCATCCGGCATAACAGCCCAAGCCAGCGGCATGGCGACAGGAAAGACAACTGCATATGTTCCCCATGAGGTACCGGCGGAAAAGGCAATAATCATACAGAGTATCATCAAAATGGCCGGCAGAAAAACCGGATCAATAGCATTACCGGTCAACTGAACAATGTATTCCGCTGTTCCTACCGCCTCAGCTACACTCTTCAGGGATACCGCCAAGGCCAAAATAATAGCTCCAATCGTTACACCTTTACAACCATCCACAAAACCCTCGATGGCCGTCTGCAAATCCATGCCCTTAACCAGGGCAATGAAGATCCCGGCAAGTACCGCCAGCACAAAAGCCTCGGCAATCAGCAATGTCGGATCGTCGGTATTCCCCATTACATGGTAGCTAATTATAAAAGGAATAATGGCAACTCCCAGCAGCGTACCAATAGGTCCGAAGAAATCTATCAATCCCGGATTGTAATCCTCCGGAATTTGCATATCGGTCAGCTCTTTTGACGCCATCGGTTCGGCCCCGTCACGATCAAGTTTCCCAGTCTCCTTTACCCGCTTGATAGCGGCACGCATTTTCTTTCCCGGTACCCAGGGTAAATACTCCCAGGCGAAGAGCAAGGTAATAATCAGGGCAAATATTCCGTAAAAGTTAAAGGGAATGGCATCAATAAAGAATAAAACCACATCTTGTTCAGTCTGAAACAAGGGTATGGTACCGACTAGCAATCCCCCGATATAGAATGGCCAGACGTTGAAAGGGATGATCGTTGCAGCCGGAGAGGCAGTGGAATCGACCATATAGGCCAGTTCTTCATGCGAAACCTTATGTTTGTCGGCAATAGGACGCACCGTTGCCCCTGTTAGAACAGTACTAATGGTGCCGCCCTGGTGAAAAACCAATCCCATCATCCAGGTAAAAAATTTCGCGCTTTTCGGTCCTCTTACAATAAGGTTTCCAGCCCAGATGGCAAACTTTTCGGCACCTCCCGTGCGCGTCCAGATGCCAATCAAACCGCCCAGTGACCACAGGTAAACCAGTAATATCATGGCAAAACTTTCGGTACCGATAGAGGGCAGCAGAAAATGTTCTACCAGGTTGACCTGTCCAGATATCACACCCCCAAGAGCTATTCCAACAAAGAGAGAACTGATCACTTCTTTGGTCCAGAATGCCAGCACGATAGCTACCAGGGGAGGTAACACCGACCAAAATCCGAAGTGTCCTTCGTATTCAGGGAAGCGTCCCTGAAATATTATCCCCAGGATAATCAGTATAAATACAATGGCGAGATTAATTCTATTACCTTTCGTCAAGCGGGAAACAAGTGTATCCGGGGTTTCTGACATCGACTGCACATGTTTTTTTATAATTGAGGCCTTAATCTGTTGAATTCGGCTTATCAAATCAACTGCGAATACAAGGCCGGGTTTGCAGTTCACCTATTCCTATCTATATTCTGTAAACGATCCAAGCATACTAGATTTGAATAAATGCCATGGTTGATAATGAGCTCACTTTAGGGGAATATCTGAGAAGCATACTGGGCATCATCACTTTTTTTATCCTGTTGGTTCTTGCAACACCTGTCATCCTGGTGCTGCTTATCCTATCTTTCGGAGAGCTCAGCAATCTGGTGGTTGAACGTATAGCTCCCCTCATAGCTAAACCTGCCTTGTATGTAATCGGAATCGATTTCTCAGTAAAGGTCCATCACTCCGAAATCACAAACCCGGCCGTGTTCATCATCAATCACAGCTCTACATTGGATCTGTTGACCATATTGGCTATGGGGCTGCCACGCGTTCGATTTGTTGCCAAGTGGGAGTTACAATACAATCCCTTATTCTTTTTACTGGGGCGTCTCACCGGACAGGTATTTATTAAACGGCAAAAATCAGATAAAGCTGTTGCCACCCTGCAGAAAGCTTATGATCGTATCAAGCGTAAGAAACTTTCTGTGCTG
This sequence comes from Halalkalibaculum roseum, assembly GCF_011059145.1. Taxonomy (NCBI): domain Bacteria; kingdom Pseudomonadati; phylum Balneolota; class Balneolia; order Balneolales; family Balneolaceae; genus Halalkalibaculum; species Halalkalibaculum roseum. The sequence continues at coordinate 466,069 of NZ_JAALLT010000001.1, read as the reverse complement.
TTGGCACCCGAGGGTTCGCGTAAGCATCCCGGGGTAATCGGACCTTTTAAAAAAGGCCCATTCCGAATGGCAATGGATTTAAGCTATCCCATCGTGCCTGTCTATTTTGAAGGTAATAGGGGTTTGAGTAAGGGTGGGTCACTCTTTGCCCGATCGGGCAAGGCGATAGCCCATGTTCATCCTCCTATCGATACCTACGGCTGGACGCTGGAGAATCTGGAGGATCATATTGAGGATGTAAGAAAGAAGTACCAGAAGTGGGCCGGAGTGACAAGCAATTCTTCCGAAACCGTCAGGCAATAGTTTGCCGCGGATTTTCACGGTTTTTTCCAACCACAGATCTGAGCTGTTTAATGTCTTCACTCTATATGGCTGTGATAAGCGTCCACGCTTACCACAATATGTTAAAAGCGTGGACGCTTGAAACAGCCTATAAAAATTCAATAAAACCGTGTAAATCCGTGGCAAAAACATAACAGGCTAAGAATATTTTTAAAATACGCCTTATTTAATTAACCTAAGTCAAGTTTTTTATGTAGTTAGGCAGTGTCAGCAAATCCGGATTCCGATATCCTCACATACTTTGCTCCTGTCATCATTCAGTTAGCGGTAATCTTTTAACTGTATTTCCGGAGGATCAACTATGCTAGATTTCTCGCCATTGAGCAAATACCTGGCTGAAGTACTTGGTACATTTCTACTTTGTTTGCTGGGTAATGGTGTGGTAGCCAACGTCGTATTAGCCAAAACCAAAGGACAAGGCGGTGGTGGGGGCGGCGCTTGGCTGCTTATCAATACCGCCTGGGGTTTCGGTGTCGCCATTGCCGTATACGCTGTCGGGTGGATATCCGGAGCTCATATCAATCCCGCTGTTACTGTCGGTTTGGCTTTCATAGGTGAATTTTCCTGGGCTTTGGTTCCCGGATATATTATCGCACAGGTACTTGGCGCTTTTCTATCTGGAGTCATTGTTTACATGACCTATAAAACCCATTTTGACGTCACCAAAGAACCCGCTGATAAACTCGCTGTATTTTCGACCATCCCGGCAATTCGATCCCTGGGCTGGAATACCGTTACTGAAATTGTAGGCACGGCTGTTTTAATGATTGGCATCCTGGGAATCACTAGCGGTGCAACCGGAAATCCCGGTGAAATAGAAGGTGAGTTTATCACCGGTGGCGTGGCCGGCGGCATGCAGCCCTTCATCGTCGGGGTACTGGTATGGGCTATTGGTATGTCACTTGGCGGTCCAACGGGCTACGCCATTAATCCGGCCCGTGACCTGGGGCCGAGACTGGCCCATGCCCTGCTGCCAATCAAAGGGAAAGGCAGCAATGACTGGGAGTACGGCTTGATTGTACCGATCATAGGTCCCATCATAGGCGGAATTTTAGGATGCTATATATGGGTTCTATTTACATCTTATTTAACCACAATAGCCATAAACTGACAACTTGCACATATACGGAAACACATAGAGTAATTACCTGACCATTAGTCATAGATTTCACACCCGTTATGAATAAGAAACAATATATTCTTGCCTTAGACCAAGGCACCACCAGTTCAAGAGCCATTTTGTTTGACCATCACGGCTCTATCCTCTCAAAAGCACAAAAGGAATTTGAGCAGATCTTTCCTAAACCTGGATGGGTGGAACATGATCCTAACGAAATCTGGTCATCACAAACCGGGGTGGCAGCAGAGTCTGTGACAAAGGCCGGGATAAAACCTAGACAGGTTGCTGCAATCGGAATAACCAATCAGCGGGAAACGACCGTAGTCTGGGACAAAAATACAGGAAAACCGATTTATAATGCCATTGTATGGCAGGACCGAAGAACGGCATCCATTACGGACCAGCTGAAAAAAGAAGGGCTGGAAGAGACCTTTCGTAAAAAAACCGGACTGGTACTCGACCCCTATTTTTCCGGAACCAAGATTAAATGGATACTGGATAATGTGAATGGGGCGCGCCGGAAGGCCGATCACGGTGATCTGCTGTTCGGAACCATTGACTCTTGGTTGATATGGAATATGACTAATGGTAAAGTGCATGTTACCGATGTCACCAATGCCAGCCGCACCCTGCTGTATAATATTCATGAGCATCAATGGGATAAGGACCTGCTGGAAATTCTGGATGTACCGGCTTCCATGTTGCCCGAAGTCAAATCCTGCAGTGAAGTTTACGGTGAGACTGCCGGAGATGTACTGGCCTCGCAAATCCCCATCGCCGGTATTGCAGGGGATCAGCAAGCAGCACTATTTGGTCAGGTTTGCACCCAAAAAGGAATGGCTAAAAATACCTATGGCACCGGCTGTTTTATGTTGATGAATACGGGAGAGAAGCCAATCCATTCAGAGAATAAGTTACTGACCACCATCGCCTGGCAGCGGGACGGGAAAACTGAGTATGCCCTGGAAGGAAGTGTTTTTATCGGAGGTGCGGTTGTGCAATGGTTACGCGACGGATTGGGAGTTATTCAAAAGTCAGAAGATGTCGAGGCCCTCGCAAATAAAGTAGAAAGTACCGACGGTATCTACCTGGTACCGGCATTCTCCGGTTTGGGAGCGCCCCATTGGGATCCCCACGCTCGCGGAACCATAACAGGTATCACCCGTGGAACCAATACCTCTCATATAGCCCGTGCAGCGCTGGAAGCTATTGCCTTTCAGTCGGCCGACCTTCTCAAAGCCATGGTTTCAGATTCCGGTATTGAACTCAAGGAATTGCGGGTCGATGGTGGAGCTTCTGTCAACTCCCTTTTGATGCAGTTTCAAGCGAATATCTTGAGGGTTCCCGTAGTTCGACCTAAAATAACCGAAACTACGGCACTGGGTGCTGCTTACCTGGCCGGCCTTGCGGTAGGTTATTGGGACGGTGTGAATAAAATTGCCGAACAGTGGTCTATTGATGAACGATATGAACCGGATATGCCTGAAGAAAAAATCAATAATTTGTATGCAGGCTGGCATAAAGCGGTAGAACGAGCACAAGGCTGGAACAAGGAATAATTTGCCGCAGATTTGCGGGGTTTTTGAGAAGTGAAAAGTGAAAAGGCAGAAGGAATCTTGAATTCAATGTGTAGATAGAGTTCTTGTTCTTCAAATCAGGCTTTGGCAAGCTTCCACGCTTGTCGGCTTTTAAATCTATGTAAATCAGTGGCCAAAAAATTTTTGTTATGAACAGAGACGAACTTATTCAAAACCTAAAGGACGATCCGGAAATTTGGGACTTTATCATTATCGGTGGTGGCGCTACCGGCCTGGGAACAGCCGTAGAAGCCGCCTCACGCGGATATAAAACACTTCTCCTGGAGCAGCATGATTTTTCAAAAGGCACTTCCAGCCGTAGTACCAAGCTGGTACACGGGGGTGTTCGCTATCTCAGGCAGGGGAATGTGGCCCTGGTGCTCGAGGCACTGCGGGAACGAGGTCTATTGCGACATAATGCGCCTCACCTGGTAAAAAACCAGTCATTTATTGTGCCCAACTATGACTGGTGGGAAGGTCCGTTTTATGGTATCGGTCTGAAAATCTATGACAAACTTGCCGGAGATCTCGGGTTGGGACCTTCCAAAAGGCTCTCAAAAGAAAAAGTACTTGAATATATACCTACTCTTGAATCGCAGGGACTCGACGGCGGGGTGATCTACCATGATGCGCAATTTGATGACTCAAGACTGGCCATCAACCTGTTGCAGACCCTTTTCGATGAAGGAGGAATAGGCTTGAACTATCTCAAAGTAACGGGGCTGAAAAAAGCTAATAAACTGGTCTCCGGCGTTAAGGCCAAATGCCAAGAAACCGGCGAGAAATTTGATATCCAGGGACGGGTCGTGGTTAATGCCACCGGCGTATTCACAGACAGCATACGTAAGATGGACGACAAGGATGTCGACTCCATCATCCAGCCCAGTCAGGGCGTACATATTGTATTGGATAAATCTTTCCAGCCCGGGGAAAGTGCCATCATGGTACCAAAAACCGATGACGGCCGGGTTCTCTTTGCCGTACCCTGGCACGACAAGATCATCGTCGGCACTACCGATACCCCGGTAGAATCACCCTCACTCGAACCCCGGGCCATGGATGAGGAGGTGGACTTCCTGCTCACTCATGCAGCACGTTACCTGACCAAAGATCCCGAGCCCGAGGATGTACTGAGTGTCTTTGCAGGCCTTCGCCCACTTGTATCTAAAGGCGGGAGCAGTGATACCTCCTCCATCTCACGGGATCACACGCTGCTAATCGATCCCTCCGGACTTGTGACCATCACAGGTGGCAAATGGACTACCTATAGAAAGATGGCCGAAGACACGGTGGATGAAGCGGCTGTTGTAGCCGGTCTTGATGAGAGGGAATCCGTAACAGAGAACCTTCGTCTCCATGGCTGGCTTAAAAATTCCGAGGCTGCCGAACCTTATGAGATGTACGGATCCGATGCCCTCGCATTGAAAAAAATCGCCGAGGAAAACGAGGGATGGGGAGAACCTCTTCATCCAAATCTGCGCTGCAAGCCTTCAGAAGTCATATGGGGAATACGAAGTGAAATGGCCCGTACCGTGGAAGATATTCTGGCCCGTCGTACCCGCTCCCTCCTGCTGGATGCTCGTGCCAGCATTGAGATAGCCGAAGATGTAGCCAGACTGATGGCCGATGAAATGGGAAAGGATGATTCCTGGATTCAGCAGCAGGTAGAAGATTATACCGAACTGGCTAATGGTTACCTGCTCAAATAGTTTTATCGCTGATTCACACGGTTTTTATAGCCGCAGATCTGCACGAATATTGTATTTTTTGATGCCTTTTTGGGCTACTTCAAGCGTCCACGCTTGAAGGTGATAAGCGTGGACGCTTATCACAGCCTGGAAGCTTATTAATAAAACCGTGAAATCCGCGGCAAAAAAACAGCCTATGCAGATCTGCGGCTAAATATCAAAAGCAGAATTTTTATATAGTTTTATTATTTTCGGACATTTAATTTCAACATTATAACGGCCTATGGCAGAAACAGATACGGAACAAGAGCTTGATTTAACCGAAGGAAGTGACCGGCACCGTGATGTAGTCAGCAGACATCGTCCCGACCGAATCGAATCGGTTGAGGAGCAGGATCGATCGATTACCTTTGTCACAGAGAACCAGGTTGAACTCATCATCCGGCTCGTAACCCCGGAAATTTTTCAACTCACCTACTACCTGGAAGGAGATGTCCGTTCTGATTTTTCCTATGCCATCGACCCGGAATTTGAATCGCCCGAATTCAACTATTCCGTAAAACAAGAGGACAAGCACTATGTCATTGAAACCTCTTCCCTGAGAGCCACCGTTAGCAAAGAAAAACTACTGGTCGATTTTTACGATAAGGATGGCAACGTGCTCTGTGAAGACGAAGACGGCTTTTATCGTCGTGAGAGCCTGATGAAAGGAATATCCGAACTGAAAGTTACCAAGAAAGCTCCGCGAGGTGTCCGCTATTTCGGGCTTGGTGACAAGGCGGTAGATGTTGACTTACGCGGCCGTGCCTATGAAAACTGGAATACCGACTCCTATGCCTATGAACGTGGCGAGGATCCGCTGTATCGCAGTATCCCTTTTTACCTTGCTTTAATTGAAGACCGTGCCTATGGTATCTTTCTGGACAACACCTATCGCACCCGTTTCAGCTTTGATCGCCAGAAAGATCGTGTGAGCAGCTTCAACGCGCGCGGCGGCGTCATGAACTATTATTTCATTTACGGTCCAAAGCTCAAAGAGGTGACCGAACGCTATACAAAGCTGACCGGAACTCCTGAGATGCCCCCGATGTGGGCACTTGGTTATCACCAGTGTCGCTGGAGTTATTATCCGGAAGCTAGGGTACGCGAACTGGCCGATACTTTCAGGGAGAAAAAGATCCCCTGCGATGCCATTTACCTGGATATCGACTATATGGATGAATACCGGGTATTTACTTGGAATAAGAAGCTCTTTCCCGACGCTAAAAAGATGATCTCTGATCTCAGAGAGCAGGGCTTCAGAACCATCGTGATGATCGATCCCGGGGTGAAGATGGATAAAGATTATTTTGTTTTCCAAGAAGGGATGGATCAGGACTTCTTTTGTAAACGTCCGGACGGCGAAACAGTAATTGCCCCGGTCTGGCCTTCCAAATGTGTGTTTCCCGATTTCACCCAACCGGATGTACGAGATTGGTGGGCGGACCTGTATAAACCGCTGGTAGATGATCTTGAGATGGGAGGCATCTGGAATGACATGAATGAACCCGCCGTCTTCGAGGTCAAGCGTAAAACCTTTCCCAACGATATAAGACATGATTATGACGGCCATCCCTGCAGCCATAAAAAGGCACATAACATCTATGGCATGCAGATGGCAAGGGCCTCTTTGAAAGGCATTAAAAAGCACGCCCCCGATCGCAGGCCCTTCCTCCTGACCCGGGCAAATTTCTCGGGCGGACAGCGATATGCGGCTCTCTGGACCGGTGATAACATTGCCACCTGGGACCACTTACGGCTAGCAAACGAACAGTGCCAGCGCCTCAGCATTTCCGGTTACTCTTTTGTAGGATCGGACGTCGGTGGTTTTGTCAAAAAACCTGACGGAGAGCTATTAGCAAGATGGATGCAGCTTTCCGTTTTCCATCCGCTCTTCCGAAACCACTCCATGGGGTACAATGTAGACGGTGCCGCTGCGGTTAAAAAAGACCAAGTTGAGCTTCAGAAACGTAATACGGAAAATGATCAGGAGCCCTGGTGTTTTGGCAAAAAATTTACTGAAATAAACCGCGAGGCGGTCAATCTCCGTTACCGCTTGCTCAATTATTTGTATACGGCTTTTTATAGCTACATCAATGAGGGGACTCCTGTTCTCAAACCCTTAGCCTATGAAGACCAGGGAGATTCTACTGCAGCCATGCAGAATGATGCTTTCCTATTCGGGGATGACATCCTTGTAAGCCCTGTTGTCAGTAAAGATAAAACTGTGGTCACCACCTACCTGCCGAAAGGCAAGTGGTACCACTACTGGGATGACATGATCTTTGAAGGCGGCAAGACCTATGATATCAGTGCCCCGCTGGAGCGTATTCCTTTCTTTGTCAGAGAAGGAACGGTCCTTCCGCTTCGTGAAGTAATGCAGTATACCGACGAGAAGGATCCGGATGTACTCGAATTGAACGTGTACCACAGCGCCAGTTCAAAAACCAGCCGGCTGTATGAAGATGGAGAAGAAGGATGGGATTATAAAAACGGCGAATACCGGCTAACTAATTTTAGTTATGATCCGGACGAAATAAATCAAAAAACCGTGCTTAGTGCTTCTAGAGAGGGTAGTTATGAACCCGGCTACGAGAGCGTTGAGATTACCTTTATTGGCTTGCCCTTTAAACCGGCTACTGCCAATGTAGACGGCAAGGAGAAAGATGTTGAGATCGATGATTCGGAAACGGTAAAAGTGTGCCGGGTAAATGTGGCTTCCGGTTTTGAGGAGATTATCTTGAGTTAAATTTCTATTGGTTGCAATAGCTGTTACACAGAGTCACACTGAGAAGCTCAGAGGTGCACAAAGTTTTCTCCGTGTAACTCTGAGCTTCTCTGAGCCCCTCTGTGAAAAAACATAATATAGTAATCAAATATCTTCGGGTTATACCACTAAGTGTCTAAGTGGTAAACAAAAAATCCCCTTTCCACCTGTCAGGGCGGAAAGGGTGAGGGGTGTTAGAGTTATAGGAGTGATTGGTAACTACTCCTACTATGCTAAGTAATACTCGTTACTCACTATTAAATGAACGTGCTGCTCGAGCCTTTAATCGTTTTCTTCTCAAAAGTAAACTCGAAAAAAGCCCCATTGTCATTACCCGATTTCAGATCGGCACTCAGTTGCGTAATCAATGTCTTGATAATGGTCATGCCCATAGTCTGGCTTTTGCACAAATCAAAGTCTTCAGGCAATCCTTTTCCATTATCCTCAACTCTTACGGTTACCTTCTTGTCTCGTTCTTTTAGCGTTACACTGATTTCACCGCTATCCTGATCCTCAAATCCATGTTCCACAGAGTTGGTAATCAATTCATTGAGAATAAGCGCACAGGGTACTGCCTGGTTCACATTAAGAGTCACCGATTCGCAACAGAGACCGGTAGTTATATGTTCACCCGAACTGATGGTATGCTCGATGGCCTTTATGAGATCGTCGATATAATATTTGAAGTCAATTTCGGACAGAGATTCGGCCTGATACAACTTCTCATGGATCAGGGCCATGGATTTAATGCGCATCTCACTATTTGACAGCACCTTATTAACATTTTCGTCATCCGAGTTGAATTGCTGAATTTGAAGCAGCCCGGAGATTACGGCCAAATTGTTCTTAACCCGGTGATGTATCTCCTGCAGTAAAATTTCTTTCTCCTTAAGCGACTTTTTAAGCTGCCGCTCGAACTTAACCCGCTCGGTCACTTCCTGCCCGACAGTCATCAACACCGTTTTACCCTTGTACTGAACCGGTACCGACTGCAGTTCTACGAAACGTTCGGTGCCGTCAGCAGTCCAAGCCCTGTATATTTCGGGAGGATTAACTTTTCCTTCTACAGCTTCTGATATTCGCTGCCGAACCGTTTCAATTTTATCTTCTTCAAATTGAACAAATTCGGTCCAGCTCTTCCCAATTAATTCACTCACATCATCAACACCATACAAACTTGCCCCGGCCGGATTGATAAACACGATTTCATCGCCGTCAATAATCTGAACCAGTCCCGGATTTTTCTGCACCAGCTGCTGCCAGCGCTTTTCACTCTCCTCCAGTTTTTTCCGCGATTCAATACGTTCTATCTCGGATGCAAGCGTATCCGCTATAGCATCAATCAGCTCTCGTTCTTCTTTCAAAAATGGACCTTCATCTGCGGTAGGTTTGCCCTCCAAATAGACAACTTTGACGGCTACAGACTTGGACTTAAAGTTATGGCTTTCGGTTATCATACCCCATCGGGTGTGTTTAAATCCTTCTGTGGTATATACCTTGCCGTTGTATTCAATCGCAGCCTCAGTGATATGAGGATACTGCCATCCGAGTGGTATGATATCTACCGCTTCATTCAAGATCTTATCGACGGAATCATATATTTCATTGAGATTCCCAATTTGATACAGACAAGACTTTTCTTTTTCTCTTTCTCTAAGCTGACGATAAGCTTGCTCACGCTCTGTTATATCGGTTGATATGCCACAAATAGCATCCTCAAACCCCGGTACATCCTTTAGAGGATATTTAATTGAGATGTAATGACGATCTTCATCACCCACAGGGAGTTGCTCTTTAAACTCATGCAACTCTCCTGTTTCAAATACTATTTGATCATTTTTCCTGATTTGATCAGCGGCTTCTAGCTTAAACTTTTCCAAATTTACTTTACTTCGGGAAGAAGGGAACTCAGGATCAAAGAGCTTTTGAAATTCTTGATTAGCTAAAAGCGTTTTTCCCTTTTTATCTTTTACGTAAATAATAGATTCAGTCTGGTTGATAACCGCACTGAGCAATTTCTTTTGCTGTTCCAATTTATATTCTGCATCAACCCTGTCGGTAATATCCAGCGCAGAACCGATAATATATGTACTGCCTTCTCTTTCAAATTTCTTTCCTATCAAATAGTAGGGTGTACATTTGCCCTGTTTATCAATAAGATCTATTTCAACATCCGCATCTCCGGTTCGATAAATTCGGCTGATCTCATCAATTATATTCTGATGGTCTTCAGGACGAATAAAATCAAGAGCGTGCATCTTTTCGATTTCATTGTCGGTATATCCAAGATCACTGACCATATTCTTGTTCCAAAAGACAAAATTCAGATCCTCATCCAGCATGTAAAAGATACCCGGCATATTATTTACGACCGCTCTCACAAATTCTTTTTCAGTCATAAGCTGTTTCTGCCTCTGTTTACTCTCAGTAATATCCGACAGAGTAACAACTACCCTACCCGGATCCCCATTTTGACCTTTCAGAGGTGCTGCATTAATGGATAGTATTTTCTCTGTACTTCCTGGGCGAACTAATGTGCATTCTAAATTAAATAGCGCTTCTTCATTCTCCAGAACCCTTTTAAAAGGCAATTTGTCTTCAGTTATAACATTCCTTTCATCATCCAATAATTTCCACTTCTGTTCGCTATAACTTAGATCCAGAATTTCACTTTTAGGTAACCCAAGGATTTTCTCTGTCTGTTCATTAACAAATGTGACCTCACCATCGGAATCTATGATGGCGATTCCAACCGGACTTGATTCTGCTAACTTTTGAAATAGGTTTCGTTCCTTTTTAAGATTTTCTTGTGCTTGTACCAAATCCGTAATATCATTCTGAATCCCTACAAAATGAGTCGTTACGCCCTCTGAATCAGTGATAGGTGCGATTCTCAATTCATTCCAAAATAAGGTGCCATCTTTACGATAATTGCGGATCGGCGCATGACCTTGTTTCCCATTTGCAATAAAGTGGCGTATCTCACCAAGGGAATCCTGTTGCTTATCATCCTTCTGCAAAAACCGGCAATTTTTCCCAATTACCTCCTCTTTTGAGTAACCTGTCATTTTCTCAAAACCACTGTTGATGAAAATGATGGGATTATCTTTTTCTCTGGCATCAGTAATAGTTATTCCAGTATTGGCAGCATTCATAGCCTGCTCATACATAGCCAGTTTTCGGTTCTTTTTCTGTAATAGCAAAGTGTGCTCTCTTAGTTGGAGCATGGTTTCAATCCTGGAGATCAAAATGGGGGAAGGAGTCGGAATGGGTACTATTTCATCTACTACATTCCAAACCGGATCGATATTTTTTGACCAGTGTTCTCCTTTTACCAGGAGAATGAATGGTGTGATAAGCGGGGCTTTGGAATCCTTGTATGCAATCATTTTCTCCCGGTTTTTCGAAAATGTTGGTCGGTCCAGGAGACAAACATCAAAATCATTTTTTCCCAGTTCGCAATCACCCACTATGAGCTCATATCGATCAGATAGGAACTGTAATATCAGCTCCCTGTCTGTAGCATTATTCAGACATACCATAACCACCGGTTTTTCCGTACGACCCGTCTGATCAAATACCTTTTTTCTATGTATTGATGAACTTTTCAAGTAATCTTTTTATGGCAGTTAGGTTATTGCGTATTTTCAGGCAAACCGGTCAGGATACCGCGAAGCTTTGTCAACTTGCCGCCTACCCTAAGCCCATCTTTAGTGATATCAAATTCTCGAATCGAACGCTCAAAATCGCTCATTCTCTTTTTGAGCACTCCTATAGCTTTGCGCAACTCACCATTGAGTTCCAGGTAGCGGAGGAAAATAATATTATCGGCCAGGTAGCTGGCATTCATTCCGGTTGTTTCGAATTGTCCGGTGACATTAGCCGTCTCGTGAATCAGCAGCGTAGTCACTCCCATATTTTGTAAAAATACTGTCAGGGAATGGAGTCGCTCCAGTGTATTCTCTTCACGTACGGACAGGCTATATCCTCCTACCGAATCGATAATTACAATCTTAGTATCGTTCTCTTCGATATCGCTACGAACCAGCGCCGCAAATTCGTCGGGAGAATAGGAAAGTGGTTCAACCGATGTTATGGTTAAATTCCCGTTTTCAATCATGGACTTCACCGGTACCCCGATCGATTCGGATCGCTTTGCCAGAACATCGGCCGATTCTTCGAAGGTATAAACGGCAGATCGATCTCCGCGAGAAGCCGCCTCTTTTGCAAACTGAATCCCGAAATTGGTCTTACCAACTCCGGTTGGTCCCGAGATTATGGATACCGTACCTCTTTCCAGGCCGCCATGCAATAGCTCATCCAGCTCGTTGATACCGGTTGAAATAGGATCACTTTGAAAGTTTCGCTCGTAATTGCCCGGACGCAGTCGGGGATATACCGTGACTCCCCGCTCATCAATTTTAAAAGCATGATTACCATGCAAAAAATCCGAACCCCGATATTTGCTGACGGTAACCCTTCTCCAATCTAAGGAGTATTCTAAATGGATGATCCCGTCAACCCAAAAAGTAGCTTCCTTGTCGGAAGCTTGATCATGTGCTTCAGAGGTTATCAGGAGTGTCGCACCCTTATTGCAGACAAACTGAATAAATGAGAGCGCCATATTTCGCATTTGAAAAGGATCCTGGTTCAAGGATTGCAACATGGTAATGGAATCCAGGAATACACAGCTTGGGCTGTATTTTTCTACAGCCTCTACGATCGATTGGATCATCGGTTCCTGCTCAACTTCCACCGGAGAGAAAACACTGTATGTTTTAGAATTTCGATAAACATCCTCACCCGGTGAAAGATCCAAGAAATGGGCATCACTTAGGTCAATTCCTAACTGCGAGCCATTTTCGATAATATTCTCTCTGGTTTCTCCTAGCGTGATATAGAGTACCTCTGCTCCATCCTTCAGTGCTTTGTCCAAAAAATGGTAGCCAAGAGTGGATTTACCTGTACCGGGTCCACCCTTTATGAGATATGATTTTTGAGGTAAAAAGCCGCCTTTTAAAATCTCGTCCAATCCGGCGACACCGCTTGAGACTTTATTTTTTTCTTTCATGCGATATTATGGGGTATATTTATGTAAATGCTAAGCAAAGACAAGCTGCAAATACTCTGATCAATAGATGATTTAGATTTAATTAGATCTATTTGCCTCTCCTCAACGGTTATCAATATATCAAATACAGAGCCAATAGAACTGACGCAAAAAGCCTAAATTGAAAAATAGGTGAATTCACCTATTCCGGTTTAGGTGTATTTCTAAATCCACTAAAGACAATTTAGTAGATCTTCTACCGGACAGGGCCTTTTCTATTTGATAAGATAAGCTATAAGAACTCTGAAGGTTGGTTAGTAGAGGGAGGGGGTAACAAAAGAGGGTTGTCTACTGTAATAGTCAGTATTACGGCGAGAAATTAAATAGTCTTATAGACTGAGTATGTGATTTCGAACGGCAAATTTCACAAGACCGGCCGTATTCTTTGCTCCTGTTTTTTGTAGAAGACTACGGCGATGAGCATCTACAGTACGCACACTGATGCCCAGTTCATCGGCAGATTCTTTGTTTGTATATTCTTCGCAGATCAGCTCAAGCACTTCCAGTTCTCTATAGGTAAGACTGGAATCTTCCACATCAAAGGCATAATCTCCATCATTGTCATGTACCAGGGCTTTGATACTTTCTTCACAGAGATACTGGTTTCCGTTTTTAATCACTTCTATTGCTTTTATAATTTCTTCCTTGCCCCTCTTCTTTAAAATATATCCTGATACCCCGGCTACTATAACATGCTTTATCTGCTTCTGGTCCTCAATATCACTGATGCCTAAAATACTGATATTTGAATTTTTCTCTTTCAATTTCTTGATGGTATTCCTCTTATCAAGATCAGGCATATCTAAATCAAGGATAACGACCATATTCTTTTCTGAACAGGAGTAAGATAGCAATTCCTCCTTATTACCTACGGTTTTCGTCACCCTGATACCGGGTACATCCTCAAGAATCATCTTGATTCCGTCCCGAACAATCTTATGATGTTCGGCTATTACAATGTTTACCAGTTCCATAAAAGTCTGAGAAATAGCTTTTTATGACAGACTATCGCATCTGGATAGTATATTTTAAGTAGCGACTAAAAATTCATGTTTATGCAGTCTTTCGTCAACTCCCTCCTTAATTTCAAACCTAAAAATATTGATCGATAAGAGGCAATCAATCTTACGTTTCTTTACATATACGTGAACTTAATACGTTCCCTTCCTAATTTTGGTTCATAAATGTGTTCATCAACATATCACTAACACAAAATACAGAATGCCACCTATTTAGTTCCCTAACAGGTTATGTTTCATGGCAAAGCGAACCAGACCGGCTGTATTTCTGGCCCCTGTTTTCTGTAGTAAGTTTCTTCGGTGGGCATCTACAGTACGAACACTCAGGTATAGTTTGTCAGCTATTTCTGCGTTCGTATATTCTTTACAAATGTATTCAAGCACTTCCAGTTCTCGTGCGGTAAGGTCAGTCTCTAAAGGCTCATCTTTATTTGGTTCCTTTTTTCCGGTAATAATTGAATAAACCGCCTCATCGCTGTAGTAGATCTCTCCCTTCATAACCTGTTCAATAGCTTTGACCAGTTCTTCCATCCCGGAATTCTTCAAAATGTATCCCGAAGCACCCGCTTGGGTCATTTCCCTAATTTTTTCCTCATCTTTCATCATGGTAAGCGCAAGAATTTTAATACCGGGATATTGCTCTTTCACTCTTTTTGTAGCTTCTATACCTCCCATTTCTCCCATATTGAGATCCATAATAATGAGATCGATCTCACCTGATTTTTCTTCGCATAAGGAAAGGACCTCTTCGCCGCATTTTGCCTGCCCGGTTACATAAATATGTTCATAATCTTCCAGCATAGCGATAATTCCGTCACGTACGATCTCATGATCATCTACAATGGCTATCTTGATTTTCTCCATGGATAAGCTTGGGCTTAATTGTCGGTTAGAGGAATGCCCAGCGAAATAACCGATCCTTTGCCGGGAGCGCTGTCTAAAACGAGGGAAGCTGACAATGCTTTTGCCCTGCTTCGCATACTTTTTATACCCAGCCCATTCCCATGATGATTTTCTCCAACACCTTTATTTGGCGACGAAATGCCTTTTCCATTATCCTCTACCGTAAGATAAATCATTTCATTCTCCTGGTAGAGCTGAATGGAGACATTTGAACATTCGGAATGTTTTACAGCATTTTGTACGGCCTCTTGAATAATACGGTAAATATTTACCTTTCTGCGTTCTCCAAGTTCTTCTTCATGAATTTTACTATTGAAATAGAACACAATTTCCGTGCTGTCTCTAAAGCTTTCAATAAGAGCCTCAACTGCTCTCACCAAGCCATAATCCTCAATGGCTTTCGGCATTAAATTCTGTGATATGCTTCGAATCTCATTGATGGATTCATTGAGCAGGCTTAATCCCTTTACAAACTGATTCTCTCTTTTTTCAGGTAGTTTCTTTACATCTTTTTTGATGGCTTCCAGGTTCATATTTGCTGCCGTTAAATACTGACCTATACCGTCATGCAGCTCACGGGCAATACGTTTCCGCTCTCGGTCTTCCCCTTCAATTACAGATTGAAATACCTGTTCCCTGAGCCTTTTTCTTTCAGTTATATCAAAAATTACGGAGTCCCATAAAATGCTGCCATCTTCCTCTACACGTGGAATTCCGATCCCATGCTGCCAGCGCTCTGAACCATCAGGCTTTACGTATCGCCACTCTTCGTCCCAACGGCTTAAATTTTCTGCAGATTTTTGAATAGATTTTTTTACCAGATCAATATCAGAATCGTGTATACGATCCCAGATTGCATCATTGTTTTTTATAGCTTTCTCAGCTGAAACACCCCAAATACGTTCAGAACCATCACTTACATATTGTAGACCATCAGATCCATCAGGGGTTATCTTATACTGAAAAACAACTCCGGGTATATTATTCGTAATATTCTTAAGTCTTCGCTCATTTTCCTGTAAGGCTTCTTCAAATCGTTTACGCTCAGTAATGTCCTGAACCGTGCCCACCAGTTTTTCAACTTTGCCCTCATCCTGTCGTTCTGTTTGGCCAATCGCTCTGATAATCTTATAGTTTCCCTTACCCGTTTTCAGCTTCAGGTCAACATCGAAAGACTCACCGGTTTCAATAGCATTCTGAATAACTTTCTGATGTTTTTCATAATCATCGCCTATATACATGGCTTTGATATCATCAAAAGATGGTTGGAATGATGCAGAATCCTTTTCAAAAATACGGTACATCATTGGTGACCAGTTAATCTTATCTTGGGAAGGAATAAATTCCCAGTCCCCTATCTTTCCAATCCTTTGTGAGCGAAGCAGCCTCTTTTGACGGTGCTTCAACTCTTTTTCGAAATTCTTTCTATCGGTGATGTCGCGCACCACGCTTACCACCCGGTCAACCTCTCCTTGTTTGTCGTATACCAAAGTTACCGTATGTTCGGAATAGAATATCTCACCGTTTTTCTTTTTTAACTTGAATTCGGTCTTAAAGGTACCATGCTGATCAAGAGCTTCCTTTCCCAATTCTTCGAATTGCTGATAGTGTGCTTCGTCAACATGAAGAAAGCGCGTTGAATGACCGATAAGCTCATCTTTTTTATACCCGAATATTTTCTCTGCTGCCTTGTTGCAATCTCTGATTATTCGGGTATTGGGTTCCACCAAAATGACGCTCTCCTCCAAACTCTCAAATACATTATTCAAAAGTTCTTGTGATGACTTGAGCCGGTTTTGTGAGGCTTTTGTTTCAGTCATGTCAATACCAATACCGACCGAGGTATTATCGGTGAGCTTTATATTTGTCCATGAGGTTTCCAGCTTTTTTCCTGATTTTGTCTTAAGAGGAAAGTCCTTCCAACCCATACCTGGATTTTCCATAAACTCAGCCACGTCCTCCCTAATTTCCTGATCCGGAAAACACGCTTCAAATAGATTTAACGTTCTGGCATCCTGATTGGTCCACCCCGTTACCTTTTCAAACTCTCTGTTGACCTCAAATTTTTCATAGTTGGGATCATAGATGGTGATAAATACCGGGATTTTTTCAAAAAGTATATCAATCAGTTTTCTGTCGGACTTCAGTTCCGAACGTACACCTTTCAACCTTTCTCCCTGATCGAGTAAAAATTCACTGTATTTGCTGATAAGAAAGTAGAGTCCAACTGATGTCAGCCCGACAAATAACATCCCCTTGTAAGTCTGAAATTGATTGACAAGAGGACTATTCTTAAAAACTGCGGTTAGCGTGTAGTCTGTCAAGATAATCCACAGACCGGCTGCAAGAAAATATATTAGAGCAATGCTGAGTGGAGAAAGGGTGCGTAGCTGCTCGTACTTATCTTTCATAATTAGGGCGATTTTAGAATAGTGACAAAATAAACTAAAGTATTTTCAATATAATATCATATTTAGAGCTACTCTGTACTTATAGAAAAACCCATTGCATTTCATCGGATAAACCGTAAGTTGATTTAGGTTTCAGAAAGGATTACATATTGACTACAGGCTTAGGATACATTAATGACTAAATTCAAGAGCGGGTATGGTATGACCATGCAATACGCTTTACTATGGCTATTACTTTTTTGCTTCCCCGTAATTACACTTGCCGGGATTCAGGATGCCACTGCATCTGACTCTCTTCAGGAAGCAGATGAACAGGTACTATCTGCTCCAAGCCTTACGGACTTATCACAGATCAAATATGACAGTAATGGCAATGGCAAGCCCGATATGTTGGGTGATACGGTAACCGTTTCAGGTTTATCCAACATAGCAACCGGACTGCTCCATCAACGTTTCATGCAAATCTTCATCCAGCAAGATTCAATCGGTCTTTCTCTTTTTTCGAGTTCGTATGATGAGCCGGTAAGTCCCGGAGATAGCGTAGTTGCTACCGGAGTGGTCCAAGAGTACTACGGACTTGTTGAAATAAATGTGATTAACTACAGGGTTTTCCCCAACACCGGCATAAAACCGTTAGAAATTTCACTCACAAAAGCCCTTGAAGACTTACAAAAATACGAAGGTATGTTGGTAAACGGTTTGGGAACCGTAATCGGCAAAGGAAGTCGCTTTAATGGAAAATACCTGATGATTTCTCCAAGCGGCAACCCCAAAGATGCCATTATGGCTTACGTTACTAATTTTCACACCTCTTACCAGCAGTTTGATTTTGAATCCATCAGTATTGGGGACGAAGTTCGGATAACCGGTATATTAAGCCTGTATGAACCCGAAGCCGATGGCGAAGAGGAGAGCACCTATAAAGTCCACCTCCGCTTTCCCGAGGAACTGGAAGTGGTGGGCATATCCCGAAATCAGATGGTTTTATGGGGATCGATCGGTATCATCATCACATTAGTGGCTATCGGCTGGATCATCTCGCTTCGCTCAACCGTTAAAAGCAAAACTGAGGATCTAAAGCAATCTCTGGAGGATAAGGAGATACTACTAAAGGAAATTCATCACCGGGTAAAGAATAACTTAGCTATAATGTCCGGATTGTTTGAGCTTCAGCTGGACGGTACTGAGAACGAACAGACAAAAATAGCGCTGAAGAATAGCCAATCTCGCCTGAAATCCATGGCGCTGGTGCATGACAAGCTCTATAGAACTTCCAGCCTGACCGATATTGAAATGTCGCAGTATGTGGAAGAGCTGGTTCGAAGTCTGCATGATACTTTTATCGGTCCGCAACAGGAGATCACGTTGAATTTTGAAATCGATGACCTCAGCCTCGACATTGACCAGGCAATTCCATGCGGACTATTGATCAACGAAATCGTTGTTAATTCCTTTAAACATGGATTTAAGAACAAGGAGAAAGGATCCTTGAAGATCGTTATGAAGAAACATAACGGTAATGCCAGACTGGTCATCGCCGATAACGGGCACGGAATTCCCGAGGATTTTGATATCAGCACGAGCAGTTCACTGGGGATGATGCTGATTGAGACGTTCAAGAATCAGCTGGATGCCCGACTCGATATCTCCAACACTATTGGCACGCGTTTTTCTTTTACTTTTCCTATCAAGTAATTATTTAGACAATTTCACAGAGGCACTCAGAGTAGCGCAGAGAGACACACAGAGAGTTACTTATCCTTTAAAAATATTGCTCCAATCTGCACCTATCTATCCCAATCCGCCGAATCTGTGTACTATATTTTCATATCTCCGCGTAATTCATTAAATATTAAATTAATTTTTTAACCGTCTACTTTGAGGGGTATATCACCAAAGATGGCACAATAAAAGGGGACAATCTATGCCTGATTTCAATCTAGCGTTAATCGACATGGTTATTGTCGTTGCCTATATCGTAGGGGTTTTGATCCTTGGCTTCTGGATAGGTAAACGTCACAAAGGAGCCGAAGACTATTTTCTTGCCGGCCGAAGCCTCACCTGGCCGTTGATCGGTTTTTCTCTTTTTGCTTCGAACATCTCAAGCAATACATTAATCGGTCTCACAGGTTCCGGTTACGCTGATGGAGCCGGCTTTTCGGTATTCAGCTACGAGTGGATGGCCATTGTTGTCCTTATCATCTTTGCGGTTTTCTTTCTTCCCTTCTACCTGCGTAATCGGATATTCACTATCCCCGAGTATCTGGAAAGGCGCTATGATTACAATGCAAGGGCCTATGCATCCTTCATAGCCATCGTCCTGAATGTATTTGTAGATATCTCCGCCACCCTATATGCCGGTGGAATTGTTATTCAATTGATATTCCCCGGAATACCCCTATGGATGGTCATAACCGGTCTCGCTGTCATCGCAGGTATCTATACCATTACAGGGGGTCTTTCAGCAGTTGTTATAACTGATGCCATTCAGGCCGTCATACTGATTATAGGATCTATAATTATTACCTGGTTTGCCTGGGAACAATCCGGCGGGCTCTCGGAAGTCATGGCAGTAACCGACCCTTCTCACTTCGATATTATAAAACCTGCCTCGGATGAAGAGCTGCCTTGGCCCGGACTCATTACCGGAGTCTTTTTGCTCGGCTTCTACTTCTGGGGTACAAATCAGTATATCACCCAGCGTGCCCTTGCCTCCAAAACAACCCAGGAAGGACAGTGGGGAGCCATGTTTGCCGGTTTTCTGAAACTGCTCATTCTCTTTATTATGATTATGCCGGGTGCTTTTGCACGCGTACTCTATCCCGAAATTACTGAAGTGGATACGGTTTATCCCACTATGATGTTCGACTTGCTGCCTATTGGTATCCTTGGGTTGGTACTGGCAGGATTAATTGCCGCGATGATGTCGAGTATCGACTCGGGTCTTAACTCGGTATCCACTCTCATCACAATGGACTTCTACCAGAAGCTTCATCCTGACAAAAACCAGGCTGAATTAATGGGCATCGGCCGCTGGATTACAGCCACGGTAATGATCATTGCCGTTTTGTGGGCTCCGCAGATACAACACTTTGAAAAGCTCTGGGATTACCTACAGTACGTTCTCTCCTGGTTCAGTCCACCTATAATAGCGCTCTTTGTAGTCGGTCTCTTCTGGAAACGGGCCAATGAAAGAGGTGCACTTTGGTGTGCTATTGTAGGTGCTTTATTGACGCTTTTTGCTATTATTTTCAATACGAGCGAGCAGTTGATTGACTTTCTCTATATGACCGGAATTCACTTTGGAGTCTGCGTGCTGGCGCATGTCATCGGAAGCTATACCGCCCCTCCTCCTTCAAACGAAGTAGTAGAAAATACGGTATGGCAGATTTCCGGGTTTAAAAAAGAGACCCAGGAATTGAAAGAACTTGCCTGGTATAAGAATTACCGTTATCAGGGAGCCGGCCTCGTTCTTATCGTAATCACTATCATACTGTACTTTAATGTATGGATTTAGAGATTTTGGAAAGCCAAGCACTGCAATTGCTTCGGGAGGCCACTGCCGATTTCGGTATTATGGCAAGTCCCGAAGCCCAGGACAACTACCGGTGCTTATGGTCACGTGATGCCATGGTTGCAGGGATTGCCGCATTGCCTTTTGAAGAACCGGATATTCTGGAAGTCTTCAGAAAATCTGTTCTGACCCTGGCCGAATACCAACACCCCCATGGCATGATCCCATCCAACGTTTTGCCCGACGAGGGTGATCCGGATATCAGCTATGGCGGACTGGCAGGACGGGTGGATGCAACTTCCTGGTTTGTCGTCGGGGCCTTACATTTTTTGCGACACACCGGAGATGGAAAACTGAAGCGTGAACTGCAGCCCAACCTGATGCTGGCTCTTGAAATACTGGACCGCTGGGAATTTAATGGAAGAGGATTGCTGTACACCCCGCTCAGTGGGAACTGGGCAGATGAGTACCCCGTTCAGGGTCATACTCTCTACGATAACTGCCTGAGACTATGGGCGCTTGAGCTTTACTCAGAACTTTACGACGATGAAGACCGTGCCGTGCAATCCCGTATCATAAGGGAGCGTATAGCTATTAATTTCTGGCCGGATTCATCGGTTATCGACCACCCTGCCATCTACCACAAGCGTTGCTTTGAAGAGATTGCTGAGAGTGAATTACAACATTTCGCCTGTGCCATCGATCCAAGGGGGTATAACAGGCATTTCGATGCTGCGGGACATGGTCTTGCCCTAAACCTCGGCCTGGCTGATTCCGTACAGAAAGAAAAGATTCTGCAGTATACCCGGAAGATATTTGATGAAATTGGCACTAATCTCCTCCCTGCATTCTGGCCGGTCATAAAACCGGGAGATTCTGCCTGGTCCGAACTCAAGGATAATTACAGTTACGAATTTAAAAATGAAGCACACCATTTTCACAATGGAGGCATTTGGCCGGTGTGGATGGGACTTTTTGGCTGGGGAATGAGTCAAAACGGAAATACTAAACCGGCCGAAGATATGCTCACATCGTGGATGGAAATTGAGAACCCGGAATCACCCGGATTTTGTGAATATATTGCCTCTGACTCTTTGAAACCCGAAGGTAAAGAACGTCTTAGCTACAGTGCCTCCGGGCTGTTATTTTTACTTCAAGCTATAAAACATAATAACCACTAAGTCACTCAGTGTATAAAGTGCCTAAGTGTTAAAAAATATTGCATTGATAGGAGACATCATACGTATAAAACCGCATCATCTGCCGCCGGCTAAAGAAATCGTCAAGCTAATTGAGAGCCGGCTACGGTCAACCGAATCAGTGTTTGCCATGACGGTAGGCGGGGAGTCGGGAAGCGGTAAATCGACACTCAGTCTCGCCATTGAAGAAGTACTTAAAGAAATGGGATATTCCTGTTTCATCTTTCACATGGATGACTATTTTAAGCTGCCGCCCAAGGATAACCACGACCGTCGGGTTGAAAATATCGTTCACGTGGGACCTGAGGAGGTCAACCTTGAACTGCTGCAGCAACATATTGACAGCTGCAAGAAAGGAACCGATCAGCTCAAAAAACCACTGGTACACTACCGTGAAAATAAAATACGTGAGGTCATTGTTGAGATCTCTGATGTAGATGTAGTCATTGCCGAAGGCACCTATGTGACCCTCCTGGAGCGTATTGACTGTAAAATATTTATGCTAAGAAATTATCAGGACACCTATTCGGACCGGGTTAAACGAGCCCGTGATCCTATCATCCCTTTTAATGAAGAAGTGCTGAAGATTGAACACGAGATTGTCAGCAAGCATAAAAAAATGGCGGATATCTTGGTGGATAATGAGTATGGAGTAATGGCACAGTCTGAAAAATTTTTGCCTAATACTTAGTGCAGTGCTATATGAGCTATTACACAGAGTCTCACAGAGTAGGCACAGAGCTTCACTAAGAAAACCGGAAAATAAAACTGTGAAAATCCGCCCTAATCCGTGGTACCCGTGTTCCATATAAATTTTCATATCTCCCGCTATTTCATTAATTATATTCAGTTTTAATACAGCCTAAAACAATCAGTATCACCACACTTTCCACCATGCGAAATCTATTATACCTCTTCCTGCTTTCTATTCTTAGTCTTTTAACCTGTCTTACCACTCCGGATTTCAGTCCGGCACAGAGCAGTTCCCTCGGGGATGTTGCTATCGATACGACGCTGTTTCGTGACATGGAGTTCCGTACAGTTGGACCCACGCGTGGAGGTCGCGTGACAGCGGTAGAAGGACACCGTGCTCACCCGCACAAATTCTATATGGGAGCAGCCGGTGGAAGTGGCGTCTGGAAAACGGAGGACTACGGTCAGAGCTGGACTAATATCAGTGACGGCCACGGTTTTGCCAGTACTTCCATTGGCGCTATCGAAGTAGCCGATTCTGATACCAGTATCATCTATGTGGGAACCGGTACTGATGGTATTAGAGCCAATGTCACCACGGGAAAAGGTATGTATAAATCAACAGACGCAGGCGAAAGCTGGACTTATCTCGGCCTCGAAGATGCCGGACAGATTGGAGCTGTTGAAGTGCATCCCGAAAACCCTGATCGTGTATACGTTGCAGCACTTGGCCACCCCTTCGGTCCCAATCCACAGCGTGGTGTTTTTCGATCGACGGATGGAGGTGAAAACTGGGAAAAGGTACTCTTCGCATCCGACACTACCGGGGCAATTGACCTGGAACTGAATCCCGAAAATCCAGATGAAATTTATGCTGCCATGTGGCGCGCCGAGCGTAAACCGTGGACCATCATCAGCGGAGCCGCAAAAGAAAACGGTCTCTACAAGTCGACCGATGGTGGCGATACATGGAAAAAACTTACCGAGGGGCTACCACAAGGCTTAACGGGCAAGGCAGATTTTGCAGTGACCCCGGCAGATCCTGATCGCGTATATGCCTTGTTTGAAGCTCCGGATGAGGAAGAAGGATTGTACCGATCTGACGACCGAGGTGAGAGCTGGACACTGGTCAGTGATACCTCCGGTATCATGAATCGCCCTTTCTACTTTACAAATGTCACGGCCGATACCAAGAACCCCGATAAAGTCTATGTCGGTAATGTGAGGTATTGGGTTTCAGTGGATGGAGGTAAAACCTTCGAACGTAGGCGTGTCACCCATGCAGATGTTCATGATCTGTGGGTAAATCCGGACAATCCGGACATCCAGATCCAGGGCAATGATGGTGGAGCAACAGTAACGCTGGACGGAGGTAAAACCTGGTCAACACAGCATAACCAGCCTACCGCTGAACTCTACCAAGTGCATGTTGACGACCGCTTTCCCTACTGGCTCTATGCAGGCCAACAGGATAATACAACCATCGCCGTACCCAGCCTGCCGCCGGCAGAAAGTGATCTGGCCACCGGCGCCCTTTGGCATGATATAGGAGGATGCGAAACAGGTCCTGCGGTACCTACTCCCAATAATCCGAATATAACCTACGCCAACTGCAAGGGCCGTTTCGGGCAATATAACTGGGAAACCGGACAGGAAAAACAGTTTTGGGTCGGGGCCGAATACATGTACGGACGCAATCCGGCAGAGCTCTCATACCGGTTCCAGCGCGTGGTTCCTATTGAAGTATCGCCGCATGATTCCAGTGTGGTATATAACACCTCACAATATGTGCATAAAACTGAAAACGGAGGACAAACATGGAAACGCATCAGTCCGGACTTAACGGCTTTCAAACCGCAATACCAGATGCCTTCCGGTGGACCTATCACCCGTGATATCACAGGCGAAGAACATTACAGTACCCTCTACTCCATTCAGGAGTCACCGCATGATCCCCAGGTAATCTGGGTAGGTGCCAATGACGGTCCCGTTCACATCACACGAAACGGAGGAGAATCGTGGACCGATATAACGCCTAAAGATCTGCCTCCTAACGGACGCGTGGATGCCATAGAACCCTCCCCACATGCCGCGGGAACAGCCTATATTGCGGTACATCGACGCTTCCTCGATGATTTTTCACCCTATATCTATAAAACCGAAGATTACGGTAAGAGCTGGACACGACTTACAACCGGTGAAAATGGTATACCTGCCGATTTCCCTACCCGTGTGATTCGTGAAGATCCCGACCGCAAAGGTCTGCTCTACGCGGGAACCGATTTCGGTTTTTTCATCTCTTTTGATGACGGAGCACATTGGCAGCAACTGCAATATGGACTGCCCAACTCACCAATCACCGATATCAAGGTTCACCGCAAAGATCTCGTTCTTTCTACCATGGGTCGTGGTTTCTGGATACTGGATAACCTCAGTCTCTTGCATCAGGCTGATGAAAACATGATCAGTGAATCCCTACATCTCTTTAGACCGCGAGATGCCTATCGAATGCGCTATCGCGGTTCGCGAGGGGTACCTGAATATATTGATGCCGGCGCGATGGTCGACTTCTATCTCGAGGTGCTGCCGGATGAGCCGGTGGTTCTTCAATTTATTAATGAAGATGGAGAAACGGTTCGCAATTTTGTCGGGGTTACTGAAAATGAGGATCAAACCGACAATGAAGAGGGCGACAATGATGAAATAAACATGATGGCGCCCGGTACCATACCTGATTATGCCGGAGACTTAAAGCTTAAAGAGGGTCATAATCGTTTTATCTGGAATTTACGCTATCCGGGAGAAACTGTCCCTTCTGAAGACGGCGAGACCTATTTCGGTGTCGGTGCCGGCCCGATGACGGTACCCGGTTCATATACCGTAAAACTTTCGGTGGGTAGTCAAACTGTGGAACAACCCCTTAACATTCTGATTGACCCACGCATAGAGGAGGCAGGTGTTACCCAATCGGATATGGTGGCCCAGATGAAACACAATCTTAAGGTTCGCGATGCCATCGGCAAAGCACAGCGCATAGCGGCTGAGATCGATTCGGCTCGTTCGCATCTGCAAGAATCGGAAGATGGGGAAGTCAGTTCTGCTATGATGGAGAAATTGAATGAGCTGCATGCTGAACTCGTCACTTCCGAAGAAGGCAGTTACCCTCCGCCGATGCTCATTGACCAGCTTGAGTATATGTATTACATGACCATCCGCGCTGACCAGCGTCCGGGCAGTGATGCCTACTCTCGCTATAACACACTCAAAAAAGAACTCGACCGGATCGCGGCCGAATGGGATAGCATGCAACCATTGGGTACGAGATAGGTCTCTATTACACAGAGGTACACAGAGCTTAAAATTGAATCATTTATTCTCAGTACAAATTTGCGCTACTCTGAGTATATCTGTGTAACAACATAGTGGCTCATTTTTAAAAACCCTTTTAATTCATTAAATAAGCGTTGATTATCGGTGTAAATGTCCTACCGGCATGGCAACCAACTAATTACAAGCATAGTACCCCATTATGAAACACTGGAAAATTAAGCTCTCGCTGTTCTTAAATTACTTCGTGTTTGCCATTCTCCTGAACAGCGTGGGGACCGTCATCCTGCAGGTGATCAATGAGTACCAGATCGATCCCAGTTCTGCCAGTGTACTCGAAGGTTATAAGGATCTCTCCATTGCCATTGCATCCTTCCTCATCGCCTCCTACATACCGAAGTTCGGCTACAAAAAATCTATGCTGGCCGGACTGGCATTTGTCACGGTCGCAGCTATTGTGATGCGCCTCACCGGAGGTTTCCTGATGACTAAAATACTCTTTGCAACTGTAGGAGTGAGCTTTGCACTCATAAAAGTATCGGTCTACTCCACGGTGGGATTAATTACCGACGACTCCAACGAACACAGCAGTTTTATGAATATGCTGGAGGGTATATTTATGATAGGGGTACTTTTAGGCTACTGGCTCTTTGGAGGATTTATTGATTGGGCGAATCATACTCCCGGAGCCACCTGGCTTGATACCTATTGGGTACTGGCCGCTATCTCAGCTGCCGCATTCGTTCTGCTGGTTTTCACTGAACTCGATGAAAGCGAAGTGCAGGCCGATAACCAGGATATCAAGAAAAGTTTCCTCGAAATGATCGGACTGGTACGCCTTCCTCTGGTGCTCATATTTATTGCCGGGGTATTTCTATATGTTTATATCGAGCAGGGAATCGGAACCTGGATGCCCACCTTTAACAATAAGATCTTGCAATTGCCTGATGCCATGAGTGTACAGGTGACCAGCATCTTTGCTGCAACTACAGCCATCGGACGTCTGGCTAGTGGAGCAGTTATGAAGAAAGTTAACTGGTTTTGGGTTCTCATTTCGTGTATTGCCAGTGCCATGTTACTGGTAGTCCTGGTTCTGCCGCTAGCCGGTGGCATAGAAGAGGGTTCCGTACAGGGTTGGTTGAGCGCTCCTTTTGCAGCCTATATATTCCCATTGATTGGTCTATTTCTTGCGCCTATTTATCCCACGCTCAGCTCTACTGTGCTCAGCAAGCTCCCAAAAACAAAGCAGAGCGGCATGACCGGTCTCATTGTCATTTTCTCTGCCCTTGGCGGTACCACCGGTTCTATTTTTACCGGATTTATGTTTGATCATCTTGATGGAATTACAGCATTTTATCTCACACTGATACCCATGGGAATCATGCTGCTGATACTTTTCCCCTATCGTAAACTGCGAAAAGATTTCAAATTTGAGAGCTTAACGGATTAGGTATAAGCCGCAGATTACACAGGTCTTTGAAGATGGAGAATCCCATAAAGTTGCTTCTATCATTCTCCTTATACCCTATACCCTATACCTTATACCTAACTCTTTCCAACCTCCTCCCTTTTTACTACTATGTCAATAACATATAATCTGTGTAAATCAGTGGCAGAAAGATAGACTATGAAAACAATCAACCCGGAGATAGTTGATAGGTTTATTCAACTCAGCGGTCCCCTATTCGAAGATGTTCAGCAGTCAGGAATCTTCAAGGATTCCAAGACTTTTGTTGACTGCATTCCCAAAACCAATCCTGAAGAGATCCGAAGTGCCTATAACGAACAACGATCAAAACCGCATTTCAACCTAAAAGCCTTTGTCTACGAGTACTTCCGGATGCCGGATGAGGATGAGACGGAAGTATTTAAATCCGGTGAAACGATGGATAAACATATCGAGAAGTTGTGGGATTACCTCAGCCGCCGGCCCGATGAAGAGGTCTCCGATTTCAGCACCTTGATTCCCCTTCCCCATCCCTATATTGTACCGGGTGGTCGCTTCCGGGAAATCTACTACTGGGATACCTACTTTACGGCAGAAGGTCTGGCGGCAGCCGGCCGTTTGGATACAGTCAAAAACCTGACGAGAAATTTTGCCTACCTAATTGAGAAAGTTGGTCACGTACCAAATGGAAACCGTTATTATTATGTCAGTCGCTCTCAGCCTCCCTTTTTTGTGATGCTTGTTGACCTGATTGCACGAATGGAAGGAGAAGAAGCGATTGAAGAATTTATACCCGCTTTAAAACAGGAGTACGACTTCTGGATGGAAGGTAGCAGTGACCTTTCAGAAGGTGAAACACACGGAAGAGTGGTCAAGAAAGAAGGCTGTATTTTAAATCGCTATTGGGATGATCGGCCCCTCCCTCGTGAAGAATCCTGGCGAGAGGATTTTGAGTTGGCTACCGATCTTGATCCCAAACAATCTGAAGTGCGTTACCGACACCTTCGGGCGGGCGCCGAATCGGGTTGGGACTTCACCAGCCGCTGGTTCAGGGATGAAGAGTCGTTGAAAACCATACGAACAACTGAGATTTTACCCGTAGATTTGAACGCCCTGCTCTGGTATTTGGAACACCGGTTGGGACAGTGGACAAAAGAGCAGCGTTATGTAGAAGCCTCACTTCAACGCAAAACTGCTTTTGACGATCTTTTCTGGGATCAGGAAAAGGAATTTTACTTTGATTTCGATTTGGAACAGGGATCACGAACCGAAGTTTGGTCAATGGCAGGTGCTTACCCGATCTATACCGGATTGGCCAGTGACGAACAGGCAGATTTTATTGCCCATGCTTTGGAGGACAAATTTCTAAAAGAAGGCGGGCTTGTAACTTCACTACACAGCACGGGACAGCAGTGGGATCACCCCAACGGTTGGGCTCCGCTGCAGTGGATTGCTGTTCAGGGTTTGATGAATTACGGTCATAATCCACTTGCAAAGACAATCGCTAAGCGTTGGCTAAAGCTAAATGAGTCGGTCTTCAACCGAACCGGCAAGATGATGGAAAAGTATAACGTATGTGATCTATCGCTGGAAGCCGGAGGCGGGGAATACCCCCTACAGGATGGCTTCGGATGGACCAATGGTGTGGCAGTTGCCCTCAAATCGCTTTTTGATCTATAATTACAACTAAGGCACCCGGTTCACTTAGAGTCTAAGTGGTAAGATTATCTAAAATGGCCAAATAACCGGTATCAGGTAAGTAGCTAGAGCCCAAAAGAGAATATTAATCGGCAATCCTACCTTGGTAAAGTCAGTAAACTTATACTGTCCGGCACCATATATCAGGGTATTCGCGTGATGTCCGAATGGAGTGAGAAAAGTAAGCGACGCTGCATAGGATACGCTGATCACGAACGGCTCAGGATTTACCCCTATGGAGTTGGCAATCTGTATGGCCAGCGGTGCTACCAAAGCAGCCGAAGCATTGGTTGACATGACCGCTGACATGAGCATCGTCAAAAGGTAAAATCCCCCAAGCAGGGCGCGCGGGCCAAAACCTTGAAGTGTTTCTATCAGTCCCTCCGCCAGAAGAGACGCCGCTCCGGTCTTATCCATAGCAAGCCCTAACGGAATAACTCCGGCCAGTAACATAATGATTTTCCAGTTTACTGCCTGGTAGGCCTCTTCGGTGGTGATACAGCCTGTCAAAATCATGAGTATCACACCGGTACCTGCACTGATTGCTATAGGTAATATTTCAAAGGCCGCTACCAGCACTACACCCAAGAGTATACTGAGTGCCATGAATGTTTTGTCTTTACGCTGAGACATCACACCCAATTTGGAGGCAACAACAAAGGTAGAGTCTTTTTCAATTTCCGAAATGCGATCGGAACTCAGGCTGAGAAGCAGGCTGTCACCTCCTGAGATTTTCACTTCTCCCAGATCATCGTGCTGAAGCTCACCTTTGTGCCTTATTGCGAGCGGTACTGCCCCAAACCGTTCATAGAAATCAATTTCATTTAGACTTTTGCCCTCCAGACTTGATTCCGGGGTAACAATAGCCTCTATCAATGCGTCACGACCATGCTCCAGGTCCACATCGAACCATTCTTTTGCGGCACGGGAAGAAAAGTCTTCTTTCTGCAACAGTTTATTCAACTCCTCGGGGTTTGCCCGAATCCGAAATACATCACCCACCTCAACCTTAATTTCAGAACGTTGTGCCGAACGGTTACGATCTGGTTTCATGATTCGGAGAACATCCAGATCCAGACGCTTCGTGAGTTCTTCTTCATCCAGTACTCCGCCAACCAGATCTGAATTGGGTTCCACTACCACATCGGCAAGATAGCCCTGCATTTCAAAATTCTTGGTCAACTCATCCTCATCCTGAGATCGGCGTGCAGGTATCATATTTATACCGAATATCAGCAGAAACAGGTAGCCTACTACCAGCAAACTGACTCCCACAGGGGTAAAGTCAAACATTGAGAATGCCGCCGCTCCCCGTTCTTCGGCAATGGAGGCAACCAGCAGGTTTGTGGAGGTACCGATGAGCGTACAGATCCCTCCCATGATGGCTGCAAATGAAACAGGCATCAGCAGCTTTGAGGCACTTATACCAATCTTGGAGGCCACTTCGATAAGGATAGGAATAAATATTATGACCACCGCGGTATTGTTCATTATGGCCGACATGCCGCTTATAAACAGCATCATCACCACCATCCATACGTAAAAATTCTCTTGTAGCCTCTCTGAAAAATAGTCACCGGCCTTGTTCAACAAACCCGTACGGCGCAATCCCTCACTCAGTACGAACATGGAGGCAATGGCGACTGTAGCAGGATGGCTGATTCCGGAGAGCCCCTCTTCAAAATCCAGAATTCCGGTTACCAGAAGGCTGAATAATAAGATCATGGCGGCAACATCGAAGGAGACATAATCGGTGGCAAATAGAAAAAAAGCCGCCACTAAAAGAAAAAGAACAAAAATAATTTCTAGCGACATAAACGAGATAATAATCTATTCAATAATAACAGCAATGAATAAACAAGTGCTTTTATCCCTAACCAGTTACTATCTGAGAATATTTTCTTTTACTTTTTTCTCTTAATCATGTACTAAATAAACAAAGCAACACCTTATCAGTGTTCCAGATGGGTACATTTATAAAAACAGCAAAAATGGCGGGCTAAAAAATCTCAACTCCTGGATCAGCAATCCTATCTACTCAAGAATCATGACTCAAAACTCAAGACTAATAAATCATATCACACTAAAAACAGGCTCAGTATAAAAACCGTGATCATTCCCGTCACCCCTGCTACTGCCGATCCGGCTGTCTGCAAACGATAGGCCTGTGAAACATCCATTCCGGAAAACTGGCTTACGACCCAGAAATAACTATCATTAGCATGGGAAACCGTCATCGCACCCGCCCCGATGGCAAGGGTAACCAACACCGGACCTAATCCTTCTGCGAGACCGGCATCAGGTAGCAAGGGCAGCATGATTGATGCCGTAGTGATGATGGCTACAGTAGAAGAACCCTGTGCCGTCTTTAGAGCTGCCGCAATCAAAAACGGCAGGAAAATTCCGATATTCCATTCCGCAAGAATCTGTCCCAGAAAACTGCCTATTTCTGTGGCACGAAGCACACTTCCAAAAGCTCCTCCCGCGCCCGTAATCAAAATGATAGTTCCCGCACTTTTCAGGCCCTCACCCACCCATTCTCCGTAAACCTTCGGACCTCGGTGTGAAGGTACAATGGTGCGAAAAGCCAGGAATACGCCGATAATCAAAGCGGTATTAGGATCACCCAAAAAGTTAATGGCTTCCACATACCAGCCTTCACCAAAAGGTTCTGATGGTAAAGAAGCAACCGATCCAATAGCAATCAATAGCATGGGAACAAGGATTGGCAGTAAAGCTGTCAAAGCAGAAGGTTTTTTAATCGATTCCATATACCGTTCTTCATCCCCCACAGAACCTTCACCTTGCCCTGCACCTTCCTTTATAGCTGTCGTCGTTTCCGAAGGATCTATATAGATACGCTTGCCCGCATAGTTCGCAAAAAGGTAGGTCACCAGTATAACCGGAATAGTGACGCAGATACCAAGCAGTATCACAGATCCGATATCCGCCTCAAGGGTGCCGGCCGCTGCGATCGGACCGGGAGTAGGAGGTATAAAGACATGAGTAGTATACAAACCCATACTAAGGGCAACGGCAAAAGTTGCCAGTGACTGTTTTGTCTCATCAGCCAGGGATCGATTGAGTGGAGAAAGAATCACAAATCCCGAATCGCAAAATACCGGTATGGAAACAATGGCCCCGGTGATACTCATTGCCAAAGCCGATCGTGCTTTACCAATGCCACGTATGACCAAATCGGCTATCACGCGCGTACTGCCGCTCTTCTCCAGCATGGCCCCTATAATGGTACCTGCAGCAATCACAATACCAATGGATCCCAAGGTCCCACCAAAGCCATCGGTTATAGCCGCAACAGTCTCGGAGCCAGGTAAACCTGCAAATAGTCCGACACCAAAAGCTGCCAGAAGAAGAGCAAGGAAGGGATGCAATTTCCATCGGGCCGTACTGATCACAATAAATAGAACGGATATTACCAGCAGTCCCGACAGCAGATATCCCTGCATGCGTTTATTTTACTTGGTTAATAATTGATACTATTATAACCATTTTTTAGAAAAGCGCAATTGAGGGGAGAAAGTAGCTAATACCGGTTATTGGGCCGCAGATTTACACAGATCTCTGTGCACCTCAGTGCTATCTCTGTGATACTTAGTGGTATAGCTTCTCAAAACCCTACATTACTCACATTCATTTACCTCCACGCAGCAAACCGGCCAGCCCTGCTATTGATGCCGCTGCACCGCCTGCCATCATCCAAATACCCTTTTGTGAGCCCGATCCACCCAGAAACTGGTTCACTTCCGATTGGAAGGATTGATATTGATCGTACCCAAAATAAAGAAGTACCAGTCCGCCGATTAACAACCCTGCAGAAATCGCTTTTTTCATATTCATAGCAAAAAATTTAATTCCGTTTTTGTTTACGGTTCAACATAGCTAAGAAATTTCGGCCTCAAGAACAAAATTAGTCTAGGTTCCGCCACAGATCTACAATGATTATACAACTTAGTGCAACTCTGCGTCTACTCTGTGAACCTCCGCGAAACAGCCAATCCGTTATACAAATATTCTATACCCATTTTTAATTACTCATTTCTCACCAGGACCCATCACTCCTCACTTCTTGCTTCTTGCTTCTTGCTTCTTAATGAACACTATTAATTCAAAATTTTCCTGCCAATTCCGTACCTTTGTCCCGTCAACCGAGTCAACCTCCCATTCCCGGTTTCAAATTCAAAATTTTTTAATTCCTAATTCTTAATTCCATCAGTAGTGAGTGATCAAAAAGTAATATTCTCCATGGTAGGGGTGAGCAAAGTATACAAGCCCAACAACTATGTATTGAAAGATATCTATCTCTCCTTCTTCTATGGCGCTAAAATCGGGGTGCTTGGTGCAAACGGGTCCGGTAAAAGTACCCTTTTGCACATTATCGCGGGTGAAGATGAAGAGTATCTAGGTAATATATCCCGCCAAAAAGGGGTCACCTTTGGACTCCTACCTCAGGAGCCGAAGCTCGATCCCTCCAAAACCGTGAAAGAGATTGTCCAGGAAGGAGTTCAGAAAACCATCGATCTGCTGAACGAATACGAAGAGGTTAACCAAGCTTTCGGTGATCCTGATGCGGACTTCGAAAAGCTCATCGAGAAACAAGAGAAACTTCAGAATAAAATAGATCACCTCGATGCATGGGATCTAGACAGCAAGCTTGAACAAGCCATGGATGCCCTCCGCACCCCGCCCGGTGATACTTCGGTGGAGGTGCTTTCCGGAGGGGAGGCGCGCCGCGTGGCACTATGCCGACTGTTGCTTCAAAAACCCGATGTCTTGCTGCTTGACGAACCCACCAATCATCTGGATGCGGAATCGGTAGCATGGCTGGAGCAGCATCTCGCCCGTTACGAAGGTACAGTCATCGCCGTCACTCATGATCGCTATTTTCTGGATAATGTAGCCGGCTGGATTCTCGAACTGGACCGTGGAGAAGGCATCCCCTTCGAAGGAAATTACAGCTCCTGGCTGGAAAAAAAACAGCAGCGGCTAAAACAGGAAGAGAAGCAGGAATCAAAGCGCCAAAAAACCTTGGAGCAGGAGCTGGAATGGATTCGCCAGAACCCCAAAGGACGGCGTGCCAAAAGCAAAGCTCGTATCAATAAATATGAGGAGCTGCTTTCCGAAGAGCATCGCAAAAAGCGCGAAGATATGGAGATCTTTATCCCTGCCGGACCCCGCCTGGGTGATAAGGTCATCGAAGCCGACCATGTTTCCAAAGGCTATGACGATCGCTTGCTAATTGAAGATATGAATTTCAAGCTGCCACCGGGCGGTATTGTGGGAGTGATCGGTCCTAACGGAGCCGGTAAGACAACGCTCTTTAGAATGATTACGGGAGAAGAAGAACCGGATAGCGGATCTTTTGAAATTGGAAGTACCGTTGAATTGGGCTATATCAATCAAAAACGCCCCCTGGACCCCGATAAAACCATTTGGGAAGAGATTTCCGATGGAAAAGAAACCGTAAAGTTGGGCAATCGCGAGGTCAATTCAAGAGCCTATGTGGCTAGATTCAATTTTAGCGGAAGTGACCAGCAAAAAAGATGCAGTGAAATTTCCGGAGGTGAGCGAAACCGCGTGCATCTTGCTAAGATGCTCAAACAGGGTGCCAATGTGCTGCTGCTGGATGAGCCGACCAACGACCTGGATGTCCATACCCTGCGCGCACTGGAAGAGGCCCTGCTTGAATTCGCCGGCTGCGTGGTAGTGATCTCACACGACAGGTGGTTCCTCGACCGCATTGCCACACATATGCTGGCATTTGAAGGAAACAGTCAGGTCTACTGGTTCGAAGGCAACTATTCGGAATATGAGGAGAACAGAGAAAAACGACTGGGCTCCAAATATCACCCCGAACGCATCCACTACAAGAAACTGATGCGCGATTAAATATAACCACTAAGTTCACTTAGTGACTTAGTGGTTATTCTCAGGCAAGTATACTCTCACGGCCGGAGTCGGCTACAAAGACACAGGCCGACTGTGTTTTCTCTACATACGTGCGAAGCTCATTCAAATCGGGTTCCTCCGGCAGGCCGAGCAAATCCACATCAGCATGAGGCGCATTTTCGAGGGCTTCGGTAAAGGAGCCAATCTCTACATGTGGAGTGACCTCTCTCAAACGGGCAATGTCCAGCAGGTTCTCCAGATATTTGTAGGCTTCTTCCTCCTGACCCTCTTCAACCACCGTGATTACTCTCATCTCGGCATTCCAATTGATCTTTAGCTTATAGGCAGTTAAGAGTGCGAGGTCAAGATTTCCAAGATTCATATTCAAATCCCAATCCGGACTCCTTTCAT
This sequence comes from Halalkalibaculum roseum, assembly GCF_011059145.1. NCBI lineage: Bacteria > Pseudomonadati > Balneolota > Balneolia > Balneolales > Balneolaceae > Halalkalibaculum > Halalkalibaculum roseum. The sequence continues at coordinate 430,897 of NZ_JAALLT010000001.1, read as the reverse complement.
GTATCCAGACATTGATGGAAGCGCTCCTTCCGAGTTGCGCCACAACGTCTTCCACATAGAGCTGTATGCCCATATTATTAAGCCGCGCCTCATTGATGATAGAGTGTATCTCTTCATCATATGCTGTATGGTTGGGTAATCGCAGAAACAGGATATTGGGCTTGAAAAAGGTCCCCTGCAAGGTCTGTAAGGCGTTAAGAACGGCCTCTTTAAAGTTATCGGAGTCAATCACAGTCCACCTGGTGTAAACGTTTTCCTTGCCAAAAGACATAGCGAGATCCATCAGTGAGTCCTGCAGATCACCTCGGTCATCCATCCCGGAAAGACCGACCAGCTTGATGGAGCCTTTGGGATAAACCAGGTTTCTGATGAGACTGAAAGTTCCGCTTAATTCTCTTGCGCTACGAACGGGTACAAGCAGGTTAGCTTTCCAGGCTCGCTCGTTATTTTCAGGAAGCAGGGATACCCGTTTCGCTGCCCATTCGGCAAGAGATACAAAGAGACCGCTTCGCATGTCGCCATAGGGAACTTTCAGCTTTCTGTTGGTAAGATATAAATAGGTGGCAATTACAAAAGCCAAGGCAATCAACCCAAAAGTCGGATTGATAATAAACATCGTAAACAGGCAGCCTGCGGTGCCCACTACCGGCACGAATCTTGGAATGGTAAATGTGGGGCGAAAACTGATCATATCCATGCCCTGCTCAATGAGTACTACCATGTTTATCATCATGTACGTTATTAGAAAAAACATGGTGATCAGCGGGGCGATGGTATTAAGATCCCGCAGCATCAATGTGACCAGTACGATACCCCCTGTGAGCATAATGGCATTTCGGGGTTCGCCGTCTTTGGCCAGTTTTGCAAAGATGCCCCCGCCCGGGAAAATACGGTGTTCACCCAACGCCTGGAGAATACGCGGTGCACCGACAATCGATGCCAGGGCTGAGGAAAAAGTAGCACCCAGCAATCCTCCTAATACGGCCGGCGGCCAGAGGGCATAATCAATCATTACATTGTAGTTATTTACGAGCTCATCAACCGTGGTTACCCTTGCAAACCAGTATCCTGAAGCCATGTATATCAAATAGCTAATGACTATGGCCGAGATGGTACCCACCGGAATACTCTTCTTGGGATTCTTAAGCTCACCCGACATATTTGCTCCCGCCATAATGCCCGTTGCCGCAGGAAATAGAACAGCAAACACTACCCAGAAGCTGACACCCTGGAAATTATTCTCGGGGGCTCCCGGGAATTCGCCCCACCACTGAATAGGATGTTCAAGTGCTCCCATAAATACGCTCCCTGCAACAGATAGCAAAGCTGCCGCTATGACTGCCAGAATAATATACTGAACGCGAAAGGCCAGCTTGGCACTCAAATATGCCAATATGAAGAGCAAATTGAATACTACAATATCTACGATGATTGCATAATGACCCGGAAAGATGTAGAGCCATCCTTCCCGAAAACCGAATACATACATAGTAATGGCAAAAGTCTGTGCCAGGTAAAGCGGCACCCCTACGCTGCCCCCTACCTCAAGTCCCAGTGACTGGGATATAATGGAATAGGCGCCTCCGGCCTTGATGCGAATATTGGTGGTGATGCACGACATGGAAAGGGCGGTGAATGTGACAATTACGAATGCAATCGTGATGATCAGCCATCCGCCCAGGAGTCCGGCATTGCCGATCACCCAGCCCTGCCTGAGAAATAGAATCACCCCAAGAATCGTAAGCAGCGTAGGCACAAACACGCCCCCAAAGGTGCCGTACTTGTGCTGCACCGTCGATTCTCTCTCATCTACCTGATCCTGTAACGTATCTGTACCCTCCGGAGCCATAATCTTGTACCTTAGCTTATAATTCGAGCATAAACCAATGTAGTAAGCCGTATTTTCTTTTCATAATCCGGAGAGGTATTTAGGGAATGGACAATAATTCAACGAGGATAACCCATCGATAGTAATTTAAAAATCACCATTTGGCACAATGTAATACGGTAGTATTCTTGTACATTTTTCAATAGCTTAGACCTATGCGACAGATAGTAAATACCACCAACGGAAGCTATGATGTGTTGCAGGTACAGGAAGTCCCCGACCTGGTGCCGAAACCTCATGAACTAATCATTGATGTTAAAGCAGCGGGACTCAATTTCGCTGATATTCTTGCCCGGAAAGGACAATATCCGGACGGACCTTCCAAACCATGCGTAATGGGTTATGAAGTTGCCGGTGTGGTAAGTTCTGTGGGCGATAAGGTTGAGGAAAGCTGGCTGGGCAAGGAAGTGCTGGCCATGTGCCGCTTTAAGGGTCAGGCTGAACAGGTTTGCGTCAGTGAAATGCAGGTCTATGAAAAACCGGAGAAACTCTCATTTGAAGAAGCCGCCGCTATTCCTGTCAATTACCTGACGGCCTGGGTACTGCTAGTGGTGATGGGAAGCCTGCAGAAAAATGAGTCGGTTCTGATTCACAATGTAGGCGGAGGGGTTGGTATTGCCGCCCTGGATATCGCAAAACATATCGGTGCCGAAACATATGGTACGGCCAGTCACCGCAAGCACCGATTTCTGATTGAACGAGGTTTGGAATTTGCCATAGACTACCGCACCAACGACTGGCTTGATGAAATTATGAAGCTCACCGACGACCGAGGTGTTGACCTCATAACTGACCCGCTTGGCGGCAAGGAGTGGAAACGCAGTTACAAAGCCCTTCGTGCAACCGGCCGGCTGGGCATGTTCGGAATATCCACAGCCAGCGGCGGCCCCGAAGCAGGACTAAAAAGTTACTGGGATATGCTGAAAACAGTCATTCAAATGCCCTTTTACCACCCACTTTCCCTGCTTGATAAAAACCGGGGTGTTTTCGGAGTAAACCTGGGCCATATGTGGCACGAACCTGAAAAAGCAGCACTGTGGACCCGAGAAATTCTTAAGGGTGTAGATGAAGGATGGATAAAACCTCACGTAGATACCACCTTCTCATTTGAAGAAGCAGGAGAAGCTCATCGCTATATTGAGGAAAGAAAAAATATTGGCAAAGTAATCCTGGTACCTTGAGTTATATCACTAGTCACTTAGTGCATTAAGCGGTAATTTTATTCTATCACTTTTTTACCAGGTACTGCATGCTGAACAGTTCTTTTTCATCGGTCCAGACTTTTTGCACTTCGAACCACTCTTTAACCAACTCCCTGAACTCTTCAAGTGAGTATTTATAGGAGTTTTCTGTGTGGATGGTCTCTCCTTCATCAATAGAAATAACTTCGTCTTGCAAATGAACCTCCTGCTTTTGCCTGCTTACTAGATGCATTTCAATTCGTCCCTTTTCCTCATTGTAGAATGCAAGGTGCTCAAATTCGTCAACATCAAAGTCAGCATTCAACTCCCGGTTCATGCGAACCAGCATATTTAGGTTAAACTCTGCCGTCACGCATCTGCTATCATTATAGGCAGCCTCCAGTGTCTCGCGGTCTTTCTTCAAATCTACCCCGATCAGCATACCGCCGCCGGGAACCAGCAACTTAGAGATCGTCTTGAGAAACAGACGGGCTTTCTCCGGACGAAAATTTCCTATGGTCGAGCCCGGATAAAAGATTACATAATATTCGAAGGGCTTGGCAATGGGTGGAATCTGAAAAGGCTTTGTGTAGTCGGCACACACCGGTTTGATGCTGAGATCAGGATATTCTTTTTTCAACATGCGAACGGTCTTCATCAGGTACTCTTCCGAAATATCAACAGGAACATAAGCTGAAATGTCTGCCATATGATCCAGCAGCAGCCGCGTCTTGGTGCTGTTCCCACTACCCAACTCTACAATAACCGACTGCTCTCCTACCGCACCGGCAATTTCTTCAATATTTTCTTCTAAAATACGTGTCTCAGTACGGGTAGGATAGTATTCATCCAGTCGGGTAATCTCATCAAAAAGTTCGGATCCCCTTTCATCATAAAAGAATTTACTGGGAATCATCTTTTGAGGCCGGCGTAAACCCTCTATTACCTCCTCAAACATCTGGCGCCGGGGTGCGTTCAGTTCAGCTTCTGCACTCATAGATGGGGGGACCTCAAACCGTTCGAGCTAACCTGATGCCATTGAATTGCCAGCGGGCGTCAGGATAAAAGAAATTTCGGTACGTTTTTCGAATATGAGTTTCCGATGTGGCACATGAACCGCCTCGCAGAACATACTGGCTGCACATAAACTTTCCATTATATTCTCCCAGGGCCCCGGGCAAAGGCTCATATCCCGGGTACGCATCATAAGCACTCTTTGTCCACTCCCAAACATCGCCGTACATCTGTTTGAGTCCCGAAGATCTGTCTTGCAGAGGGCGCGGATGGTAGTGGCCTTCTTCGACAAAATTTCCCTTGTAAGGTAGGTCGGCGGCGGCAACTTCCCATTCGGCTTCCGTGGCCAGACGGGCATCAGCCCAGCGTGCATAGGCATCGGCCTCGTAGTAGCTTATATGCGTAACCGGCTCATTGGGATCGACCTCTCGCAGACCGGAAAGCGTGTAGTAATGCCACTGCCCCTCTTTATTTGTCCAGTACAAAGGACTATCCCATTCATTCTCATTAACCGTCGCCCAACCATCATCCAGCCAGAGCTCGGAGCGTTCATATCCTCCATCTTCCATAAACTCCATAAACTCACGATTGGTAATCAAACGATCGGAGAGCTCAAAAGCTTCCAGAAACTCACGGTGGCGCGGATGCTCATTATCATAGGTAAATTCATCGCCCTTATTTCCTATCTGGTAAATACCTTCGTCGAAAGCAACCCAATTCAGTGGAGGTACATCTTTGCTATCGGGCAGTTTCAGATCTTTATAGGCCGGACAGAGTGGATTTTGGGCAAACATGTATTTAAAGTCCGTGATCATCAGTTCCTGGTGCTGTTGCTCGTGATTATTGCCTATTTCAATAACCGGACCATATTCCCTGAGCTGTTCCTCTGTGGCATTTTCTAAAAATTTAAACACTTCTTTATTCACGTAATCCCGGAATTCAAAGACTTCCCTGACAGTGGGACGCGTCAATAGTCCTCTTTTCGAACGGGTGTGCGGCTCGCCGGTTTGCAGGTAATAAGAGTTAAAAATATAGGCATACTGCGGATGAAGAGATTGGTAATTGTCGTAGACCTTATCCAGCAAAAACGTCTCATAAAACCAGCTTACGTGGGCTAAATGCCATTTGGTGGGACTAGTATTTTCCATGGCCTGAACCACGAAATCTTCGATCTCAAGCGGTTCAGTAAGTTGATCACTGAAATCCCGTATAGCTTTAAATCGATTAATCAGACGTTCTCTCGAGTAACGATCGGTGGCAGAGTTCGGAGTGGTTTTCTTGACGGTAGTGGCATCCATAATCACAGGTATTTGTCTTTATCTTCACTGAAATTACAAATATGCGCTAAATTCCGTTCTCTGAGGAAGGATTTTTCGAATACTCTGAAGCCGTCGGGATACCAGCTATTACACTAACGTGTACAGAAAAAATTATGCTAATATCTATTTTTCTCTATAGAAATAGATCTTTTTATTCTTAGAATCTTTTCCGCTTTTAATTTTTACGCCTCTATCCTGGTTATACTGGTATACAGCAGTACGCATTGAGTTAACACTCTTATCATCCTTGTAGTTAATTTCGATAGCGTCGCCACCTACTTCCAGGTTATCCAGAGCCTCCAGCAGTGGTTTGAACTTGGATGACCGTTTTTTAGAAGTGTTTATTTTTTCCCGTTCAACAAATTTAATGTCCATGGTAGATGTATGTTATTTATCATTCATTTGCCAACTTATTTTTTACAATATAATCGATAAATAAATAAAAAATACGATCTTTAATTTATTTTAATATCAACTTTAAACACTAAACATTAATACCTGCAGATAAATCTATGGATAAAAAAGGCCGCAACACATAATGTGATGCAGCCTTACACAGTTTTAAATAAGTTTATCTATACGAGAATCGTACTATTGAATTTTATAAAATTGATTATAAACGTATTCCCAAAATTCAGCCAAATTCGATCCTTTATTATGTGGATTTTTGGATGTGGATGATTTCATGGCGTCGATACATGCCTTTTCTTTGGCATCGTAATACGATTTTAGCTGATGGGCAGTGGGGTTTTCTATCATCTCTTCGAATTTCTTGATCTTCTCTTTATCCGGCATAACGCATTGTATCTTCTTAACAATTGACTATTTATAACGGAAATCAGTGCCAAAAAATTTCCTTCACTTTTCTAGATAGCAAAGCAAAAACAATTCTGCAAGGCTTAAAACAGGCCTTCAGGACTTATGAAAGCAATTATTGGTACTGTTTTGGGTAAAAAGCTACTAACTATTTCACAGAGTGGCACGAAGAAGCACAGAGACTCACAGAGTAATCAGATTTAATCAGTGTAGATTTGTGGCCAGAACTTGTCAGCCTTCCTGATAGTGTTCAATTGCTTCCTTCTCGGTGCGATAGTGCTGGAAAACGGATACCAGCTGTGTGATCATAAGCAGATTCTCTATTTTCTTGTCGGCCTCACAGATTATCAGGTTCCCACCTGCTTTTCGCATGGTGGTCAGTGCACCGATAATAATCCCCAGCCCGGATGAATTGATAAACTTAACTTTTCCAAGATTGACTATTACATTCGTCTTATCCTGCTCTATTAGGTCATGCAGATCTTCTCGAAACTGTTCGGCACCAGGACCGCCCATTACATTTCCCTTTAACTTTATAATTACGCAGTTGAACTGTTCTTTGATGGTATATTTCATGTGCTAATCTATACGTTAATTTTTTACCGAGAGTACCTATTTATTCCCAAATAAAAAATAAATAGTGGGATAATTCTAAAATTTTTCTGAATCTTTAGCCTCTCAATAAATCCTGTCTAGGTTATATCAACTTAAGTAGCCTAATAAATTACTTTGACTCCAAGTGACTATTTTTTATCAATTTCTTTGACCGTATAACGGAATTATATACATTGAATAAAATCTCACTTGAAGTAATAGAGAGAGAAAACGAGGGGAATAGTAAAAGAGGGTAGCAATAAGGATTTAGCCTTGGTGTATTGTTTCCATTTCGGATAATGCCTCCCGTTTGAACCAACCTAAAATAAAGTTTTATAGATATGAATATCCGTATGCGAATTCCTTTTTTGCTACTGGTCACATTAATTGCAGTTTATTCCTGTAGTGACATACAAAGTTCAATGACTGTTGACTCCGAAATAAGCCTTGAGACGGCAACCGGTGAAAGCACAGATATTCAACTGCAAAACAATAATACTGATCCGGTTCCGCTGAATAATTACCTGGTAACCTTTAACGGCAAGCACTACGATCAGGAGAAGAATCAATCAACATTTACTTACACTGTTTCAGGAACCGGTGTTGAACCGGCCTTAAATTACTTTTTTATTGAATCTCCCTCCTGTGCCGGATCACCGGTAGCTTACAGCCCTATTCAATCGGCTAAAGTGAACCCGGAAGGAATAACCTGGGAGGCCTCTATTTCAAGTACGGAAAGCCGGGTCTATAGTATTACCTATTCCGGAGACCTACCCATTGGTGCTGTAACTGCTAAGAGTGAAAGCGGCAATGAACCCGGTAGTGCTGAAATACCCGGCCCTTGCAAAGGCATTTATACCATTTCGGGTACCGTATTTGTTGACGGAAACGGTAATGGTTCTAAAAACACATCGGAATCGGGCATACAAAATGTGACAGTACATCTTTTAACCGGTGATGGCATGGAATTTACCCGGACAACTACTTCGACCGGAACCTATTCATTCATGGTATTTACCGGATCCAATTCTGTTGATTTTGGTATCGAAGTACGATCAGAAACTACCGAAAATACTTCCGACTTTAACGAAAGGTTATTTGACGGTTACTCGGCCACAACTTCAATATCCAAGACGGTTACCGTAAATAATGCTGACGAAACAGGGACCGACTTCGGTTTCTCTCCGCAAACCGAAAAACTGATTTTGCAATTCGAGGAAGGAACCATTCTACTTGATACTGAAGAGCCCAAATTCTGGATTCAGCAGTTGCGTTTTGCACAAAAGAATAATTTAAATGCGGATATATCTGCTACCGACCTACTGGGATATCTGGAAGTCATTGAACAGTTGTACCTTACCGATCCATTTCAATTCGGCGATAATAAAATTGATGCCGCTCTCAATATTCTAACCGGTCCGAATAAAACAGAATTGGAATCCCTACTGGTTCAATTACTTGCTGCCGAGCTGAATGTTGTCAGCGGAAGAGGGTCCGGTAATCTTGACTTCGATCTTGCACTAATAGCCTATGGTGAAAGCGCCGCTGATGAATTGAAAAACGGTACCGCTTCCTTGAATATCCAAAGCAGTACCTCATCATCTGCCACAGATATAACTACTGCTGTAAGGACTAGCATTTCGGATGCCGAATCCCTGCTGACATCATTTAACTCCTCCGGCGGTGGCGGTGGAGTCGGAAATAATAATTAGCATCGCCAGAAACAGTAGCCGGTACATGAAACGGCAACTATTTGTCTTATTATTTTTATTTCTAATCCCATTCAGTGAATCGGAAGGCCAACTCCTTCCGTTCACTCACTATACGCCGGATAGAGAAATCAATGCCTTACCTTCGGCGGAAGTTCATAAAGTATTTCAGGATAAACTGGGATACATGTGGTTTTCCATTTACTCATCAGGTCTGGTTCGCTACGATGGGGTGAATATGGAACTCTATGGCCAGGAAGACGGCCTCAGGGATCTTACTGTTTGGGATCTCATCGAAGATCCTTCCGGAAGATTATGGGTCAGCTCAAATGCCGGATTGGTAGTCTCTGAAAAACCTCTTGAAAATTACGGTGTGGGTAAACGGGTACAATTCATATCCGAAAGCAATGATGTTTCCATTATTGATCTTACCGTGAACCATAATCGCATGACTATTGACGACGAGGGTTGGCTATGGGTCGGTACTGAGAATGTTGGCATAGTTAAATATCGCTTTAATCAAGAAGACGAACTGCAAGCAGATACCGTTTCAACCAACCTGAGCGGAACCGGAGAAGAGTTAGCAGTCAGGGCACTCACAGCAAGGAAAGACGGATCTATCTGGGTCGCCCTACCAAATGGCAATCTATTGCGTTTTAAGAATGAAGAAGCAACCCGTACCTATGAATTTTTCGGAGATGAATACACCAACGCCCTCTTTGAATCAGCCGAAGACAGACTCTTGGGAGGAAATAGAGATGGAAGCGTATGGATGCTTAACGAAGATAATGGGAAAACCGGTTTCACAATTATTGATAAAAGCCTGAACAGCAATATTGCGAGTATTCGGGCGGACCATGATAACCGGATATGGGTATCGAGTGAAGGCTCCGGAATACTAACAATCGAGGGTGATGATTATAGTAAAACTGGGAATATTACAAGAGCCAATGGTCTTTTAAGTGAAATAGTTTTCAATATCACCGAAGACCGGGAAGAAAACCTATGGATTGCACAGTCAGGCGGAATCTCCAAGCTTCGATACAATTACCGGGCCTTTACAAACATCAGCAGTACACCTATAGGGGGAGAGAAAACCCTCCTTCCATCACCATCCATTAATACCATTCAGTTGAATAACTCTGACTCAAATGGGGATCCCTGTTCCTTCTGGGCAGGAACATCGGAAGGAGGTATTGCCTGCCTTAGTGAGACTTTTGACTCCGAATATATTCAGTTTGCGGATGGACTGGCGGGTAACTGGGTAAACGGGCTCGCCTATGATAGCTATGGACGGCTTTGGATAGGATCTACCCGCGGCCTGAACAGCTTGTCTTTTAAAGAAGCGCCGGATCTTGAGAATCTGAAAGACAAAACAAGTGTCTCAGTTCTGGGTAAACAAGCTGAATTGGCAACCTACCCTACAGCCAGCATTTTATCCATACAAAAGCTTCGATTACCGCTAGGGCAAGAAAGTCAGCAAACCATAGAAACACTTTTTCTCCCCGCTTATCACAGAGTCTTCGTAATTATTGACAATACCTTCATTACCCTTGATGAAGAGTGGGGACTGCCGCCCACTATTTACCATGCTTCTGCCGTGGATAGTCTCGGATACCTGTGGATCGGTACACGTGACAGGGGTATTTACCGAAGTCGCATACCTGTACACGCTGCCATGTTTACCGGTGAATCAGACATTACAGACAAGGATACTTTTTTCCAATTATGGTGGTCAACAGAAGACGGAGCACCGACCAATCAAATTGATAATCTTTACTGGTCTAATAACCAGATGTGGGTGGGTACTACCAATGGATTGATCTCCCTTGATGCTGAAACGAAAAGCAAGCGCCATACGATCACTACTGCAGATGGCCTTCTTGCAGATAATATTACCAGCATTGCCAAATCACCGGTGACCGGTACTTTTTGGCTGGGCACCAACCAGGGACTTGCTGAAGTTGATCCCGAGTCCGGCACCGTTTTACGTACCATAACCAAAGCGGAGGGCCTCGTTGATAATGAGGTTTGGTATTATGGCTCGGTACAAATCAGTAAAGAGGGATCTGTCTATTTCGGGACTGCAAACGGTATTTCAATCTACAAACCGCATCTGGACAGGGAAAATAAGCAGCCTCCCATTGTGCGCCTGACAAGTGCAGTATCAGAAGAGGTACCCGGCGAGCGTAACGAGTTCAGTTTTGAATATGCAGCCTTGACCTTTGGCAGTGAAAGAGAAGCAAGGTATCAGACACGCCTGATAGGCTTCAATGACGAATGGTCACCCGATAAAACGGATACCAGGGTTAACTATACCAACCTGCCTGCCTACTTCTTTCCGGAGACCTATACCCTGGAGGTGAGAGCAGCCAATGAAAGCGGTATCTGGTCAGATGAAGTACTCTCTTACAGTTTTACCGTCACTCCTCCCTGGTGGTTAAGCTGGGGGGCTTCTATGGGTTATTTTATCATATTGGCTCTGGGTATTTTTGCAGTCGACCGTTTCCAGCGCCGACGTCTCATCAAAAGAGAACGGGAAGCGGCACTGCTTCGAGAAACCGAATTGAAAGCGGAAGCTGCCGAAGCCCAGGCAAAAGCACTGGAGGTAGAAAACGAACTCAAAGCCACCGAACTTGAAAAAGCACGCGAGCTTGAGACAGCCTACCATGAATTGAAGGCAACCCAAAAAAGGCTGATACAATCAGAGAAAATGGCATCCCTGGGTCGTCTTTCTACCGGCATCGCCCATGAAATTAAAAACCCGCTCAACTTTATCAATAACTTTGCTGAGCTCTCTAAAGAACTTGTAGAAGAACTTCGAGAGGCGATTGCTAATGACGATACCGCAGAGATTCAATTTATCACCGACAGCCTTAGCATGAACACCGGCAAAATTGAAGAACACGGTAAAAGAGCAGATGCCATCGTGAAGTCAATGATGCAGCATTCACGGGGTAGCAATCTCAATTTTCAGATGACCGACCTGAATAATATTGTCCAGAAGTACGCCGACCTTGCCTATCATAGCAAATCAGCTAAAATCCCTGAACTGGATGTTTCTATTGTGACCAAACTTGATGAAAATCTTCCTGAGGTGATGATCATCCAGCAGCAAATCGGGCAGGTGTTACAAAATATTATTGAAAATGCTTTTGATGCCGTTTGGGAACAGAAACTCAAACAAAACGGAACCTATCTGCCCAAAATTACGATCAGTACTTCTTTTGAGAAAGGTGAAGAAATTAAAATTATAATTTCTGACAATGGTCCAGGCATCCCCGAGCCGGTTCGCGAGAAAATCTTCGAACCCTTCTTTACCACCAAACCCACCGGTGAGGGAACCGGACTTGGGCTAAGCATCAGTTATGATATCATAACCCAAATTCACAGCGGTTCGCTGAAGGTGGAGAGTGATGATGGCAGAGGAACTCGTTTCATTATTACGCTACCGGTTGGTGAGCTATCTTCCTCCTAAAACCACCACGATCTCTTGTCGCGATTATTTCAACTGGATTAATGACTTTTTATCCTAGTCCACAAAGCAAAAAGAGAACCTTCCCTGTGGGTCAACACCATATAGTGATGCCTCCCTTTCAGTATGTTGTTCTTTAACCTTTCTATGATAGGATTGCTTACTTCCTTCCTTACAGAGCTCTTCATAATCATCAATCATCATGTGAAGATGAAGGGTAGGATAGTCATCGAAATCTAATTCTTCTTCCATAATAGTCGTGTTATTTGTAGATGATATATCACCAATATAAAAGAAATATTAGAATTTGCTAATGTTTATTAGAATTATTTAATTATTCATAGAAACAAAAAATCAGATGTCATAAGCTCACGGCAATTTAGTTGGCTATTGCCGTTAAGGAGATTGAGAGTAAAAGTAGAACCAGGTCTTTGAGAGGCTGAGGTAGAATGATCAACACCCTTAGGTTGGCGAGGGAAATGAAAATCCTGCCTTTATATGACGTTTGGTAAAATATCATCTAAAAAGGCATAGGGAGTATTATTATGGGACGTGCAATGCTTATCATTCTTTCGGGAGTAATTGTATCACTGGGATATATAGGGATCGGAACTGCGGGTCAGGGCAAAATGATGATCTCGCGCAACGTCGGATACGCCAACTTCGTTACAGCCAAGAACACGGCACACATGGCCATCCAGATGGCTATGCAGAAGATGAATGAAGATTCCACATGGGCTGAAGATCACCATTCAGGCAATCCGTGGATTGGAGAGATTGAGGGACGTCCATTTTCCCTGTATGCTGAATATATTCACAACAGTACGGATTACTGGGCGCCTGATACCGTCAGGCTCTACTCCGAATCAGTTTTCGACGGATTAAAAGAACCGGTAGAGATTGTGAGCGTTTACGAGATCAACTCTCTTGACTATGTACCCGACTTTAAGTCACCGCTTACCATCGCCACCAAAAACTTTTCCTATTCAACCGGGGGCAGCTCATCCATTAATGGATTTGACGGGTCAGGCAGCGGTTGTTCCGATAAACCCGGGATTACAGTCATGGATGAAACATCCAACTTCCTGGTTGAAAATTACACCGGAAATGATTTGAAAGGTGATCCACCGATCAAAACCGATACAACACTTACCTACCGCCCGACGGATCAGCTTATTGAACGGCTGGAAAATACCGCATATACCCAGACAATAACCGGTAACTATAAAGGCTCGATGGGTACCAAAGAATATCCGGGTGTATTTTTTGTGGAAGATGAAGCACGATTGACCGGAGGTATTGATGAAGGGTTTGGTATTCTGGTGATTCGGTCGGGCGGCAATATGACTTATGAAGACTCCACCGGTGCTGTACTCGACATAGCCGGTAATTTTAAATTTAACGGATTGGTCATTTTTGAAAATGCCTACAACTTCGACGGCAAAGGGACGCCTACCATCAACGGATCGGCACTCGTCGGCAACACCGAAGGCTATACCAAACAAATTGACATTGATATCAGCGGAAATCTTACGTTGCAGTACGACTGTACCGCAAAAAATTATGCGAAGAAGGCTGCGGCACTGGCAGTAAAACAAAAGAAGTACAAGCACATCATTACATTCGAATAATACGACAAAAGGAACCGGTTAATACCCGCTAAAATTCAGCATCCCTATTACAAATACCCGCTTTATTCAAAGCATTATTTCACGGCCGCCTAGAATTTCCAAGTGGGGTGATGGCTTTTTAAAAAGATCGAAGCTGATTGGATCTGAACTGGTCACCCCATATTTCAGTTATATTCTCTTCAAGATCACCGGATAAGTGGTTGCAAACAGGGTACTTGGTCAATCGGGTACCCTATTTGTTGAAATGGATCATTATGCCGATGTAGTTATTATTCCGAGACATTCTTAAGGTTAAATAATTAATGATTTGACCAAACAATTATTAAATTAGAAGGCTGATTAATCAGCTTATGTAAATGTTAAAATTGATTCCTGCACTTAAATGGGATCTGAGAACGAGGAGACGCATATAAATTCAAGTGAGGCTCTTTGGAGAGAGCTGCAAGGCGGCCAAAAAAAGGCGCTCAGTACCCTTTTTGATAGGTTTTACAACTCCATGTACAGTTATGGGTATCGTATTATTCCGGATGAAGAACGCATAAAAGATTGCATTCAGGATGTATTCTTGCAGCTTTGGAAATACAGAGAAAACCTTTCAAACGTAAATTCCGTACGCGCCTACCTATTGATGTCACTGCGACATCAACTGTTTAATGACAAAGCCGTGCAGAACCGACGGGAGAAAATGAACCGGGAATATGCCGCGGAGGAATTTGAGATCTATGTGAACTATGATAAATGGATTGAAATCCTAGAGCTCGAAGAACAGCAAAAATCCAGGCTCAAGATAGCCGTTAAAGAACTTTCCCCCCGTCAAAGAGAAGCGGTTTACCTGAAATATTATGAAGGCCTTTCCACCGATGAACTCTCAAAAGTTATGGATGTTCGCACACAGAGCATTTATAATCTGCTGGTAAATGCACTAAAAGAGCTGCGAAAACAGCTGGATGCTTGAGGAAAATGGCAAATCCTCTCTTCCCACTTTCTGTATTATCAAGAGTTTAGACTTTCTCGCCTAATTTTTTCCATTTTTTTTAAAAAAATATGAGTAGTCCTGCCTCCCACTCTTCTCTATATGGGCAACAAACCGAAACTCTCTTGATATAGGGAAGCAACATGTCGAAAAAGCTTTTCGATTTATTATTAGACGATTCATTTATACGCTTTCTAAAAGGAGAAGCCTCCCCAGATGAGTCAGCCAGATGGAACTCCTGGGTGCAAGAGGATAGGAAGCAAGCTGACTTCACAAAAAAAGCGCGAAAGCTGATCGAGGAAGGTTTTCAAAACTTACCCAGGCCCGATAAGAAGAAAGAGATGCAGCGGCTGATGGGCCGCATTGAATCGGTTCAACAGCTAAAACCGAAATCACTATCTCCCGTCAGAAAAAGACGCAACAATATCATTTGGGCTACCCTTGCTGCAGCGGCAGGCATTCTGCTTGTTGTCGGATTCTTAGGATGGGATTACTTTTACCAGGAAGATAGTAGTAATACAGGCAGCATCGAACAGATTACCTATCGTACTATCACCACCGAATACGGAGAGCGCAAAACCTTTCGCTATTCTGACGGATCGAACATTATTTTAAATGCCGGTTCAGAACTGCGTCTTCCTCAAAATGTTGCCGGAAATCATACTTTTGAAGTATGGCTAAAAGGTGAGGCACTATTCAATATAGATCGAAGGTCAGCACCCGAGACACGCAACTTTATTGTCCATACCCCCGACAGTGACATCTCGGTTCTGGGCACCCTTTTTGCAGTAAACACGAATGATGGACAGACCCGTGTAGTACTTGAGTCAGGCAGGCTCTCCTTCAATGTGCGCGACTCTCTCAATAACAAGAATCTAAATTATGAAATGGTGCCGGGAGAACTGGCTCTGTTTTCATATCAATTTCACGAGATTCGTGTCAAAAAAGTCAACCCTCAGGTATACCTGTCCTGGGCCGGTGACAGCCTGATTTTGGACCAAACCCCATTTTCCGATTTAATAGAACGAATTGAATTTACCTACGGCCTGAAAGTGGTGGTCGAGGATAAAACACTGCTGAATGAAAAACTTACCGGCAGTTTTGGCAATCTGGAATTGAAGTTTCTGTTGGAAGGATTGGCCAAAACACTGGACGTCTCCATCCAGAAAACCGACTCAACCATTTACATAAAAAGTAACGAACCAACGGTTCACAACTAAATACATCATCAAAAATAAAAACACATAAATGGAATCGATATGAAAGCACATAGATATATCTTACCCGTTTTGTTCTTTTTGTTTTGTGGTATTGGTTCAATATCAGCAAAACAGGGCACACAGTATGCTTCTTCGGAAGATATTCTGTCCGGCCAGTCCATTGAACAAACCGTGGATTTAGAAAAGAAACTAAATCAGCTGGAAGAAGAGTATAATATCTCTTTCCTATACCGCTCCAGCCTCGTTCAAGGGAAACGCAGCCCGGTAAAAGTCACTGGCAAAGAAACCCTGCAAGAAAAAATTAAGATGCTGCTTGAGCCACACGGATTGGTTTCATCATATCTTGATAAGCGCACGTTTGTTATTTCTCTTTCCCCTATAAGAGAATTAGAGGTCTTAATAGCTGATACTGTCAGTGGTATAGTAATGGACGGTAGCACCGGTGAGACCCTTCCCGGGGTTAACATTCTCGTCAAAGGAACAACCAAAGGTACAGCTACAGATATTAACGGCTCGTATCGCCTTACTAACGTTGGAGATCAGGACACGCTGGTATTCTCTTTTCTGGGTTTTCAGACCAAGGAAATTGCTGTAGATGGACGCAACAGAATTGATGTGCAACTCATGGAATCGATTCTAATGCTGAGTGATGAACTGGTAGTTGTAGGATATGGAACACAAAAAAGAAGCGAGATTACCGGTTCGGTAGCCTCTGTAAGTGCTGAAGATATTGAAAAGGTTCCGGTACTTCGTGTAGAACAAGCGCTTCAGGGACGTACCGCAGGTGTTTACGTAGCCAACCAATCAGGACAGCCCGGTGAAATGCCAACCGTACGTATACGGGGTGCAGGTACTACAGGTAATGCAGATCCTCTTTATGTGGTAGACGGCATGCCGGTCGGTGGCATCGACTACTTGAATCCCGGAAATATCGCCTCCATGGAGGTCTTGAAAGACGCTGCCTCTGCAGCTATTTATGGTGCACGCGCCGCAAACGGTGTGGTTCTTATCACCACCAAGTCGGGACAGCCCGGTGAAACAAAAGTCAGATACGAAGGATATGCCGGTATCCAAAACGGTTGGAAAGAGATGAACGTATTAAATGCCAGCCAATATATGATGATGATGAATGAAGGCGCAGCAAATGCAGGGTTGAGCCTGCCTTTCCCTGTCGGACAAAATGTCTCCGGCGGCACCGACTGGCAATCAGCCATATTCAATGAAAATGCCCCGATGATGAATCATCAGATTACCATTTCCGGCGGCAATGACAGAACCACCTACTCTTCCGGTCTCTCATTGTTCTCACAGGAGGGTATTGTAGGCGGAGATAAATCCCAATTCGACCGCTACACCTTTAACCTTAAACTGGACAACGACGTCAGTGATGTATTCCGCTTCGGCAACAGCTTTAACTACAGCCGTATCGACCGTAACGCCGTACTGAGTAATAGCGAATGGGGCTCACCGTTGAGCAACGCACTCAACATGGATCCGCTGACACCAATTTATGAACTGGATGAAGATGACCTTCAAGGTTATCCCAGCCACTCTGTCCAAAATGACGGGCTCTATTATGGAATCTCCAATTATGTAGCCCAGGAGATCGTTAATCCGCTGGCCAGACTCCAGGTCACAAACGGCAACACCCAGGTCGACAAACTGGTAAATAACCTGTATGCCGAATACGAAGTACTTCCCAATATGGTGGTTAGAAGTAACCTTGGAATCGATGCCGCGTTTGTTCAGAACGACAACTACGTTCCGGTATACTACCTTAACTCGGCACAGAGTAATGACAATTCCCTGGTGAGCAAAACCGAAAACCGCTGGTTCACCTGGAACTTTGAAAACACCATTTCTTACGAGCAGGACTTCAACAAGCACAATATCAACTTACTCGGCGGTATTTCTGCCCAGCAGGTTCATTTCGAGGATCTCTTCGGATCCAAGGCTAACCTGTTGATGACCGATCCTCAGAATGCATGGATTAATGTCGGATCTGATGAAGAATCAATGACTGCCGCAGGAGGCGCCTATGATGAAAAACTACTCTCCTACTTCGGACGGGCATCCTACAACTTCAATGACAAGTACTTGTTGACCGGTATTCTTCGGGTAGACGGATCATCCAAATTCGGTTCGAATAATCGCTACGCCGTATTTCCATCGGTATCAGCGGGATGGGTGATGAGTAACGAAAGCTTCATGGACGATTTTGAAGTTATCAACCTGCTCAAGCTCAGAGCATCCTGGGGACAAAACGGCAACCAGAACATCGGTAACTTTGCCTATACCTCAACCATTGCTACCGGCAACGGCTACAGCTTCGGTCCGGATGAGCAGTTCACAACCGGTTCCATTCCTTCCAGCGTATCAAACCCCAATCTTAAGTGGGAAACCTCCGAGCAGTTGGATATCGGAGTCGACCTCGGTTTATGGAATGACCAGCTGATGATCAAATCTGATTACTATATCAAGAAAACGAAAGGACTGCTCGTACAGGCTCCTATTCCGGGACATGTTGGTAACAACGCACCGGTCGTAAACGGAGGTAGTGTACAAAATGAAGGAATTGAGCTCAGCGTTGACTATCGCAATTACCGAAATGAATTCGGCTACAATGTGGGCGCCAATGTTGCTTTCAACCGCAACGAAGTTACCCATATCGGAAATGCAGAAGGAATCATCACCGGAGCAGGATTTGCTACCTACGGTATTGTAACCAGAGCTGATGTCGGTAATCCGATCGGATATTTCTGGGGATATGAAACAGATGGCATCTTCCAGAATCAGCAGGAGATTGACAACTACGTCAATGAAAGCGGCAATCTGATACAGCCCCTGGCACAGCCGGGTGACGTACGATTCCGTGACCTGGATGGAGACGGTCAGATTGATGACGGTGACCGCACCATGATCGGTAACCCCACACCGGATATGACCTTCGGAATCAATATGGGAGCAAACTATAAGCAGTTTGATCTTTCGGTATTCATGCAGGGTACCTTCGGCAATGACATCTTCAATGCCACCCGCCGTCATGATCTCACCACGAGCAACATGCCGGTAAGATATCTGAATCGCTGGACCGGGGAAGGTACCTCTAATGAGTTGCCTCGCTTTACCTGGAATGACTCCAACGGTAACTGGACCAAGATTTCAGATCTGTATGTGGAAGACGGTTCCTACCTGAGAATCAAGAACATTCAGGTTGGATATAACTTCTCTCCCCGACTCTTAGAGACGCTGAAACTGGAAACGGTAAGAATTTATGTAGCCGCAGACAACCTGTACACACTGACAGGATACAGCGGTTTTGATCCTGAAATAGGAGCAGCATCACCGCTCAATATCGGAATCGACCGCGGTATTTATCCACAGGCTCGCAGTTATCGTGTCGGACTCAACATCAATTTCTAACGGCAACATTCACCCATTTAAACAACAACTATTATGAATTCTCTTAAAATAATTCAATCGGTGTTGGTTGTCACTGCTCTGCTGATAATGGCAGGATGTGAAAATTTCCTGGCAGAAGAGCCACTGGACCAACGCGTGGAAGAAAACTTCTATAAGACCGAACAGGATGCCCAGGAAGCACTCGTAGCAATTTACGATGTACTTCAGTGGAACACGGTTATCGGGTATCACGTGCCCGAAATGCTCTCGGATATTGCTTCTGATGACGCCTATGCCGGCGGAGCCAGCCGCAATGATGCACCCAATATCATCGAGGTGGATCAGCATAACATCCGAACCACCAACGGCGAGGTACACGGCTTGTGGAAAAAATACTATACCGGTATTTATCGGGCCAACAAGTACCTGCAGCAAATCGAAAACATCGAAGCCGGTGATGCATTCAAAAGCCGGACCATTGCAGAGGCCAAGTTCCTGCGTGCCTACTTCTACTTCGACCTGGTTCGCTTTTTCGAAAACGTTCCTTTGATCACCACGCCGCTGGATAATCCGGACGAATACAGTCAGCCACAAGCTGAGCCGGTGGCAGTGTATAACCAGATAGGCAAAGACCTCATGGAAGCTATTCCGGATCTGCCGGAATCCGTAGCAACGAATCAACAGGGGCGTATCACCAAATGGGCCGGAGAAGCTCTTCTTGGACGTGTCTACCTGTTTTACAATGGTGTATACGGTCAGGATCTACCTGCCGGTGACCAGACAGTGGATCGTACAGTTGCGCTTCAGATGCTCGAAGACGTGATTAATAACAGTGGTCATGGCCTGATGACGGACTATAGCAACTTGTTCACACCCGAGAGCGAATTTAGCGTAGAGTCAGTATTTGAAATCACCTATTCCGATTCACGTCCCTGGTGGGACTGGGGATATATTCAGGGCGGTGAAGGATACATTGCTGCTCAGATGCAGGGTCCAAGAGTTACTCAGCCTACCGAAGAAAATTATCAACGGGGCTGGAGTTTCTCAACGGTAACCCAGGAGCTAATCAACGCTTTTGATCCGGCCGATCCTCGTTTGGAAGCTACCGTTCTTTTTGAAGACGAGCTGAATGGCGGTCTGACCATTGGATACCAGCATACCGGTAACTTCACACAGAAGTATACCACGCATAAAGCCTATACTCCTTCTGAAGGACAGCTGGAACTGAACTGGGGCAACAACTATCGAGCGATCCGTTACGCCGACGTACTGTTGATGGCGGCCGAGCTTCACGTCAAGGATGGAAATCCAGAATCCGCCCGCCCCTACCTTGATGCTGTACGCAACCGGGTAGAGATGCCAACAGTAGAGCCAACACTTGACAATATATACCAGGAGCGTCGCCTTGAGCTTGCTCTTGAAGGTCAGCGTTACTGGGATCTGCTGAGAAGAGGTCAGGATGTGGCAGAATCGTACATCAATGTACCTGCAGGAACGAAAGCTAACTATGTAGGTGACGACCTGGACTTCAAAGTTCAGTACGATGCATCTACCAAAGGCTTCCTGCCGATTCCACAGAGTGAAATTGATATATCCAATGGAAATCTCATTCAAAACGATGGCTACTAGAAGCTAGAGCATCAAAAAGACAATTTTAATAACGACAGAGGAAAATTATGAATAACCTAAAATCAATTTACTGGATGGTACCGGCTCTGCTGCTGATGGTAATGGCTTGCGAACCGCAGGTCACATCCGCACCGGATACCGGGGTCCCTCCTGTTTCAGAGAACGTGACCTTTGATTACGAGTACAATGTCGACAATCCCAATATTGTGCAGTTCACCAGCACCACGGAGGGATTCAAGTTTCTCTGGGATTTGGGTAACGGACAGTCAAAGGAAGGGAAAACTGTTAACGGCGAGTACCCACTGCAGGGTGAATATACGGTTCAGTTGACCGTATTCACGAAGGCAGGGCAGGCTATGAATACGAAAAACGTCATCATTGAGGCTACTAACGCACTTATGCTGGATGATCCTGATCTAAACCTTCTCACAGGCGGAGCCGATCAGATAGGCGGCAAGACCTGGGTCGTAGACAGCACCCAACAGGGCCACATGGGCGTAGGACCGGCAGGTGGTACAACCCCGGAATGGTGGGCAGCTCCTGCACTGGATAAATCAGGCAAGGGCCTCTATAATGATGAAGTTACCTTTAACCTCGACGGGCTAACTTTTGAACATGTGACCGAAGGAGATATATATGTTAACGGAGGTCATGCCGGTGACTTTCCCGGAGCAGTTCAGGAAGACGGTGGAGGTGATTATATTGCCCCTTACGGTGGCGGAGCGAATCACAACTTCAACTTAAATAAGGCCGATGACGGCTCCATGACGCTGACAATCAGCGATGGCGGGTTTATCGGTTATTATACCGGCGCCAGCACTTATGAAGTGTTGTCCCTGAGCGAGAATGAACTCTATATTCGCAATATTGACGGTAATGATGGCGGACTAGCCTGGTATCAGCGTCTGATTCCTAAGGGATATCAGCACCCTGTAGTTGTACCCCCACTAAAATCTGAAGCACTGGCTGATGATTTTGATACGGACGGTAACATTTTATGGGCAACCGACCAGATTTTAGAATTCAATGAGAGCTACGATAATCCTGCTACTTTCGGCGCAAATACTTCAGCAAAAGTAGCCAAATACGTAAAAGGCGAAGGGCCGGCTCATAGCTTTGACAATCTCTATATCGACCTTGGTTACAGGCTAGACCTGACGCAGCGCAGCACCATCACCCTGAAAGTGTTTATGCCAAGCTACAATGACTACACTACTTCGGGAGGCGAGTCATGGAATCCGAATCCGGTACTATTGAAACAGGTTTCGGTTAAGCTGCAGGATGCTTCACTCGGTGGTGACGCCTGGACTACGCAACAAGAACGCATACAACCGGTAAGCACTATGGACGAGTGGGTAGAACTGACCTTCGATTTCAGTGATGTCACCGATCGTCAGGACTTCAGCAAAATTGTTGTTCAGATTGGCGGTGAAGCTCACTACAATTCCGGAACGTTCTTTTTTGACGACTTCCAGCTGATTGAATAAAAAAATGGCATAATGGGGTCGGGAAGCGGTATTTCCCTGACCCCAACATGCTTGTTGTTCAGCAGTACATCACTTAGAATCATATATCCATCCCTCAATGAAGTACTTTCTCTACACGCTGTTAATAGCCGTATTCGCTTCCTGCGGATCGGATAATCCCGGAAACGGTTTTGATTATGACGAAAATCCACCGGTCGATGATACCGTACAATCAGGCGATCTGATCTGGTCAGATGAATTCAATACCGATGGGCAACCGAGCAGCTCAAACTGGACGTACGACATTGGTCATGGAGAAGGAGGCTGGGGCAATAACGAAGTACAATATTACACCGACGAGTCAAAGAATGTTCGTGTGGAGAACGGTAACCTAATCATCGATGCCCTCAAGGAAAATGGTGAATGGACCTCGGCCCGCATCAAAACGCAAGGAAAGCAAAACTTCAGGTATGTTACGGTAAAAGTAAGAGCCAAGCTTCCACAAGGATCCGGAACCTGGCCTGCTATTTGGATGCTCGGTTCCGATATCACGGATGCCGGCTGGCCTGCCTGCGGTGAAGTTGATATCATGGAGCATGTCGGAAAAGATCCGGGAATGGTCCACGGCTCTCTTCACAGTCCATCCAGTTATGGTAACACCCAAAATTCCGGCTCTACCGAAGTAACAGATTTCAGTGAGGCCTTCCACGTATATGAAGTTGAATGGACGACAAATCGCATCACCTTTAAGATTGACGGTACCGCTTTTTACAGTTATGAGCCATCTGTCAAGAATGATCAGACCTGGCCTTATAATGACGACTTTTTCATCATCATGAATATCGCCATGGGCGGAAATTGGGGCAGTGATGCCCAATATGAATCGGGAGGAATGAAGAATGGAATTGATCCCAACCTTAACCAAGCTCGAATGGAAATCGACTATATAAGAGTCTACAAAAGCTAATTAACTAAGATAGCAGTCACCGAGAGAAGATTTTCAATATTCCTACTGCTACAAAATTAAAAGCCCTGCAGGAACATGAATTCCTGCAGGGCTTTTTTGTGGGCGATGAAGGATTCGAACCTACGACTTCTTCCTTGTAAGGGAAGCACTCTAAACCGCTGAGTTAATCGCCCGATTTTTCGAGAACACAAATATAAGAACATTTGTAATGCCAGCAAAACATTTTCCCACTTCTTTTTGGCAATTTCCTGAATGAATCACGGCAAGGTTAACAGTGTTAAGTTTATCTTGACTAATGAGGGATAAACACTCATCTTAGTCCTGACAACAGCAGTGGTTACCAATAAAAGAGACTATTATGGCCGATGAAATTAACTTGCCGAATGCGGTTCTCGTAGACGGCGCTCGCATTCCTTTTCAACGCTCAGGCACAGCCTATAACGATATGATGGCCTACGATCTTGGACGAATTGCCATCGAAGGGCTGCTGGCACGATCCGGCATCAACGGTTCACAGCTTGATCGTGTCATAATGGGAACGGTGATTCAGGATGTGAATACCAGCAATGTGGCCCGGGAGTCAGCACTTGGCGCCGGCGTTCCCAATTCCGTACCCGCTCATACCGTAACGCAAGCCTGCATCTCCTCCAACCAGGCTATCACCAGTGCTATGGAATTGATCAGGTCGGGTCAGGCTGAAATCGTACTGGCCGGGGGAACCGAAACCATGTCGGATATTCCCATTCGCCTCCGTAAAAATATGAGGCAAAAACTATTGGAAGCCCGTAAGTACAAATCACCGGGCGATTGGTTAAAGTTTTTCAAGGGACTCAGCTTTTCCGACTTCCTGCCAGAAATACCATCGATATCGGAGTTTTCTACCGGTGAAACCATGGGCGAAAGCTGCGACAGGATGGCGGCACGTTTCGGCATCAGTCGCGAAGCACAGGATGAATATGCGTTGCGCTCGCACCAACTGGCAGCTAAAGCAACTAAAGAAGGCCTGCTGGATGGTGAACTGCTGCCCGCACCGGTACCTCCCAAGTTTGATCCGGTGACGCATGACAATACCTTCCGGGAGGATACATCAATGGAAAAACTGGAGAAGTTACGCCCTGCATTTATCAAACCGCATGGCACGATTACTGCCGGTAATTCCTCTTCCTTCACCGACGGTGCCTCTGCCTCACTGATCATGAACGAGCAGACTGCATTGGATCTTGGTCTTAAGCCAAAGGCATACCTTAGAAATTATACCTATGTGGCTCAGGATCCTGAGGATGAACTGCTGCTCGGTCCGGCTTACGCCACACCCACGGTGCTCGACTCCATGAACATGAAGCTTTCAGATATAGATGTATTTGAATTTCATGAAGCATTTGCCGGTCAGATTTTAACGGTACTGAAAGCATTGAACTCTGATAAGTTTGCACGTGAAAATCTTGACCGGGATGGGAAAGTAGGAGAAATACCTATGGACAAATTTAACTTATGGGGCGGCTCGCTTTCCCTGGGCCATCCCTTCGGAGCCACAGGAACACGCATTGTTACGACCGCTGCCAACCGTCTGATACAAGAAGACGGTAACCTTGCTCTGGTAGCTGCCTGTGCGGCCGGTGGACAGGGACACGCCATCATTTTGGAACGGTACCCGGGATGAAAATAGTAAAACGCAATACTTACAAATGACAAAGCAATGCTTGGTGATTATGTCATTGTTATTTGTTTGAAATTTGAAAATTGATATTTGGTCATTAAAACTATGAGTTACTTAGATATCAGAACCGAAGACAACATTGCCGTTGTAACACTCGATCAACCCGATTCAAAGGTTAACAAGCTCGATGAAGAACTTATTGATGCTTTTGAAGAGCTGATGGATAAATATGAAAATGACAGTGAGCTTCGGGGCATCGTTATTATCAGTGGCAAGGAGGGCAATTTCATTGCCGGGGCAGATGTGGAAATGCTCAAGAACAAACAGGCACCTGAGGGCATTGAAGAGCTAAGCCGGCGGGGTAATGAACTGCTGTTACGCCTGGAAAATTATAATAAACCCGTGGTTGCCGCCATTCACGGAGCCTGCATCGGCGGCGG
Organism: Halalkalibaculum roseum; assembly: GCF_011059145.1. Classification (NCBI taxonomy): domain Bacteria; kingdom Pseudomonadati; phylum Balneolota; class Balneolia; order Balneolales; family Balneolaceae; genus Halalkalibaculum; species Halalkalibaculum roseum. The sequence goes on along the minus strand of NZ_JAALLT010000001.1, from coordinate 405,516 downwards.
AAACGAAGTGGCGATGGCCTGCCACTATCGCGTGGCTTCCAAAGATTCAGCGACCACCTTTGGACAGCCGGAAGTTAAACTAGGACTCCTTCCCGGCGGAGGAGGAACCCAACGTCTGCCAAGGCTGATTGGCTTGCAGAATGCACTGACCTATGAATTGACCGGCAAGAATATTTATCCGCGTCAGGCGTACAAGATGGGATTGGTGGATGAGCTCACTCACAAAGACGCCGTACTCACAGCTGCAAAAAAAGCCGTTGAAAAAATTAACAAGGGCAAGTTCAGCCGTAAAGACAAGCGGGGCTTGGGAGCCAAACTCCTGGAAGGCAATCCCATAGGACGGAAAATCATCTTTTCCCAGGCCCGAAAAAGGGCTCAGGGCAATACCAAAGGTAACTATCCTGCGCCTTTTAAAATCATTGATTGTATCGAAGAAGGCTATAAAAACGGATTTAAAGCGGGTCTTGAAAAAGAGTCCATTGGTTTTGGTGAACTGGCCGCAACCAAGGAGTCGAAAGCACTGGTAAACCTCTTTTTTAGCATGCAGGGTGCCAAGAAAAATCCTGATAAAGAAAAGGCCAAAGAGGTAAATAAAATTGGGGTGCTGGGTGCCGGTCTAATGGGATCCGGTATTGCGGATGTAAGTGTTAACAACGATTACCGCGTTTTACTAAAAGACCAGGATATTGAACCGGCCGCCAAAGGAGAGCAGGCAATCTGGGAAGATCTGGATACAAAGGTAAGCAAGCGAATCATATCGTCTTTTGAGCGAGATCGCATCAGCGGGCTGGTTACCCCTACTGATTCCTACAAAGGATTTGAAAATGTGGACCTGGTCATTGAGGCTGTATTTGAAGATTTGGACCTAAAGAAGAAGATCGTCAAAGAGGTAGAGGAGTACATACCGGAACGCTGCATATTTGCTTCCAATACTTCTTCCCTTCCTATAGCCAAAATTGCCGAGGCTTCACAAAGGCCTGAGCAGGTGATCGGCATGCACTACTTTTCCCCGGTACCCAAAATGCCGCTCATTGAAATCATAAAAACCGACGAAACGGCTGATTGGGTAACCGCCACGGCGAGGGAAGTGGGCATACAGCAGGGCAAACACGTCATTGTGGTCAACGACGGACCCGGATTTTATACCACCCGTATACTGGCTCCCTTTATGAATGAAGCCCTGATGCTGCTGGATGAAGGCGTATCTATTGAACAACTGGACAAAGATATGAAGAGCTTCGGTTTTCCGGTGGGCCCTGCAGCACTTTTCGATGAAGTAGGCATAGATGTAGCAGCTCATATTACCGAAGTACTGAACCCGATGTTTTCGGAACGAGGTGTTGAACCCAGTGCAAAACCGCAGGAGCTATTTGATGACGGTTACAAAGGAAAGAAGAACAAAAAGGGTTTTTATAATTACGAGCAGCAGAATTCCAAAAAGAAGAAAAAAGATCCCAATGAGGAGATCTACAAGTATTTCGGAGGATCCGGACGAAAATCGATCGATACGGAAGACCTTCAGATGCGCATGGCCCTGGTGATGATCAACGAGGCCGCACTGTGTCTGCAGGAGGATATACTCGAGAGTGCTACCGACGGTGATTTGGGAGCCATTCTTGGATTGGGATTCCCTCCTTTCCTGGGCGGGCCATTCCGTTACATTGACCGCCTAGGCGCGGATGAAGTAGTGAAGCGTATGGAGCGATTCGAAGATGAAATCGGTGTTCGCTTCAAGCCGGCGCCGATACTGAAGGAGTATGCCTCTTCGAACAAGAAGTTTCATAACGACTAATTACCAGAATGTGACCTCAGATATCAAACGTGGACGCTTGATGCAGCCTTAGGCTCCTTCCATTGCTCTGCTGCGGAAGGAGAAATACAGGCTAAATTTATACCGTTTTCCATTAGCTCAACGAAATTGTACCAAGGTTGTAAAAATGGTATCTTTCATAGCTTTACGAAATACCTATAAATTCAAACAATTTGTTACATGTTTAACCTAGCACTTTTACTAATGGGTTCTCCGGAAGAAGCGGGATGGATGAACCTTATTTTCCTTGGCGCCATATTCGCCATATTCTACTTTTTCATCATCAGGCCACAAAGCAAGAAGCAGAAAGAGATTCAGGAAAAAGTTTCTAACATCGAAAAGGGAGACAAAATAGTGACCACAGGCGGAATGATAGCTCAAGTAACCACTGTTGAGGATGACTCCGTGTTGGCTGAGATTGATAAAGGCGTTAAGGCACGCTTTATGAAAAGTGCCATAACGGATGTCAATCCAAATAAGAATAATAACTAGTCCTACCCATTTATATGTCCGGCGATATCACATTTGACAGTATAGAATCTGCTGTCAAAGACATCAAGAACGGCCGCATGGTCATTGTTGCAGATGATGAAGATCGAGAGAATGAAGGCGACTTTGTCATGGCAGCCGAAAAGGTGACCCCGGAAGCCATCAACATCATGGCCAAATACGGGCGTGGGTTAATTTGTGTACCAATCACCCGCCAGAAAGCCTACTCTATGGATCTCGACTATATGGTCACCGATGGGGCCGATCCTGACGAAGCAGCCTTCACTGTCTCTGTTGACCATAAGGAGTTAACCACGACCGGTATCTCTGCTGCAGATCGCGCCAATACCATTAAGGAACTGATCAAAGAAAATGCCGATCCCCAGGCTTTTCGCAGGCCGGGACACATTTTCCCTCTGATAGGTGTAGAAGGCGGTGTGCTTCGACGTGCCGGACATACAGAAGCCGCGATTGATCTGGCGCAACTTGCGGGGTTGAAACCGGCAGGCATCATTTGTGAGATTATGAAGGATGACGGTGAGATGGCCCGACTGCCTGACCTCGCAAAAATTGCCGAGGAGTTCGATATGAAATTCATTACCATCAAAGATCTCATCTCCTACCGGATGAAAAACGAGTCTTTGGTGCGCAAAATCGTAGAAATTGATCTACCCACCATTTACGGGGACTTCACCCTTCACGCATTCCAGGAACGTCTGACCGGCGACAATCACCTTGCGTTGGTTAAAGGTGACTGGGAAGAGAATGACCCGGTACTTGTGAGAGTGCACTCTTCTTGCGTAACAGGTGATATTTTTGGATCCAAACGGTGTGACTGCGGCGAGCAGCTGCATCAGGCCTTGCTACAAGTTGAGAAAGCTGGTACCGGAGTGGTTCTTTACATGAATCAGGAAGGTCGCGGTATCGGACTTGTCAATAAACTAAAGGCCTACAAACTGCAGGAAGAAGGCATGGATACGGTAGAAGCCAACGAAGCTCTCGGTTTTGAACCTGACCACCGGGATTACGGTGTCGGAGCCCAGATCTTGCGTTCGCTGAATGTCACCAAGTTGCGACTCATGACCAACAACCCCGTGAAGCGGGTTGGATTGAAAAGCTTCGGTCTTGAAATGGTAGAACGTGTACCGCTAGAGGTAGGAGCATATCCTGAAAATGTTCGCTACCTGAAGACGAAGCGCGATAAGATGGGACATCATTTAAAGCTTGACGAGCTCGATCCCCATAGTCCGAAATACCTGGATAGTATTGTTAAAGATGAATCTTAGGTATTAGGTATAGGGTATAAGGTCTTCTCTGAGTAACTCAGTGCCTCCTCTGTGCAACTCTGTGTAACAGTCGAAAGATGCTAGCTTGTTAAGCTTACAAACTACCTTAAAGGTTCTGGTCTCTGGCGGAATCGGTATCTATTTCCGAATTAGAAACCTCCTGTTCCGGTGTAACACTTTCCATTTCTATCGCCTCTTCTTTATTCTCCTCCGGCAGGATGCGCCTGTTAAACACAAGCAAAGAAATGATGGCCGTGCTGATGGCGATATCCGCCACATTAAATATATACGGGAAGACAGGATACCCGCTAATGGTAAGATTGAAGTGAATAAAGTCGATGACATGTCCATCGAGGATACCCCCATAGGATTCAATTTTGGCCATGACCAGACGGTCAATAATATTCCCGAAAGCACCTCCCAAAACCAGTCCCATGCAAAACAAATACGGCTTGTTTGCCCGGTGCATGGTTTTCAAAATGTAGGTAAAGATACCGATGGTGGCTATTATGGCTATCACGCTGATCACCGGTGTTGAAAACCAGTCCATCCCCAGGGCCATACCGGGGTTCCTGGTATAGTGCAGGGCCAGCCAGCCGGGTATGAGATCCATATTCTGCAAGGATGGAGTCGTTCGGACCAGCTGTTTGGTAAGCTGATCCAAAATTATCACAACCAGCGCAGGCGAGATAAGTACGAAGAGTTTGTCTCGGTTCAAGGAAATAGGAGTATGATCGTTGAGCCCTAACTGAGCTTATCGGCGTTTGAGTTTGGCTTCTATGCTAAGCTGGGTGTGCGGAACCGCTTCCAGTCGTCCTTTGGATATTTTCTTACCCGTTACCTTGCAAACCCCATAGGTCTTGTTCTCAATACGCTTCAGCGCATCGTCAAGATAGCGAACAAACTTCCTGGTACGGTTGTACAGCATATAGGTCTTCTCGCGCTCCTGGGCATCGGTTCCCGCATCCGCCATGTGAAAGGAGTAAGCCGATTCATCATTGGCATTTTCCATGCTGTCTCTCAGAGAGTTCTGCAAGGATTCGAGCTCCTGTTCCGCCTCGTCACGCTTTTTTATGATGATATCTCGGAAATACTCCAGTTCTTCATCATTGTAAGGGGAAACTCGTTCCTGCTTTTTGTCCTTTTCTTTGTCTTTTGCAGAAGCCATAATAGCACTCTTGTTTTATTAATTGGGGTTTCTTCGAATGGAAATTGTGCAGTCTTTATCACCAATTTCCCAGGTTTTCACGAAATCTGAAACATCCAGTTTCGAAGGGGTAATATCTTCAGCCAATGTTTCGCTCTTAATATAGTCATTCATTGACTCAACAGCCTCCTCAAGTTGATTCGATCCGTTAAATCCTATTGCAATTCGATCTACAACATCGAAATCTGCTTCCTTACGCATATTCTGAATCCGGTTCACGAATTCACGCGCCAGACCTTCCTGTACCAGCTTTGTGGTTAGCTCGGTATCCAGCGCTACACTAAGTCCTTTTTCGGTTTCCACTTCCCAGCCTTCCAGCCCTACCCTGTTGATTTCCAGAGCATCGCTGCCGAGCGTAACAGTACCCTGTTCGCCAAGATCCAGCTTTATGGAACCGGTGTTCTCGTATTCGGTAATTTCCTGTGTGTTGAGATTCCTGATCATTTCAGCCACAGGCTTCATTTTGTCGCCCAGCTTTTTACCCAGAACGGGGTAGTTAGGCTTGGCTGATTTTCTCACAATTCCGGAATCGTCATCTACAAATTCAATATCCTTGACGTTCACCTCATCCAATATGATATCCTCCATGGATTCGATGGCCTGTCTCTCCTCTTCATCATCCACAGGAAGTATAATACGTGAGAGCGGCTGGCGAACATTAATCTCTATCTTATTTCGCAGGCTTAATACCATGGATGAAATCTGACGAGCCAGCTCCATGCGGTACTCAAGCGGTTTATCAATAGCCGTCTCTTCTACCGTTGGATAGAATGAAATATGTACCGACTCTTCGTCTTTGTCGGTTACATCATTGAGCTTCTGAAAAAGCCATTCTCCCAAAAATGGAGCTATGGGACTGATCAACTTCGAAAGATCGGTCAGGCATTCATAGAGTGTCTGATAGGCAGCTGTCTTATCAAGACTTTTACCTTCCCTCCAGAAACGACGCCTGTTTCTGCGAACGTACCAGTTGCTCAACTCTTCCACAAAAGCTTCCACTTCGCGAGCTGCCTTGGTGGGTTCATACTCATCAAGATATTCATCAACCAGCTTGACGGTGGTATTGCTTTTGGAAATTATCCAGCGATCCATCTCATGACGATCGTTTACCGGAATCGGTGTACCCGAATAGGTAAATCCGTCAATATTGGCGTACATCGCAAAGAAGGAGTAGGTATTGACGATGGTATTAAAAAATTTGCGCTGGGTATCCTGAAGTCCGTCTTCACTGAAACGGAGGTTCTCCCATGGGGATGAATTGCTCATCATATACCAGCGAACCGTGTCGGCACCATATTTCTGGATTACTTCAAATGGATCAACTGAGTTGCCTTTCGACTTGCTCATCTTCTCCCCATTCTCATCGAGCACCAGTCCGTTGGAAACTACATTCTTATAGGCCGGCTCATCGAAGAGCATAGTTCCCAAAGCATGAAGGGTATAGAACCAACCGCGGGTTTGATCTACTCCCTCAGCAATGAAATCTGCCGGGAAATTGGTTTTGAATCGATCTTTATTTTCAAAGGGATAATGCCATTGAGCAAAAGGCATGGAGCCTGAATCGAACCAAACATCCAACAGATCAGGGATGCGACGCATGGTGCCCCCGTTCGGACCTTCCCAGGTAATCTCATCGATATAGGGCCGGTGCATGTCAATATCTTCGTCATCCGGCAGGCCTGCTTTTTTCTTGAGTTCTTCCAGGCTTCCGACTACCTCAACATATTCGGGATCTTCATCACTGACCCAAAGAGGAATCGGCGTACCCCAGTACCGCTGCCGGGATACCGCCCAGTCAACATTATTTTCCAGCCAGGTGCCGAATCGTCCGGTACCTGTACTTTCAGGCTTCCAATTAATATCGGCATTATACTTCACCATCTTGTCTTTCACGTCGGTGGTTCGAATAAACCATGATTCCACCGGGTATGACATCAGCGGTGTTCCTTTGCGCCAATCGAAGGGATAATTGTGCACGTAGGTTTCGTGCTTATACATTAGATATTTGTCCTTGATGGCACGGGAAATATCCTTGTCGGCATCCTTAAACCACTGGCCTTCAAAGTCGGGCGCGGCATTGGTAAACTTCCCGTCCTGGTCAATGGGATTGAACATCGGGATGTCAGCCTCTTTGCATGACTTGAAGTCATCGGCACCGAAAGCGGGAGCGGTATGCACCACGCCGGTACCTTCATCAGTGGTTACATAATCTGCGGAGATAACTCTCCAGGCATCGTCTTCATCGTATTCATCGAGTACATATTTGAAGACGGGCTCATAGGTCCAGCCGATCAGTTCTTCGCCTTTATATTCTTCTATAATCTCATAGTCATGGTCGATGACTTCTTCTATGCAGTCTTTCGCCATGATATAAAATTCCGTTCGGTCGCCCTCAGAAATCTTGATCTTGGCATAGTCGATCGTCGGATTCACTGCAAGCGCCATATTGGATACGATGGTCCATGGCGTCGTGGTCCAGGCCAAAAAGTAGACATCTTCAGCCATGCGCAGTTTAAACTTCACAAAAATCGAAGGGTCTTGCGTCTCCTCATAGCCCAGACTGACTTCGTGAGAAGAGAGTACCGTACCGCTTCCGGGCGAGTACCATTGAATTTTATAGCCTTTATATACCAGTCCCTTTTCATATAGGGTTTTAAAAGCCCACCATACCGATTCGATATAGTCATTTTCAAAAGTGACATAGGGATCGTCCAGATCCACCCAGTAGGCCATTCGCTTGGTCAGCTTGTCCCAGAGATCCTTGTACTTCAGTACACTGTTGCGGCACTTATCATTATACTTGGCCATACCGTAATCTTCTACCTGCTCACGGCCTTCAAGTCCCAACTCTTTTTCCACCTCAATCTCTACCGGCAGCCCATGTGTATCCCACCCGGCTTTTCGCTCAACACGGAAACCTTTAAGGGTCTTGTATCGGCAAAACATGTCCTTGACTGTGCGTGACATCACATGGTGGATGCCCGGCTTGCCGTTTGCGGTGGGCGGCCCTTCATAAAAAGTAAAAGGAATGCCCTCCTCGCGCGTAGTAAGGCTCTTTTTGAAAATCTTATGCTCTTTCCACCACTTCAGGGTTTCCACCTCAAGCTTGGAAAAATTTAGCTGTTTTACTTCTTCAAACTGTTTACTCATAAAGGCCGGTTGATACTTATTTGGCTTTTAAAAACCCCAAATATACGAATTTTTAAAAACTAATTTGTACCCGTAAGATGAAATTAAATTTAAAACGCAGTGGTAAATGAGCGCTAAAGATACAAGTCTTTATACATCTATTCACATTATTCAGGTGATTTTAATATAGATAAGGCTTAATGGTAAAAGTTACAGCAGACATTTGCCAAGAGGCTTTATTGGGCGTTCAGCCATCAGCTTTCAGCATTCGGCTTTCCAATTCGTTCACTGAATTAGTTTGATTGATATTTTTTAGCTCTGTTTAACCAGGTTCAATATTTACTGAGCTGTTGCTGATTTTGAATGGTTAAATGCAGCCTAAAATTACAATTTTAGTCTCTCATATAAATACATAGCCACAGTGTGCGTTTAGCGGTAGACTTGGGGAACCACTGTGGAGCAATGATTCGATAGATAGGTGTAAGTACTTCTGCTAATAAAATAGTGCCAATACTTAAAAAATGGTGTAATCCCGATCCGCAGACTGGCGGAAGGGATCTCATTAATATAGAAAAACTGAAATCCATAAAACGGATGAGAACCCTCGACGGGGCTCGGGATGACACCTAGTAAGATTAATTTGTTGAACTACTTAAAAAGTAATAACAATAATGACCTATAGGTACTTATGGGCGTCCAAAAGTACCGCAAAAACCTCCGGACAGGGATTTCCTCGGCAGGACGCCGGGGCCTCTTGGCGGGATAAAAACAATGATCCACTTCGCTCTATGCCTAATTCAAAGATCTCATCGGTGTGTTTTTAAAATCACCCGCCTACGAGTCCCCTTCGAAACCGCCTGCCTCACAACTCCAAGGCCGGGTAATTTACTCATATCTTCAATTGAGTACCTTTAAGGCTATTAATCAAATAATTAGTCAACTCAGAAGTCCAGGGGCAAGGGGATGCCTATGGCAGTGATACTTTTTGGCTATCCAACAGTATCAAATGTAATCGGGATAGCACTTAAAAACCTGCCCAAAGGTGTAGGACACTTCCAAAGTGCCCTACACCTCGCAACTGCATCCTACATTCAACCTCCAACTTCTAACTTCCAGCCTCCAGCCCCTCAAATAAATTCTCTCTCATTTTTATTATTTTCTTTTCAAATTAAATGAGAAGCAACCGGTTAAAACTATATGCTCGATAAAGAGATCACCAAAGAAAATCCTTATAAACTCTGCTTCGTCTGTCTTGGTAACATATGCCGGAGCCCGACCGCGGAAGGCGTTTTTCAGCACCTGGTAAACGAACGGAACCTACAGGCCTTTTTCGAAGTCGATTCAGCCGGAACATCGGCCTATCATGTGGGCGAATCGGCCAATAGCAAAAGCCAGCAGACCGCACAGCAGCACGGCATCACCCTGCACTCCAAGGCCCGACAGTTTGAGTCATTCGACCTGGACTATTTTGACCTGGTACTGGCTATGGACCAGGAAAATCTCACGAATATAAAAAGGATGAGTAACGGCGATGCAGACGACGTTAAAATCGGCATGCTCAGGGATTTTGATCCCCAACCCGGAGATGGAGAGGTGCCCGACCCTTATTACGGCGGGATACAGGGATTTGAGAACGTTTTTCAGATTGTGAAACGAAGCTGCGTCAACTTACTCGACCGACTGGAGCCTAATATTAAAAGAAGTCAGTAATGCTGCCTGATAGCCTTCAAAGAGAAATTGCTGACAAACTGGACGCTTCCATAGAATCCGCCACCCGGGTTTCCGGCGGGAGCATTAATGAAGCTGCCAAATTGGATATTGAAAAGATAGGTCCGGCCTTTCTCAAATGGAATCGTACGGCAGATCCGGACATGTTTGAAAAAGAGGTGACCGGGCTGAAACTGTTACGAGATGCTGAAACGGGACTCAGGGTCCCTGATGTCATTCTTCAGGGTACTGTTGATGGGAATACAGGTTATCTGTTGCTCGAGTTTATTGAAGACGGTCGTCCCGGGATTCAATCTGCCCAAGAATTTGGGGAACAGCTGGCCGCCCTGCATGATCATCACGGGGATAGCTATGGACTGGATGAGGATAATTATATTGGTCGCTTGCCGCAATCCAACAACAGGCACAACGACTGGACTAACTTCTTTATTGATGAGCGCATGGAACCGCAGCTCCGGATGGCTTTGGAATCCGGAAAATTTCGTTCATCCATAACAGGAGCTTTTAACAATATGTACCGGGAGCTGGATGAAATTTTCCCGGAAGAGCGCCCCTCGCTGCTGCATGGTGATTTGTGGGGTGGGAACTATTTCTACGATACCGATGGTGGCCCAGTAATTTATGATCCGGCCGTCTACTATGGTCACAGGGAAATAGAGCTAGCTTTTACACATCTATTCGGCGGATTTTCCTCTGCCTTTTATGAGGCCTATGATAATGTCTTACCTATTGAGCCTGGCTTTGGGCAACGCAAGGAGATTTACAATCTTTACCCGCTACTGGTACATACCAATCTCTTCGGCGGCAGCTATGCCCGACAGGTGGAGGGTATTGTTAAACAGTTCGAATGAAAGCACATTATTTATCCTTATGGCAAACTACGAACGTATTATTTCCCTTGTCCCGAGTTTAACGGAGTTGCTGATCGACCTGGGTCTGGAAGAGCAGCTCGTGGGTCGCACCCGGTTTTGCGTGCACCCAAAAGAGAAAGTAAAAGACATCCCCATTATCGGCGGTACCAAGAATCCACGGCTTGATAAAATAAGGGCAGCCGATCCGGATTATATCGTGGCGAATAAGGAAGAAAACAAAAAAGATCATATCAATGAACTGCGGGAAGACTTCGAAGTAAAAGTCACCGATATCAGTACAATTGAAGATGCCTTGATCACCATACACGAACTCGGTAAAGAGCTTGGAGTGGAAAACGAATCCGAAAAACTCATCAGGCAAATCAACGAGGCTATGGATGAAATCCCGGAAGAGCCTCCCCTTCGCACCGCTTACCTGATCTGGAAAGATCCATATATGACGGTCGGTAAAGACACCTACATCCATAATGTGATGAAGCACTGGAAACTGGACAATGTCTTCGGCGATAAAACCCGCTACCCGAAAGTCAGTTTCTACGACATTACCGAAAAAGCCCCCGAACTGATACTGCTCAGCAGCGAGCCCTATCCTTTCAAGGAAAAACATCTCGCCGAGTTTGAAGAGGCTTTTCCCAATACACGTGTCCTTCTAGCTGAAGGCGAATGGTTCAGCTGGTATGGTTCACATATGCTTCACTCTTTCCGCCGGCTGAACGTCTGGCGTAAAGCTATTGCCTGACAATATTTCTAGCTGTCCGACAGTTCTTTTTGTGTTCACTAAGCTAAATGAATTAACGTATATTCAGTGAATGATCGCCTAAATTATTGTACTATATACCAAATATCCCCGTTGATCAATATCTAACAGACACACTGACTGATTGATGACTAACCGCCTTCACATACTAATTCTTTCCGGCGCCTTCATACTCACGGCTCTACCGACCTCACTTTTTGCCCAAAATAATCCAGAAAAGAGTGTCTCGGAACGCGACCTGATTAACGGTGAAACCGCCTACATCGAAGGACTACAGGAATTTGAAAGTGCCAACTATGAACGGGCCCTGGACCTATTCTCGGAAGCCTATGTAAAACTTCCGGAAAACGCGGGATTAAACTATGCTATGGCTGATGCCTACCGGCAAATCGGTGATCTGGCCAATGCATCCTTCTATGGCAAAGAGGCAGTAAAGCTTGAACCCGAGAATAAGTGGTATCGTCTGATGCTGGCAGGCATCTACCGGGAGGCCGGCAAGAATGAGGCAACCATTGGAGAGCTTGAAAAGATTCTGGAGTATCACCCGGAAGCCACCGAAGTGCTGGCTGAACTGGCCGACACCTATGCCTCTTATGGGATGCTGATGGAATCCAATAGAGCCTACAGCAGATTGCTAAAGCTGACCGGTGAAAATCTCAATATCCACCTTCAAAAACTGAGAAACTTTAACAAGCTGGGCATCCGCGATTCGGTCATTACGGAATTGCAGAAAATAAGAGAGCTTGATCCCGATAATCTTTCTACCCTGCAGACCCTGAGTAACATCTACCTAGAGATGGAGCAGCCCAATGAGGCGAAATCGATCCTGGAAAGTGCTCTCGAGCAAAATAAAAGGGATCCCAAGACTCTTATCATGCTGGCTGACCTGTATGCCAAAGAGGCGAAGTGGGACAGCGTCGGCACGATGCTGGGCAATGTGGTTTCCGATCCTATCATCCCCGCCGATGCAAAACTGACCGTTGCTCAATACCTGTTTTCACAGTTTCAGCAACACGATGACAATACCGATTTGAAAGAGGCTACATCCTCGGTTCTTGAAACTTTTATCGCCAATGAACCCGACTACGGACAGGCGCATGCACTGGCGGCCGACTACTACAATAATATCAATGAAAACGAAAAAGCTCTCACAGCCCTTGCACGCACCAACGAACTGATGCCTTCAAATGACGGGGCTTGGATACAGCGTATGCAGCTCTTGCTGACTGAAGGCAAGTACAAAGAAGCCATAAACATCGGTAAGCAAGCCGAAGAGAACGTACCCCAGGATCCGTTTGTCATGTATTTCTGGGGCAGCGCCTACCTGGCCGAATCTCAAAATGCCGAAGCTGTAGAAAAACTTGAGGAAGCCTCTCGTCTACCTGCCCGGAGACAGTTGAAATCAGCCATCTACAATGCACTCGGTGATGCCCATGCCGGCCTGGAACAATGGGAGGAAGCTTTCAATACCTATGATGAGGCATTGAAAATCAATCCAGATAATGACCTCGTGCTGAACAACTATGCCTATTTCCTTTCTCTGCAGGAAAAAGATTTGGACAAAGCCCAGGAGATGGCATTGAAAGCCAATAGGCTCTCCCCCAATAATCCCTCTTATCTCGATACTGTGGGATGGGTCTACTATCAAAAAGGTGAATATGAAAAGGCGGAGGAGTTCATCCGTGCCTCATTGGAAACCGGTGAGGCCAGCGCTGAGGTTATGGAACATATGGGCGATGTTTTGGATAAACTAGGTAGGAGCAATGAAGCCATGGAGTGGTGGAAAAAGGCTTACGATAAAGATTCGACCCGAACTCATCTCAAAGACAAAATATCCCGATAAACGGTGCTTTATAATCCCAAGAAAAGAATATTATACCTGCTGATCCTGCCGGTACTTATCACTGCTGCATGTAGCACGTCAAAAGAGACCGCCCGTGATTCCGGGTTCACATCGACTTCGGTGGAAGCCAATCGGATTACGAGTAGCATCCCCGATTATTCAGTTTCTCTGGCTACTCTAAAAGGAAAGGGGAAGGCCATTGTCAGCGAGCCCGGCAATAACGAGCGTGTTACCATTTACTTCTCCAGCAACCGGGAGAAAAGTCTGGTCACCGTCAGAAATGGTATCGGTATCGAGGGAGGCAAGCTGCTTACGGATGGCGATTCGCTACTGGTTTATAATAAAATTGACAAATTTGCCCGTAAGATATCCATCCGGGAAGGGAGTCTTGAACGAATCAATAACCTGGCATCACTAAATATCCTGGATATCATCAATTTTACGGTTGATTCAACCCAGATCAGTGCGGTTTTTGAGAATGAAGATCACTACCGGCTGCAGCTAAACAGCGGTGCACGGGTTTTCGTGGATAAAGATAACGGACTCATTCAGCAGGTGGAACAACCGCCTTCAAGCAGGCTCCCCTACTCACGCATTGAGTATGAGGCCTACTCTGAAATTAATGGGTTCAAGCTTCCGCGAAGAATTACTATCTTTAGTGCGGATAAAAAGTCGAAGGTAAACCTTCTGGTTCAGTCACTTGAGGTAAATCCGGAGCTGGAAGAGCTCGAAATAGAACTCCCTAAAAATACCAAGATCTACTATCGATGAAACGATTCGGTTTTTTGCTATTGCTGGCAGCTTTTGTCCTGCCCGGGCTCGCCTTCGCACAGCAGAGGGATTTTAGAGAACAGCGTGAGGAACTGGTAGAAAAACAGCAAAATACCCGTGCGGAAATTCGTCAGATAAACGAACAGATTAACCAATTCCAAGAACGCCTAAACCTGGCCGAACAGAAGTACGACCGGCTCTACGAGCAGTTCGAAGACTTAAAACGCATCCTTGCCCTTCAGGAAGAGAAAATAAGCAAGCTACAAACCGAGCAGTCGCATATCCGTGAAGAGATTACGGTAACGAGCAGGGAAATTGAGAAGAACCGGGAAAGGCTGGACCAACTCATAGAAAACTATAAAAAGACTCTTACCTATATCTATAAACACGGGCGCAGCTCACAGCTTGCCTTGATATTCTCATCGGCCTCCATTAACCAGATGCTGGTTCGCTCTTACTACATCAATAAGTTTGAGGAGTATCGCGAGGAGCAGGCACGCAAAATAGAGGAGACCCAGGAAGAATTGCAGCGCAACCGTGAACAGCTCGAGCAAACCCGCGAGAAGAACGAAGAAGTGCTGGCAGAAATCAAAACCGAAAAGCAGGAGCTGGATAAGAAGAAGGAACAGCAAGAGGAAAATGTTAAGCTGCTTCGGGAGGACGTAGAAACAATCCGCGCTCAAAAAGCTGAAAAAGAAAACCAGAAAGAGAAACTCAATAACGTACTCGCCTCAACCTACCTGGAGATAGAGCGGATACGCAAAGAACAGGAACAGAACATTCGTCGTCTGGAACAGGAGCGCATGGAAAAGCTGGCGGAAGCCCGCGATATCGAAGACGAAGCCGAGCGAGAGCGGGAAGTGGCTAAATACTCAGAGCCCATTTCCCGGGAAAACTTTCTGGGCGATGAGGAGCTAAACCAGATAGAAACATCTTTTGCTAAGGAAAAAGGCAGCCTTCCCTGGCCGGTGGAGAGCGGAACAATTTCCGAACACTTCGGACAACGGAGACACCCTGTTTACGGCACAGTAACTGCGAATCTGGGTGTTGAAATTGTTACCAATCCCAGGGAACCTGTACGAGCCGTGCATGACGGTTATGTGATTGATGTACTGCCCTTTACCGGCTACGGCGATGTGGTGATGGTGAGCCATGGAAAGTTTATAACCGCCTATGGAAACCTCAGTCAGGTAATGGTCGGCAAACAGGATGTTCTGAAGAAGGGAGATATGATCGGCCTGTCGGGTGATGAAGATTCGGTCCGCGGCCAGTCTATTTATTTTATAGTAAGGGAATCGGTTACCAACCTCGACCCCGAACAGTGGCTCTCCCAGAAATAGGTTGTAGCCGCAGAATTGCACAGATTAATTTTATTGTTTCCCTTCTCCCTTTTCACTTTTGCCTTCTGCCTTTCACCTTCCAACATCAAACTTCCAGTTTCCCTTCATAGTTGGTATTTTCACAGGGAACAAACAAAAGTACAAAGTCTCTACTCAATATGGATCACTGGCAGCGCGTGTTTGCCTATACTACCGGAGCCCTGGTCATCGGACTACTGATAATTATTTTTACCAACAGCTTCCTGGTTTACGTTAGTGAACCCGGCTCAACAGGGTACCTTGTTCTATTGGCCTACGGTTTCGTATTTCTGAACCTGGGATTCGGGGTCAATCGCCGCTTTGCCCTGAAATCGGAACGCGTACCCGCTCTTCACTACACCCTTGCCGTTCTGATGGTAGCACCCACCCTGGCTTGGATCTACACCAAAGATACCGGACTGGGTAGCCAGCAGTTTGTATTCACCGCTACGATTGTTTTTGCTGCATTCCTTGGCACTTATTACGGTATTAAGAAAGGAACCGCCCGTCGTAATAGCTACCTGCGTCAGATCTATAAAGACCAGGAGCGTGAAATGCCCGATGAGCTAAAGCGCCCGCACGATGATTTGAATAAGAATTAAGGTAGTCTTTGGTCTTGATTTATCAGTCTTGAGGTAAGTGACTCTGGGTAACTCCGAGGGACTTTGTGAAACTCAGTGGTACAGCTAGCTATGGCTAAAATTATGCTAAACTCAGGTGTAGGACACTCTGGAAGTGTACTACACCAAATCTCAAGACTCACAACTCAAGACTCAAGACTAAATATTTTTACATCATTCCTGCCTCATATTTAGTATTGTTTAGATCTTAGTCTCTAATAAAAACAGCTCTTTATGAAGTCCACGTATCTTACTTCTCTTTTCATCTTTCTTTTACTTTCCACGCTTAGTGTTCAGGCTCAGCCGGATCGCCTGACGGGCGAGACCTTTGCCACCCGTTCCGAGGTAATCGGTCAAAATGGAATGGTCGCTACCAGCCAGCCCCTGGCCACACAGATTGGGATTCAGGTATTGAAAAATGGGGGTAATGCCATCGATGCTGCCATCGCGGCCAACGCCGCACTTGGACTCATGGAACCTACCGGTTCGGGAATAGGCGGAGACCTGTTTGCCATCGTATGGTCTGAGGAAGATCAGAAGCTCTACGGGTTAAATGCCAGCGGACGTTCCCCCCTTGGCATGAGCTACGATGATCTGAAAAGCGAACTGGAAAAGAGAGATCGGGAAAGCATCCCTGCTTATGGTGTACTACCCATCTCAGTACCGGGGGCTGTTGACGGCTGGTTCGAACTTCATGACCGTCTTGGAAGCATGCCCATGCAGGACATACTCGAACCATCAATTAATTATGCCAGGGAAGGATTTCCTGTCAGTGAATTGATAGCCTATTATTGGCAGATCGGCGCCCGAATTCACGGCGACCGACCGGGTGCTTTTAGAGAGGAGATGACCATCGACGGAAGAGGTCCGGAGAAAGGAGAGATGATGAGACGTCCGAAGCTGGCCGACACCTATCAAATGCTTGCTGACCAGGGCCGGGATGCTTTTTATGAGGGCGAGATAGCCGATAAAATTGACGCTTTTATGCGTGAAAACGGGGGCTACCTGCGCAAAGAAGACTTTGAGCAACACACCTCTACGTGGGTGGATCCCGTGTCGGTAAACTATAGGGGCTACGATGTTTATGAGCTGCCTCCGAACGGACAGGGAATTGCGGCTCTGCAGATGCTGCAGCTTCTGGAAGCCTATGATCTCTCATCCATGGGCTATGGAAGCGTGGAAGCCTTGCACTACATGACCGAGGCCAAGAAACTGGTCTTTGAAGATCGCGCTAAGCTCTATGCTGATATGGAATTTGCAAATGTCCCTCTTGAGAAGTTGTTGTCAGAAGAGTATGCCGACGAACGCAGAGAAGAGATCGGTGAATATGCCGGAAGCAATATTAGGGCCGGGACATCCATACTTGAAAACGGTGACACCATTTACCTGACGACAGCTGACAAGGATGGTAACATGGTTTCGCTCATCCAGAGTAATTACAGAGGTATGGGATCCGGGATTGTGGTACCGAGCCTGGGATTTGTGTTCCAGGATCGCGGTGAACTCTTCTCTATGGATCCGGACCATGCCAATGTCTACGAACCGGGCAAGCGGCCCTTCCATACCATCATACCTGCCTTTATCATGAAAGACGGAGAACCCTTTATGAGCTTCGGAGTGATGGGCGGAGGTATGCAGCCGCAGGGACACGTGCAGATCGTAACCAATATGATTGACTTTGGAATGAACGTGCAGGAGGCCGGTGATGCGGCCCGATGGAGACATACCGGATCTACACAGCCTACTGACGATGCCGATGACTACCTTGAAGGCGACGGTACACTAAGCCTGGAGTCAGGCTATCCGTGGTCGGTAGTTCGAGGATTGATGATGAAAGGACATGACGTGGCCTATGATGCCGGCGGATACGGTGGTTACCAGGGTATCATGCTGAAGGATGGCGTGTATTATGGAGGCTCGGAATCGCGGAAGGACGGGCAGGCTCAGGGATATTAACCTTGATTGCCAATAAAAGGTTATTACACAGAGGCTCACAGAGTAGCACAGAGGTACACTGAGTATCCTCTGTGTACCTCTGTGAAATAGCATCAGGAACTAAATTACCCGGAAAAAGTTATAAACAGTTAGAGAGAAGCATACACTATACCTGTTAATTGACCACCCTTGTCCTATGCGCCTGCTAATTATTACTATAGCACTGTCATTACTTATCGGCTGCTCAGGCTCCGATCAACCCACCGATCCGAATGGGAATAATCCCCCACCCGGTTCCGTAACCTATCAGACCGAAGATGCTTTCCCGAATCTCTCCTTTTCTCAACCGTTATATATAACAGATGCCGGGGATGGATCCGCCCGGCTGTTTGTAGTGGAACAAAGCGGAACGATCCGTGTCTTCGATAATGATGCTTCAACAACAAGCACGAGTATTTTTCTTGATATAAGCGGAAGAATTTCTTCGGGCGGCGAACGCGGACTGTTGGGTCTCGCCTTTCACCCAAATTATGAAAACAACGGTTTATTCTATGTAAACTATACCGATGGCAATGGGGATACCATAATCAGCAGATTTGAGGTCAGTAGTAATCCCGACCAGGCCGATCCAAATAGCGAGACTCTCATTTTGCAGTACGATCAGCCGTATAGCAATCACAATGGCGGACATTTAGCTTTCGGTCCTGACGGTTACCTGTACATTGCTTCCGGTGACGGAGGATCGGGTGGCGACCCTGATAATAATGGGCAAGATCCTTCTACACTGCTTGGTAATATTTTAAGAATTGATGTTGACGGTTCCCAAAACGGAAACAACTACGCCATTCCCGGAAACAATCCTTTTGTAGGAAACAACCAGGGCTACCGGGAAGAAGTCTTTGCCTACGGTCTGCGCAATCCATGGCGCTTTAGCTTTGACAGTGACAACGGCCGTCTCTTTGCGGCTGATGTGGGACAAAACCAGTATGAAGAGATTGACCTCATTGAAAGCGGGAACAACTATGGGTGGAATATCATGGAGGGCGCCCATTGCTATAATTCCAGTAGTTGTGACCAGTCAGGACTGACGCTCCCTATATGGGAATATGACCATAGTGAAGGCCAATCAATAACCGGCGGCTATGTCTACCGGGGTTCATCACTTAGTGGACTCACAGGGCTTTATATTTACGGCGATTTCAGTTCCGGCAGGATCTGGGCGCTGGATATTTCGGATATTGATAATCCTTCAAACAGTGAGTTGTTGGATACCGATCTGAATATCTCTTCTTTTGGAACGGATGCCGATAATGAGCTTTATATCTGCAGCTTTGATGGGAATGTTTATAAGCTTGTTGAAGAATAGAGTAAATTATAACACAGAGCTGCACTGAGGAGCGCGGAGGTTCACAGAGGTCTCCTTTCTTAGGTTTAGTACACTTTGGAAGTGTACTAAACCTCTGACAAGGCTCAATTAAACCGATACAGATCTATCCCAAAGTTTATTTGCCAGGCACGGGCGTCGGCTTTGAAAAAACGACTGCTTTCCCAGTCGGGGCCGCCCTCTACGAAAATTCCAAACTCGTTGGTAAACCGGTAAGCAATTCCACCGCGAAGTCCCAGTCTGACTCTGAATCCGTCACCGCCGTTGCGGGTGTCTGACAATTCTCCAAGGGCCATATTGTTTCCAAATAGAGCGTCAGTTTGAAAGTAAGGCTGCCATTGATCCAGCTTATAAGCCAATGGATAGGCACGAAATACAGGCCCAAGTCCCCAGCTGCCTACACCCAAATCGGATCCTCCCGCATAAAAACTGGTCAGCACCTGGAAGCCGATAGCGGCACGCGGTGACATGGTTCGAACGTCCCGGAATTCGATTTCCAGCTCCGTGTTATTGTCATCGGATTCCAGCACTTTGTTGCCCATGTAGGTGAAATCATTCAACCACTTAAAGTTTGCGGTCAGTCCAAGGATACCCACATCTGTGCGCAGCGGTTTGATTCGCTCTGATTGTTTCATCGATTCGCTGCCTTGAGCAAAGACTGCCGATGAAAGAAAGATGCTTACCAAAATTGTTAGAAATAAGCCCAAAAGATGCTTTCTGGGAGAACTGATAGCTTTCAAAAAGATACTCATGAAAAAACGGATTTAACTTTTCTATAGTGGCTGTCTTACAAATAACAAGCTATAAAGAACTTCAACTAAACGTTCTCAATCAAATGAAAATTTCCGGTTTGTTTATCAGGATTTCCGCTCCGGAAATGGATCCGGCTGTGTCATCTCAATAACTTCTCCCATCTCTTTGCGATGTATTTGCAGGCTCTTGCCGGTCACCTCTTCAAATAGATAGCTTTTCCGCATGGCACCCCAGATTTCCAGTTCCGGATCACTCTGCGTGGTGATGAGCAGCGTGATATCATCCTCATTATTCACTATTTCCATCTTCTGCACATTCTGATAGTGGCTGCGGTCGAGTCCGTCGGCAACACGCAGGATGCCGGAAAGTTTCTTCACCCTGTCCTTCAGTTCCTTATCCAATTTGCGGTAGCGCTTGTGTCTCTTTTTGGGTGTAGAACGTCTATGATATCGTGCCACATTGGCCATGATGTCAATTTCATCCTCCTTAAAACCTTTCAGGTCGGCATTACGAATGATGTACAGGGCATGCTTGTGATGCTTTCTATGAGATATGTAATAGCCGATATCATGCATATAGGTGGCATACTCCAGCAACTCGCGATCCGTTTCCGGGAGTTCCAACTCTTCTCTGAGTTCATCAAATAGTTTGAGGGCCATTTTCGAAACATGGACGGAATGTTCTTCATGCCAGTCGCACTTTCTCAGCAGCTCATAGACACTTCGACGACGCGGATCGGAAAAACTGGCATGTAACTCCAGGTCCAGATTATTCTTTTCATTCTTAATGTAGTGAAGCACCATACCTTCTCTCAGGGCTGACTCCGAAATCTTGACCTGTTCAATATTGAATGTGCGAATCAGGTAATCGAGCAGTACCATGCCGGGCGCAATAATATCCACACGCTTTTCTTCCAGCTCGTCTTCTTTCAATCTCTGGGTCCGGTCGAGCTTCAGAAAGGATTTATTAAATTTCTTGAACTCCTTAGCGGAAAACTGCAGCTCATTTAGAGTCATCGAGGCAGTAAGCGAATTTCGATCGGCTATCATCGCGGCAATATTTTCCATGGTACCCGACGAGCCGATGATGGTGTCGACATTAAACTCTTTCAGCACTGCCGCCACATCCATCAGTTCCTGTTTAAAGTGCTGTTTTAATTTGTTGATCTCTTCCTTGCTGATGGGATCATGATCTACGAAACGTGCGGCCATCCGTGCTACTCCCAGCTTTTTACTGACTGAGTAGAAAAACTCAACATTATTGGCCACAATAAATTCAACGCTCCCTCCACCAATATCTACCATTAGTACCGGTTTATTCCCTATAGAGACCGAGTGGCGAACCGCATGTCCGATGAGTTTGGCCTCCATCTGCCCGGAAATGGCTAATGGTTTGATGCCTACTTCGTCGATCACACGCTGAATGAACTCCCCGCCGTTTTCCGCCTCCCGGATGGCGCTGGTAGCATAGGCCAGGATCCGCTCCACACCCTGGCTGTCACAAAGGATTTTGATTTTCTTTAAAGCAGCCAGCCCTCTATCCATGGCGTCCTCGCTCAACCGGTTATCCATTCCTTTCTCGGCAAGAATGACCATCTCTTTGAGCTTATCGACCGTTCGGAAACTGCCGTCGGGGTAGATGTCAACCAGCACCACGTGGAAGGAGTTGGTGCCTAGGTCCAGGGCTGCGATGCGCTTGGCGGGCTTACCGTTAACTGATTGTTCAGTCATAGATGCAATAAGTTAAGTAATCAATAGACCAAATATACCAATTTTTAAACCCTTCTATTTAATTCGACTTGCTCTTCTTCTGGGCCTCTTTATTCTGCTCGGAGATCTTCAGTCGCATGCTGCGCCGGTCTTCTGCCTGTTCGTATCGCTCCTTTTCAAAATCGCTTTCCGGGATAATCTTGGGTACCGGTACCGGACGTCCGTCAGCATCCACCGACACAAAGGTGTAAAAAGAGGTTGTGCAGAGTCGCCGTTCTCCTGTACGCATGTTCTCTGCCCAAACCTGCATGGCCACCTCCATGGAGGAGTTGAAAGCCCGGGTCACTTCTGCTTCAATCACTACCACCTCACCGAGTTTGATAGCACTTTTAAACTCTACGTTATCTACGGATACCGTCACCACATTCCGATTGCAGTGGCGCTGGGAAGAGATGGCAGAGCAGACGTCCATCCACTGCAGCAAGCGGCCACCCATCAGGTTGCCAAGCGGATTGGTATCATTGGGCATCACAAGCTCATTCATACGTACACGGGAAGCTGCTACGGTTTTCTTGCTCGAATCGGTCGATACGGTCGGTGTTTCGTCAAATCTATTGGTCATCTGTAGCTTAAATTGATAATCTTGAAAATATTTTGGACCAAAGATACGAAATGATCCCTAATGAATAGAACACAGATGACACTGATGCAACCAATTTTCACAGATTGTAGAATTAATCCGAAACAATCTGTGGTTTCCGTGTTCTATTTTACCTTTCATAGTAAGCTATTATTTTAGTTCCATGATTTTAACCAGTAGCTTGCACGATATTCCTGCGTTTCGTTCGCCTTCGTGGTGTATGAATGGACATGTGCATACCATTGCCTGCTCCTTTCTGGACGGCGTGCATCCTCCCTATCAAAAACGGGTGGAAATAACTACTCCTGATGACGACTTCCTGGAAATTGATGTCATTGACCAGGAGAATGACAACCCGGTTATTGCCCTCTTTCACGGACTGGAAGGATCCACGGAACGCTACTACATGACCGAGCTGGCTGCAGACCTGAAGGAAGTGGGGTTCTCGGTAGCAGCCCTGAACTTCCGAAGCTGCGGTTCCAGGCTGAACCGACAACCTCGCTTTTACCACTCCGGGGAAACCAAAGACTATGCTACCTTCTTTAAGTGGATTCAGAAAACTTTTCCGGGAAAGAAGATCGGTGCAGCCGGTTTCTCTCTGGGGGCGAATGCCCTGCTCAAATCGCTGGGTGAAGAGATGGACCGTCATCCTGCCGATGCTGCCGTTGCGGTTTCTGTACCTTATGATCTGCGTCTGGGCTCAATCAATCTATCACAGGGCTTTAACCGTGTCTATGATTACCGGTTTTTGAGAACCTTGCGAAGGAAGCTGGATGAAAAGCGCCGGCAATACCCGGATCTTCCGCGGTTTACGGGATCAACACTCTACGATTTTGACGACCAGGTCACCTCCAAAGTTCATGGATTTGCGGATGCAGAGGACTACTATGCCCGCTGCTCCGCCCGAAAATTCGTCTCAGACATCCGCAAGCCGGCCCTGCTGATACACAGTGATCAGGATCCACTTTGTCCTATTTCCGGTATGCCCGTGGATAAAATCAGGGAGAACCCGGTACTGGATTATGTGATAACAGACGAAGGCGGGCATGTCGGCTTCCGCAGCGAACCGCGAGGCTGGCTAAACTATGTGATTATTGAATATTTGCATAAAGTGCTGTAAACGACTAATCTTCACATGAATATGCTATTTCGTTCATCAAAGAGCATGGTACTTTAAGTGCTAGGGTATAATCTAAAGTTTTCCAATCATGTTACAAGAGCGACGCTCAGTCAAGCTAAGGTTTTCGCTGGTATTACTAATACCTGTTTTACTCACAGTTATTCCTAACACTGAAGTAGCCAATGCCCAGACAAGTTCTGTAGATTCGCTGGGTATTTACATAAACCAAGCCAACATCTGTTGGTCAGCCGGGGAAAGCGACCTGCAGCTTTCTGTAGATCTCTTATCAGAAGTCAGCAAACGTGATGCCCAGCGATTTTACCAGCTGGCTACCGATTTTTATTATTGGAGCTTGAGAAACGCGGATTTTAGCAGTGAGAAAGAAACAATACTCTCTGAGTTCGAAAGGATAAAACCGTTGCTACCGGATTCCTTACAGAAGAGATGGAAGGAACTCATTGAGAATGAGGACCGACAAGCTTTACAAAATATTGTCGGATTTTGGGAGATAAATGACCCCTATGTATCAACAAAGGAAAACGAACGCCTCATAGAACATTGGCAGCGCATACATTATGCACGGAACAACTTTACCATAACTAAAGAGCCTCCCTATGGAACTGATGAACGTGGAGTATACTATGTCCGCCTGGGAATGCCTGATAGTAGAACATTAAAAACCCTGCGATTGAATTTGGTTATAGGTCCTGAGGGCGAAACATTTGATTTTGAGCTGGGAAATGTGATCCAGTCAGATATTGAAATTTGGGAGTACTCCGAGCTGGGAGATGATTTTTTCCTGCTTTTCGGTGAAAGAGATGGATGGGGAGAATATGGATTGCGCAAAAGTCCTATGGAACTGATACCGGAGAATATTAGGGTTCAGCTGGGTGCATCAGGATTTCGAAATCAAAGCACAATGCGTAAACTTTCAAAAAACGTCGCTCAATATGGCGTTTACCAGCAATTGGCCCCTCTTCATACTCATTTTAGCAATATGTATTCAAGTATGCAGACCAGTCTGAGTGCCTACAGTATCGGTTACTCAGGAACCAACAAATTTATACAGGCTCCCTTCATCGCCGATCCGCTTTCTAGGGTACAGATCAATAACAATCTGATGGCTGCACCGGGCAGCAAAACAACAGCAGTAACCGAAAATGGAATCCTGTCCACACAACAAGAGATCTATCGTTTCCTTGCCCAGGACGGGAAGCAACAGATTGTACTGGCCTTACAGCCTAACCCCACTAACGAACATATGAAGAATAAGGAATCGCTCTTTTTAAGCAACAGAATTTCGGTTTATGATAAAAATTGGAATCTCGCGGCAAATATTGAGGATCCCAAAAAAGTAACTGATTCCCTGCTTTCTGTGCCTTCACTCTATTTATTGGAAGAACCACTCAACGAGTTTAACGCTTTTTATTCTTCGGAGCTCATAGACACTACATACTACGGGGTTACCATCCCGGGAAAAGTTACCCAAAAAGCTTCGGCTATAGTATCAACCACCGGAAGAAAAAAGCTGACCTGGCCTGAATCTTTTAACAAAGAGGATACCTTGTTGATCAGTGATATTATTTTGGGACTGGAGCAGGAATTCGATGATGCCCGTGTTCCCATCACGCCCACACTTGATCGCACCTTTGAACCGAATACCGATCTGATGGTCTATTTCGAAGCTTATAATATACCTGAAGAGGGTTACTCCTTTACCTACTATTTTGAGAAACATCGCTGGTTGTTGGGTAATAAACGTCCAAGCGACAAACCCAGCGTAACAATCGTCAATGATAAGTTGAATAGCGATCGCAACACTCAACTATTTGCTTTATCCTTGTCAGAACTGGGCAGCGGTACTTACGATCTCTTTTTTGAATTCCGACCCGTCGGTGAAACAGGAGAAGACCGGCTTGTCAGAACCCGCAAAATTGAGTTGGTTGTCGATTAACCGATCAAAAATGCAACCCGAATTTCCCAACTCACCAATTCAACCACTCACCAACTCAACAACTAATCATTGAAACTGTTCGGGACTTTGCCTTGTTTTGGTAATTTGTCTAAACAAGTTTAAAACCGCCAAATTAAGCACAGCTACATGGTCATCATCATAGGTGCCGGTCCAATCGGGCTCGCCACTGCAATTGCTCTCAAACAGAAAGGAATAAAATCCAAAATCATTGAACGGGGATGTGTGGTCAACAGCATCTTCCATTACCCGAAAGACATGACCTTTTTCTCTACCTCCGAACGATTGGAAATTGGAGGAGTGCCCTTTATATCGCATGGGCCTAAGCCAACACGCCGGGAAGCCCTGGAATATTATCGCAGGGCAGCTGAGAGTTACAATCTGGATATTCACGTCTATGAAGAGGTGCAGGATGTAAAAGGCAGCGACGGTAATTTTACCGTAGTGACTGACAAGGGTAGCTATGAAGCTGATAAAGTGGTGGTCTCCACCGGCTTTTATGACATCGCCAAGAAGATGAACATTCCCGGTGAGGACCTGGATAAGGTCACCCACTATTATGATGAAGCCCACCCCTATGCCTGGCAGAATGTGCTGGTGATTGGAGGCGGCAACTCTGCGGTGGATGCGGCCCTGGAAACTTACCGGACCAATGCCAACGTAACGCTTGCGGTACGCTACCCGCAAATTAAGGAGTCGGTTAAATACTGGGTGAAACCTGACATTGAAAACAGGATCAAGAAAAATGAGATTACCGCCTACTTCAACACGGAGGTGAAAGAGATTAAGCCCAAAGAGGTGGTTCTCGGCACTCCTGATGGCGAAGTAACTATAGCCAATGACTTTGTGCTAGCCATGACCGGCTACAAACCGAACTTCAGCCTTATGAAAAAGTTCGGTATTGAGCTGACTGACGATGAAAAGAAAATGCCGGTCTTCGATGAGCAAACCTTGGAAACCAATAGGAAAGGGGTTTATGTTGCCGGTGTGGTGTGCGGGGGCATGGATACCAGTTCACTCTTCATCGAAAACACTCGCGTGCACGCCGAGCATATTGCCAATGACATCATGGAACACTGATTAAACGGATATTTTCTAGCCGCAGATTTTCACAGAAGGAATACATTTAACGTGCTTTATTTCACGAACCGGTATAACATTAAGGGGGGACAATCATAAACCGTGCAGATCTGCGGCTAAAAATTTAGTGAGATCTTGAATAAGAAAGGATGAGAAACGAATCTGTGCGGATATGTGGTAACAAAAAAAGAGAGGGTAAGCAACCCACATCACGCCGCTACGACCTCCTACCGCTGCTACCTTCCGGTCCTGACGGAGTTCAGAGGGAGCTGGCTGCGTGGGGCCTACCCTCGAGTCTCAAATATAAGTGTCATTTCGTGTAGTTCGCAAACGTTCTTGACAATAAAAAAATCTATTCGGAAACCTGTTTGCGAGTAACCTTTAACGGGAAAAGATGTGCCTGCAATGGGTTCCTTAAAATCATTCGGAACTTTTGATCCTTAAAAAAGTTTCAATCAACAAACACGTTGTGTAACGTTTGAAATAAGTTTATTATTGACAATACGATGTGGAGCTACGGGGATTCGAACCCCGGACCTTCGCGCTGCCAGCGCGACGCTCTAGCCAGCTGAGCTATAGCCCCATTTGAGGCACCAAATATATAGGGATTTTGAAATTAATGCTAACGAAATACCAATTTTTGTTAGAATTAAAGACTATCGTTATTTTAACTATATCTTAGTACGTAACAATAGGGTATTTACGACTTTTACTATAAATCATTACATCAAATAAAAACAAACTCAGAGGAGTAATATTACAATGAAAAGAGCTCTTAATTTATTACTGGTAACCTTCTTGCTCGTTGGCGGTTCTGCCATTCAGTACGGATGCGGTTCTAGCGAACCGGTTCAGACTGAAGCGGTTGATACCGATGGCGACGGCCTGACTGATGCGCAGGAAGCCGATCTCGGAACAGATCCAAATAATGCAGACACCGATGGTGATGGCCTTACGGACGGTGCCGAAGTTAACAACTATGGAACCGATCCTCTTAAAGCCGACACCGACGGTGACGGACTTAATGACGGCGCAGAAGTTAACTCCCACAATACCGATCCATTGAATGCCGATACCGATGGTGACGGACTAACTGACGGCGAAGAGGTTAACCAATATCGTACCGATCCAAACAATGCCGATTCTGATGGAGACGGACTCAATGACTATGAAGAGATCAATGAGTACAACACCGATCCAAATAACTCTGATTCTGACGGAGACGGTATTTCCGACGGACAAGAGATTCAGGACGGAACCGATCCTAATGATCCAAACGATCCTCCACGACTGAAAGAAGGAGATCTCGGTACCATTACCTTCGCTTTTGATAAGTCAGATATCCGAGACGAAGCAGCTCGAATTCTTACAGAGAACGTACGCAAGCTGACCAACGCACCAAGCTTCAATGTTCGCATTGATGCTTACACTGACCACGTAGGTGGCGATCAGTACAACCTGCGACTCAGCCAGCGTCGTGCCGCTTCTGTTGTTGACTTCTATACCAACAATGGAGTATCCAGCGATCGCATTGAATCCAGAGGATTAGGTAAAGCTCCTGTTCCTTGCATGGATCAAACTCCAGAGAAAGGTTGCGAGAAAAACCGTAGAGCAGAATCACATCCTGTGAAAGGCGGAATGTAATTCTAATAAGTAGTATTCTCTTTGAGGCGAATCCTGATTCAATTCGGGATTCGCCTTTTTTATACCCTTTCTGTCTAGCTATGTTTTATGCGTTAAACTATTTACTATTGATTAGACGTTACAAGTATCGTAGGCAAACCCGTTTGACATCCCGGCAACCTGACTATTTGATAAATCAGGGAATATTCTAATAACAAATTCATAAAAGATGATTACCACTTCCGGGACAATTAAAGTTTCTTTACCGGTACTTCTCTTCCTCTTTTTGGCGGCGCCGCTTTGGGCTCAGAAAACAGAGAGTGCTACCATAAAAAAGCGAATTGATGCGTACAAAGAAGATCCAAGAGGGCCTTACAAAGATTTGAGATGGTTTTGCCCGGATGGTTCTGTTGTTCCTCCCCAGGAACGATGTCCGCAAAGAGGCGGCAAACAGCGGGCTCGTTACAAGGATGAAGTCGTTACGCTACAAAAAACCAACCACTTATTTCTTGGTCAAATACTGGCAACCACCGATTATCAATCGTTTTGGGATACAGCGAATAACCACTCACGGCTGAAACAATATCAGCTTGAACAGTATCTACGCAGCATTGATAACGGTTGGATACTACGCAAGGCGCAATTCTACCGCGGGGCTATTCAAGCTGAGGATGAAAGTGCCTGGGGCATTGATTTTTTCAATCAATTACTGTCTGATGATCAAGTACTTCGCCAACATTTTTTTCTCATCCGTCAGGCTGCCAAGGATATCCCTCACCGTGGAGATGTCAACCAGGCACAGCTAATGCGGAGCCAGTCTCAGGTCATTGCTGAACAATACCCGCCCTTCATGGATTTGCGTATCAAAATTCACGGGCAACCCCAGGAGTCTGATATTGAAAAGGTCTTGACCTTCAAGCGACAACACGCCGCAAAGATGAATACGGAAACCGTTGAGCAGCTTGATGAATTGGTAGCAACCATGAGGGACTTTTTCCATCCGGACAAAAAACAGAGGCTGCGTGAATATACTTCTCAACTGCCTGCATCCTCACCTCTGAAAAAC
Source organism: Halalkalibaculum roseum (assembly GCF_011059145.1). Lineage (NCBI taxonomy): Bacteria > Pseudomonadati > Balneolota > Balneolia > Balneolales > Balneolaceae > Halalkalibaculum > Halalkalibaculum roseum. The sequence goes on along the minus strand of NZ_JAALLT010000001.1, from coordinate 376,364 downwards.
TCCTTGACCAATTTTATTGGTACATCATTGGAACAGGAATCACCCGGTGACCGAATAGCGGCTTACGCCGATCTGTTATTTGTAATACGTAACAACATTTTGAAGGAAAATAATGCCGCTGCCCGACTCACCTTGCTTGATATTTCTAATTACCTGGAAGAACAAATTTATATTGATGCCGCCAACTGGCAACCGGCAAATCTCAAGGAACTGCTGCGTAACATATTCGTACTGGGCAAAGCGGGAACCGGAGCCGGCTATATTGAGCTTTGGGAGTGGCAACAAATTTCTCCGCAGCTCAAGCCAACAGAGTCTGAGGCACTCACTATAGAAGCTTTGAACCGTTACATGCAGCTGGCCAGGAGCCAGGTTGAATGGGGCACAGGTACGGTAAAAGCGGTTTATCAGGAAACCGTAACCCTTTTTCAAGGTTTTGAACCCTTGGCTCACGGTTTTATCGATGATCGTATTCGATCGTCCGCTCTTCTTCCTCTTGGCACTAATGTCAGCCGCCTGGGGGATTTTATTGCCGAGCAGTCCGGCCTGAACAACAAGGTGCTGGGTATTGCCAATCAGAGCCAAATTCGGGGTCTGAACCCGGGATTCGCTTTCGGGGAACTAGTAGTGGTATCCGGATCGCCGGACGAGATAGAAGTATCCTCTGATAAAATATATGTGTTTGAACGACCTCCGTCCGACCTTAAACCCGTTGCAGGTATTGCCACTGTTTCGGAAGGGAACCTGGTTTCACATGTTCAGCTGCTTGCCCGAAACCTGGGAATCCCCAATGCCGTGCTCTCGAATTTCAATTTGGAAGAGTTGAAATCTCATTCCGGGGAAATGGTTTTCTATGCCGTTTCCCGTAAAGGAACGGTGATCATGAAACCGGCATCGGAGATGAATGCACGAGAGAAAGCGCTGTTTACGGTCAAGACGAGAAACGAGGATAAAATCAGCGTGCCGGTTGAAAATATTGATCTGAACCAAACATCCGTACTTGACCTGCGTGATGTACGGTCAGCCAATTCCGGTAAGGTCTATGGTCCCAAAGCCGCTAACCTGGGACAGCTGAAAAGCACCTTCCCTGAAAATGTAGTTGAAGGCTTGGTACTCCCGTTCGGAATATTCCGCAAGCATATGGAGCAACAGATGCCGGGACAGAACCAAAGCTACTGGCAGTTTTTAAATGAGACCTTTGAACAGGCCGAGAAGATGAGAAACAATGGCACCTCCGAAACTGAGGTGGAAAATTTCCAGATTCAGAAATTGGGAATACTCCGTGAAGCCATCAAAAAAATGCCGCTGCTTCCGGCTTTTGAAGAAGAATTAAGCCGGCGCTTTGAATCTATTCTCGGCAAGCCAATGGGGGAAGTACCTGTATTCATACGCAGTGATACCAATATGGAGGACCTGAAGGATTTTACCGGAGCCGGACTGAACCTGACGGTGTTTAACGTTCTGGAAAAGAATAAAATCATCCAGGGTATCAAAGACGTTTGGGCATCGCCTTATACCGATAGAAGTTTCCGATGGCGCCAAAAGTACCTGCTCAATCCCGAAAATGTGTATCCCTCTCTGCTAATCATCCCCAGTGTGGATGTAGATTATTCCGGGGTGCTCATTACTAAAGGAGTCAGCTCAGGAAATTCCGGAGATCTTACCATTGCCTTTAGCCGCGGGGCCGGAGGGGCCGTCGACGGACAGGTTGCCGAATCTTATCTTATTATGCCCTCAGGGGAAGCGGTACTTATTGCTCCCTCCAGGGAACCGTATTATAATGTACTTCCGCTTGCAGGAGGCCTGCAGAAAAAAACAGCAGCTTTTGACCAAGCCATACTCAATAAGAAGAATATGGATGCCATAAGAGAGCTGGCGAATACCGTAAAAAAGGTATTGCCGAATACACCCGGAATCGGATCAGAAGGACCTTATGATATTGAATTAGGTTTTAAAAATGACAAGCTCTGGCTGTTTCAGGTGAGACCATTCGTTGAAAATAAAAAAGCAGCCAGCTCAGCCTATTTAGAGTCAATAACACCTAAAATAGGTAGAAACAAAAAGATTAAGCTCTCAACCAAACTATGACGACCAGCTTACGGGTTTTCCTGACCATATTAATCGCCCTCTTTGCTACCGCTGAGCAATCTGTATATCCCATAGACGGCTATGAAGAGACCGGTATAAACAGGCTGTTAAGGCTGCAGCGTATCGTGAACGGAGAAATTGATGCCCCGAAGCCTCCCCCGGGTGCCCAAAAATCCATCACTGATATAAGGCTTCATTTAACGGATGCAAGGGGAGACAGCCTGTCGGGATTACCCGAACCCGACCCTCAGCTCCAAAAATCGGTCAGAGACATTTTCCCGACCCTGGATGAGAGCTACTCCATTACTTTATTGGATATCACTCCGGGGAGGACGATAAAATATGCCCAACTAAAAGAAAAAAGAGGATACCAGCCGGGAAGTGTGGGCAAACTGGCCGTGCTTGCGGCATTATTTAATGAACTGGATACCGTTTTCCCAAACTCCTTTGCAAAAAAACAGGAGCTCCTAAGAACCAAAAAAGTTATGGCCGGTTCCTGGGGCGGATACGATGAACATGAAATACCGGTTTACGATCCCGAAACCGGTACGTTTGAAAATAGAAGGGTTAAAGAAAGTGATGTGTTTTCCCTTTATGAGTGGACCGATCACATGTTGTCCGTCAGCAATAACGGGGCCGCTAGTGTGGTTTGGCGTGAGAGTATTTTGATGAGGGTTTACGGGAAAGAGTACCCGCAACTCACTGAAGAAGAAGCCAACCGCTACTTTAAAACGACACCTAAAAAAGAACTCTCTAAAATTGCAATGGCCATAGTCAATGAGCCTTTACGAGAGATAGGAATTGGAAATGAAGAGTGGCGGCTGGGCAGGTTGTTTACATCCGGTGCCAGCCAGATTATACCTCCTTCCGGTGGCAGTATCGGTACACCGCTGGGTTTAATGAAATTCTTAATTGCTATAGAAAAGGGTGAGTTCGTTGATGAAAAATCCAGTCTGGAAATGAAGCGACTTATGTACATGACCGATCGCAGAATTCGCTATGCTGCTTCTCCGGCATTAACCGATGCTGCCGTTTATTTTAAGTCCGGGAGTCTATACAAATGCCAGCAGGAAGAAGGGTTCAAGTGCGGAAAATATATGGGCAATGTTTACAATTACATGAATTCTGTGTCAATAGTAGAGCAACCTGATGGGAGAGTTTACCTGGTCTGCCTGATGTCGAACGTGCTCAAAAAAAATTCAGCCTCCGACCACTTTACCCTCGCCTCAAGAATTGATAAGCTCATCAAAAGCAATTCATAGGCGAAACTTCCAACATATCACCCTATAACCACCACTCCCCCCCCTATACCCAATACCTTATAACTTAAATCTGTGAAAGCTTAACCAAAGCTTCCTTGGCACCCGATTGAATAGTTGGATTATCACTTTCCGTATAGGGTTTTACTACAGGCATGTATTTCTCATCTCCAAGCAGTGCAATGAGTTGCAGCACAGCAAGTTTGATACGCTGATCATTTCCCCCAAGCAACAATTCAAAGCACTCTTTCTCAGATAGAATTTCCAAATTCAGGGAGTCTAAAGTCTCTTCGGAAATAGCATCCAGAATCGTAGTTTCAACAATGGGAATAAGAACGCGTTTCAAGTCCGGTTCTAGTAAGTTATCCAAAAACTCTATAGCATTGATGCGCTGTTCAGGTTTATTGCTGCGTATGCCTTCGAGCGCATTCCCGATATCGTCTGGCGGGTATTTAAGGCCCAGCAGCCCAAAAATTCGTTCGAGATCATTGTCAAGACGTTTTTCGAGTAGTTCGATGAGGTTTCTGCGCGCCTCGGTTAGCTGTGTGTTCTCTTCTTCAGATCCCCGTTTCTGTCTTTTGTAGGCCAGTATAATTTGGGTATGCATCGCAGATAATGTGCTGAGATATACTTTCCCCTCCTCCAAAATTCGACGTGCCACTTCTTTCTTATTGAACCGTAACTCCGGGTGTGACGATTTTAGATTGTTCAGGGACTTTACAGCTTTCATCTGCAGTAAATAATCATCCTCATCCAACAAATTAAATAAAGCGGCAACTGCTTTTTGGGTGTCAAAATGTTCAATTACGGATGGCACCGAGCGCAGGGCTTCCATGGAGTAGGTACGCTGAACCACAGCTTCAACCAGGGGATCAATGACCGGCGCTCCATACTTTACGAGAGCTGATCGGGCTTTGGGCCGTAGAGTATCGGAAGCAAGAAAACCGATGAGTGAAGATAGAAAATCATGATTGAAACTGTTTCCTGCACTTTCTACCGCTCTGCCAACCACCTCCGGATCATCCTCAGAGAAACTGGACCTGATGTAAGGGTAATATTCAGGGATATTAGCGTTGCCCAGGATGTCCAGCAGGCGCAGCTTTCTTGTTTTATGGGCACGGGTGTCTGAGAGTCCCTCGACGGCATCCATAAGATCCCGGATCCGCTTCTTTAAATCGTATTTAATTTTCAGTGTTTCGTTATCCCGGGTCTCAACGGCCAGGCTTTCCAGTGCCGCATCGGCAATCTCCTGATCGGAGTGATCCAGGTAAATGCTCAGCAAGTCAGAAGCATCCTCATAAGCATGTTCAAACAGGTATTCAAATGAGGCTTTCTTTACCTCATAGGCCGGATCGTTGATAAACGGCTTGATCCGTTCGACCAGATCTCTGTTCCTAAAATGATAGAGCGTTCTAATAGCTTCAGCGCGTACGGTGCTGCTGGGATGGCCGAGGAGTTCAGAGATGTGATCAAACAATTGATCGTTGCTGAACTCCCGAACCTGTTTTAGCAGGTATAGGATCTGCTGCTCTGATCCGTCTACCAGTACCTTTTCAATACCCTGAACAATAGAATCAATTGAAACCTGCTCAGGACTGAGCCTATCACCGTCAGAAGCCTCTTCCATGCGAAATTTGAATGACCTCAGATACTCTCTTCTCACCTTGTAAATAAGATAGATCCAGATACCGATCAGTAAAATTATTGCTGCACTTACAAAACGGGTGGATAGATCAAGACTAATAACAATAAATATTAGGATAAATCCGGCTATGCCCGTAGCCGTACTGTCAACCACTACATCGATAAATGTTTTGGTTTTACTCTTGATTTCCATATCGATGGGCAATCCCAACAGTTCGGTAGCCGACTTATTGATGGACTGTTTAAGACTGCCGTCAGCTGTTTTTATTACTATGGCCGCCCATAATTCTGGAAATAAGAACAAAGTCACGGCTCCCAGGAAAATGCCGAAAGGCAAAAAAAGCAGGGAGGTTCCGACACCCAGCGTTCCAACCAAACGAGAAGTCAGAAACAGCTGTACGGCAAGGGAAAGCAAGTTGATCGTTGAAAACCAAAAGCCAAAAAAAGCAGCCAGTTCATCAGCATCTGTTATTGCCCGGTGGGCGATGTCGCTAAACTGAAAATCAACGAGTTTAGCTACAATCACGCTTACCCCAATAATCGCTGCCAGGTAGCTGAGGTGCCGCGATGATAATATGGTTTTTAGAGGGTGCTCTCCATACTCCCGCAACCGCCGCCTTCTCCGGAATACGGTAAGCGAGCTGATATTCTCCTTCCAGATCAGGCGGGTAATTGGAATACATAAAAGCAAAAAGGTGGCCGAGATAAAAATGAGATTTTCACTGCCTATCACCGGGGCCAGAAGGTTGGTAAGGTATCCTCCGAAGATGCCCCCGGCTATAGCACCGGCTCCAATAAACCCGAACAGTCGTTTGGCTTCCCTTACGTTGTAGACGAGATTGGCCAGAATCCAGAACTGTGAGGAAGAGAGTACCGCAAAGATAGCCACCCAGATATAAAACAGGTAGAGTACCCAACCCTCCAGAATATTCAACCGAAGGAGTATTAAAAACAGAACCAGGGTAGCGAACGAAATTAGAAGGGTGCGTTCAATAATATAATTAAGACGGGTCTTTCCTATCAGACGGGCATAAACCGTGGAAATCAACAGGGCGGTAACGGCAACCAGGATAAAAGCTTCCGGCAACCTCTCAGCACCAAATCTGGCCAGGAAAAGCGCGTTTACGGTTGGCTTTACGATAAGCAGCGTAGCGATCAGCAGGAATATATTAAACTGCATAAGAATGGCTGTACGGTATTCGCCATCCCGTATCCCAAATACCCTTTTAAGCAGTGCTTTAAGCGCTTCTTTAATATACGGCATTACCTTTCTCGCTTACTGAACAACCTGTTTGTATGCCTCATTGACCGGATTCCGTAAAATTGTTGAGTACCTGCTCAACAGGTACCACCAATTTACGCATGATCTGTTCTCCGTCGGGGTCTTCAATCAAAGCTACCAAAATATAACGTCTGGAGGGAGCACCCCAGACCAGAATAGAATCGGAGTGGTAATTTCTCCAGGAACCGGACTTTCTAAACAACCGAGCATTCGGTGCTATTTTATCGAGCGTATTTACAAACTTGTGGTGCAGGGCCGGATCTTCCAAAATGTTCAGCATCTGTTTAGATCGCTCGGCATTTACCAATCGTCCTGATGCCAGCAAATAGTAAAATCGGCTCACCTGGGAGGCGGTGGCAGCATGACTCAGTCCTTTAATCGGGTCCGGATATCTTCTTCCGGCACTGGCATACCGTTTCCCAACCCACAAACCACCACCATAATCCTCGTCATAAAGGGCGTATTTTGGATCCGTCATCACGGATTCAATTTTTTCATAGCCCAGCCTGTCAATCATGCGGGTAGAGGCACGGTTGTCAGATCTGCTGATCATCAATTTAAGGTCCTTGCGTATTTCTTCCGTCTCCTTCAATTCTCCCTTTTCAAAAGCATCCATGGCCGCAAGTAAAATAGCGATCTTAGGCAGACTGGCCGCATACATCATATAATTTCCGTTGATACGGGCAAAATTAATATCCGTGAGATCCCGTAAATCAACCAGGCCCAGGGCCATTTTCTTTTGATCAATAAGCTTTTTCCATTTCGGATTAGCAGAAAGAGTAGCAATAAGACTATTCTGCAATTCTTCATCGACCAGGCTTCGCAATGGCTTGACCGCACTGTCCGGCAAAACAAATGGAAGGTTGCTATTATTAATAGCCGTAGCGGCGGTTTCAGTACCGGACACCTGCTGCGCCACCGAAGTATGTGCTATAAGCAGAATCATTATGCCTGCCTTTAGCACCATAAAAAGTCTATTCATTGTAATATTTATATAACTTGATTGCTGCGCCAAAAATAGACACGCATCTTAACAAGTTACTAAGATTTCCAGAATCTTAGTGTATTTATTATCAATATTGTGGCTTCCTGCAGTCCTTTTTTATGGAACACGGATTTCCGAGGGTATCTGTGTTCTACTATTTCGTCAGAACAATCTAGCCACGCCTAGAGTAATGAGGAAAGCCGGCTCGTCGAGTCGCTGTGCAAAATCTATGCGGAAAAGGCCCAGAACTTTGTTGAGTGAAACACCCGCTTCCACATGAGCCCCATCCGTTGTATTGGGCGAATAACCGAAGCTTGACTCCAATGCCTGTCTCCTCTCGTCACTGACCCAGGTTTTCCCTACTCCTCCAAAGACAATGATACCGATTTCTCTTTCCACCAGGGGACGAATACCCAGGAATTCAAAAGGAACCGTTCTAAAATTGTGCTCTGCGCTCAGGCTCAGGAACTGCTCACCCTCGTAGGGTTGGAAGCGCTGCGTCTTAAGTGCACCGAAAAAGCTGACGATACCTTTCGATACGTCGGTGATGCCATAGCGCTGAGGCGGGAGCGTACCGCTGAAGGTCCCCGCGGAGAGTTTCAGGTCCAGCGTATTGGGCAAAAATCTTCGCTTGTAGAAGGTATTAAAGGACCAGTCAATGCCTGCCGTATAGCGGGTAAAATCAAAATCGCTTCCCAGCCAATCATCCGAATATTCGATATAAATTCCGGCTCTCTTCAGACCGGTTACCCCAAGATTATAACTTTCACCAAGATTATAACCCGCCTTGATATCGAGCGAATGCAGACGTCCTTCCGGAATGGCCGGGTTCACGCGTGGTGTATTGTCTCTGCCCAGAATATCGTAGGCGGTAGTGGTATTGAGAGAGCTGTGCTCTTCACTGTTGTAGCCTATAACAGCAGACAGATCCGCTCTGGAGAAGTCCAGCTCGGTAAACGCACGATAACCTTCGTTGCGGTAGTAGTCATAATAATTTTCGTAGCCCAGCAGGTTGCTCACAGTCATCATTAAGGGGGAATAAACCTGTGATTCGTAGCGCTGCCGGGTATCTGCTTTGTAATCGAAACCAACGGACTGGCTAATCAGGTCTTTGTCATAAAGTTCGTAGGTAAAACCTGCCCCGTATCCCCACTCTTCATAGCCGGTGCTGTAGCCTCCGCTGAATCGCAGTTCCAGCTTATCGATCGGGTTCACACTGTATTTTAGTCCGGCATGCAGTTCATCCACACGGTTATAGCGTATCACAGGATTAATGCTCCCGGGGATACCGCTCAGAAAACTGCCCGTGAATTCGTCACTCTCCTCATCATCCTCCACGAAACGTGCTAAAAACCCGGACGGCTTAAAAGCTTTTTCCAGGGTCGCCGTGCTGTCGAGGGTGGCGTAGGCTTCCTGTTCGTCATCCGAGAGCGGAACGGTATTGATATTCCTGATAAATAGGGAGTCGCTGTTGATAGTGGTTGAATCAACCGCAAATAGGTCCTCGTCTTCATAGAGCGAATCGGGCAGCGACACATTCACTTCGTAGTCTGTAATTCGCGAGAGCTGCCTGAATTGGATGAGCGGAAACTCCAGTCCTACCATTTTGATCTTGATCTCACCGTTGATGCGCATATCCGCCGGCAGCCAGAAATCCTGACCGTAATTATTAAACTGCTGCTCATAATAGGAGTTGAACTCCTTGATGGGCTGCGGGAAATCCACCACCTCATTGGGTTGCAGACTCACCTCCAGCAGCGCGTAGGCCCCATCCAACACATAGATGGTGCCGTTAAACAGCGGCTGCAGCTTCCGCGCCGGCCGAACCTCGATTTCAAATACGGTTTGATCGTCGAGGGTGGTCTGATCGATGAGCTTGAAATCGTAAAACTTCAGGGCATCCGGGTGCGTCACCCCCACCACATCGAAACCGGCAATTTCGATATTATCGTCATAAAAATTGGGCAGGTAGCTGACCCCGGCAAAGTTATCGGCGGCATCCATGTTGGCGGTCTGTTTACGTGACTTCAGCACCTCGCGGTGACCTTTCTCCTTGTCCCAGAAAGCTGTGGATACCGATTCGGTTATCATTACGATGGAGGTATCGTTGGACACCGTCTGGCGGGTATAGGCCTCCGCCCGGTAGGTTTTCAACTTTTTGCGCCACTCCTGTTTGCGCTTAAGCACCTGGCGCATGATGCGTATGGCCGGGTCTTCGTCCGTAACGGTGATAGCCTCCATCTCGGTGACCGAGGGCTTCAATCTGAAATCCTGGCTGTTGCTGCTGTTGGCATCAATGACCCTGCGGGCCGATTCAAATCCGATATAGCGCACCACCACGGTAGCGGGGAGCAGCGAATCGGGAATGGTTAGCGAATAGGCCCCGCTGCGATTGCTGATGGTTCCGCGGTAGGTATTCTCGATGGATATGTTAGCCGAGGGCAGCGTCTCGCCCGTACCGGCGTCGTAAATCGTGCCATTAATGGTAACCTGTCCAACAGCATTATTGGTGAACAAAAAGCAAAGTGAAAACAGAAAAACCGTAACAATTCTAAGCATAGATCCAATATCTGATAATTTGTGGAAGTAACGAAAGGCAGGTTGTACTATTATTAGCGACTGAAGTTACAGTAAGGGGGGATGAATTAGGAATTGGAAGTCAGGAGTCAGGAGTCAGGAGTCAGGAGTCAGGAGTCAGGAGTCAGGAGTCAGGAGTCAGGAGTCAGGAGTCAGGAGTCAGGAGTCAGGAGTCAGGAGTCAGGAGTCAGGAGTCAGGAGTCAGGATATTCATAATTATACATATGACAAAAATTTAAGCTGATACTTTGAAATAAACCCTTCTGAATTCTGACTCCTGTATTCTGAATTCTGAATTCTAAATTGAAAATTCCTAATTTCTAATTCCTAATTCTTAATTCTTAAAGATTATCTCTTTATTTTAGCTCAAGACCTAAAACCCACACCCCTATAGTTCAAGTGGATAGAACGGAGGTTTCCTAAACCTTAGATCCTGGTTCGATTCCGGGTAGGGGTACAATATCGCCCTCCATATAATTCTACAGTCTTTTTATCTTGTTTTGGTTCAACATTTCTATCAGGATGGTGCAATTCGAGTAGAGTATTTAAATTTTTAAATCTAACCTTTGGATTTTCAAACTTATTAACGAAGCATTTATTTGAAAACTTGTATTCTCAGGTAATAATCAGAAAAAAACTATCGATAAAGAGAAATTAAACGTTTTGTAAACGAACCTTAGACGATTCATAAACACCTCCCATATAAGTTGTAGAAACAGATTTAAGTAACGCGGACCTGTTACTTATCAATACTAAACTTAGATCGGAGGTAACCATGAAGTTTCTATCTAGTAAATTAGTGACCACTGTAATATTGTTATTAGCTGTTTCTTTAACAGGATGCGACCAGTCTGTATTACATACACAGACTGATTTGCCCGCCAGCAATACAGTAACTTTAATTGGAGTTTGGCACTTAATCCCTAACAGTAATAATACAGATAGCGAACACCAGCTCGAATTTACAAACAATATACTTACAGAGGTTATTTCCAAATCTGAACAAAATGGAAACTGTGTTGATGAACCCCAACTATACAAGGAATACCAGTGGAGTGAAACACAACATTCGAATGAACTTAAATTAGTTACTACTGAACATATGGAATGCGGCTCGGAAATAAGCGTGGGTACTGAGCATATGGTATCTTTTCGTTTAGAAGATGATGTCCTTCACATTTTCAACAAAAGATGGGAAAGAGCAATATTTGATGTTGACTAATTTTACAGTTAGCACTCTTAGTGTCGGTACAAAACAAAAAAATATCTATTACATTTTTTATAATTAAACTGATAGCTAAAGTTAAAAATATTCAATTACTTGGTAGTAATCGTCTCCTTTTACCAATTTCATCAACTGTATGGGAGAGCCAGGGAGATTACATATCGAACTGCTTGGGGGATTTAAACTCCAATACAATGGAAAGCTAATAACAACCATTGACACTCCAAGGCTGCATCAACTTTTGGCCTACCTTCTGCTTCACCGCGATATCCAATTATCCCGACAATATGTTGCTTTCAAATTTTGGCCGCAAAGTACCGAAAAGCAAGCTCTAACAAATCTGCGGAATCTTCTTTACCAGCTCAAAAATAAGCTACCGGAAGCAAGTCGGTTCTTAATCATTAATACAAAGACGATACAGTGGAATACCAATACCAATTATACATCTGATGTTTGCAAGGTTGAGGATGCTGTATTCCAAGCGAATAGTACCGATGATATTGAGCTTAAAGTAAATTATTTAAAGGAAGGCATTGAAGCATACAAAGGACCCCTGCTTCCGGAGTGCTATAAGGAATGGATTGACAAACACAGACAACAATTCCAGCAATTATATAAAGAATCATTAGAAGAGCTTATAAATCTGCTGGAAAGCAGCGGCAATTTGAAAGAAGCCATACAATACACCAAAAAACTAATTCAGCATGATTCGCTTAATGAATCAGCTTGGCGAAAGTTAATGAAACTCCATGCTCAGAATAATAACCGGGCTGAAGCGCTACAGGCTTATTATAACTGCCGGGATTCACTTCAGGAAGAATTTGATATAGACCCTGCCCCCAAAACGGAACAGGTCCACCAAGAACTTCTTGACAGCTGCAAATCAAGAAAAATTGCCCCATTAGTAGATGAGAGAACATCACAGGCAGCAATGACAAGTGCCTCAAGAGATAATCATCGATCTCCAAATAATGATTTTGCACAACTGCCTTCCTTTATTACAGAAACATTTAAGCATCGAAAAGAGAGCCAATACAGTGAATTGATCTTTCATAAATGGTTGGCAGTCAAGAGTGTGCCTATTATTTATGGTATAGGTGTTGGAATCATCATTGTATCTATATTGGCCGTTATTTTTTGGCCACAATCTCCGGTTACTGTCAATCACGTGAAGCAGATCAGTACAGCCAATGAAGGCACTTCAATATTGGTAACAGAATTTAAAAATCGCACGGATCAGGCCGATTTGGGGCTAAACATTCGTGAATCGATTATAGCAGACCTAACTCAACCCGAACTTGTTCGTGTAGTGGAGAGGGCTGAGATAGAGAATGCTCTTTGGCGTATGCGACGGCCCGACAGTACCGTTATTACCCGAAAAATAGGCTTGGAAATCGGCAGTCGCGACGGATATCCCATTGTAATATCGGGAGTAGTAAGTTCTATAGGCAGCACCTACCAAGTGAGCATACAAATTATTGAAACTGCAACGAGAAAAGTCGTGGTACACCTTCGGGAACCAGCTGAAACAAAAGACGATATCATCAAGGCGACTGGTCAGCTCTCGCAACGCTTGCGAGAAGAGTTGCTGCAATCGTTAGACAACATACAGCAGATCACCCCGCTACCGAAGCTAATTACCCCCTCACTGGAAGCTCTGAGACTTCGCGCAGAGGCCGGAGATTATTTTGGCCAGGGTGACTTCAATAAAGCCATTATACTTGCAAAACAGGCTGCTGAACTTGATACCGCATTTGCCAGTGCTTATGGGTTACTTTCGGCAGCCCATAACAATATAGGTAGTCATGAAAAGTCTGATCACTACAGAAGGCTTACAAATCGTTACGCAAACACATTGTCAGGACATCAAAGCATTGAAGCACTGGCTAATGACCATTTTAAACATGACCAAATGGACTCTGCTGCCTACTATTATGAGTTACTTCAGGAAATTGAACCGGACAGAAGTACGTTCCAACTTGGAGAAGTATATATGATAATGGGACAATTGGAAAAAGCACTCCAGATGTACCGCCACGATTTACAAGAATCCCCAACACGTATCGTTCCACACATTGCGCTTATTCACACTGCTCGCAAACTTGGCCGTGAAGAGCTGGCCGATTCTGTGATGGTCCTAATGAAAGATCGTTTCCCTGGAAGTAAAAGCGTTTACATTAATAAGGTGGCAAATGCACTGCGTTTTCGTCACCTAGATTTGGCAGACTCACTGGCAACGGTGATGGTGGATCATTCAAATCGGGAGATCCGAGCCTGGGGCAGGTTTCATAAACTCTTCCTGTCAGCTATGCACGGTAAACTTAAACATACGCTTGCTCAGGCCGACTCATTATCTGTCGATGCTTACCGAAATGTCGGACCGGCGGGCATCAGTTGTTATCTAAGAATGTCTATTGCGGCGGCATTTGCTGCCAAGTCAACTGATCGTGCCCTTCCGGCACTGCGAGCAGCAGAGCCCTATCTTTGGGGCCGGGAAAACTCATGGGGAGTCGCCGATCTGGAAGTACTTGCCAGCGGCTATGCATTAGCCGGTATGATTGGCGAAGCGGAACGGGTTTTAATACATATTGATTCGCTACGTAAAGCCAATGACATACATAGTACGTATGGCCCGAATGTAAGGGCGGTAATAGCTCTTCAGAAAGGGCGTCCGAAGGAAGCAATCAATCATCTCCGTACATTTCGGTCCCAAAGATACGGAAAGTTTGATCCCCTGAATATGTGGATATGGGCTGAGGCACATAACCGGTTAGAAATGCCGGAAAAAGCAATCGAAGGATATAGAAATATTCTGTACAGTGCGCGACTTGGTATGTGGTACTGGTCGTTTTACCGGGGTCCCCTTTGGACCTTAGCGCACGAACAGCTGGGATATGCCTATCTTGCCACCGGTAACACAATCGAGGCCGCCCGCCATTTATCTACTTTTGTTGAACTCTGGGAAGAGGCTGATTCCGATCTACAACCTCGAGTAGCAGAGGCACGTAAAGTACTAGCACGGCTCTGATAGCTCACCTCTTTAGCCGTTTGTATAGCTCATTCAACGAATTTTCAAAAGATTTTTTCCATTCAAACGCATTATAAACGCTGCATAAACGACTCTCCATTATTATTCGGGAACAACTTTCCCAACAAATCCAAAACCGGAGGAATAATGAAGACGCTCCTGAAGATCTGTTCAAGTATAATAGTTGTAACCTTATTAATTGTTTTGACAACAGCATGCAGCGATATTGACTCAGTCACTTCTAATTCTAAAGAGACAATTACTCAAGATTTACAAAGCAACAATATTGAAAATATAAAGCGCCCCTTTCGGTTTTCCACAATTGGTCCGGCAGAGTTCTTAGAGCCGGGAGCCGAAGGATCCGTCCAGCGCTGCAATGAGGAGGGTTTGTTAACTGTTCGTTATAGTGGAGAGGGTGAAGCAATTCACCTGGGACATCACACATTTATCTCTACTAATTGTAGTCCTTTTCCGTTTCCAGCCCCTTCAATTACAAATATCACTAAAGGGATCACTATTTTCACGGCGGCAAATGGCCAGGATAAATTAATTACTTCCTTTTCAGGTCAACAAGAGTTTAATGAAAATGGGGAAGGAACCGTCACTGTTGTGAATGAGATTATAGGGGGAGAAGGTAAGTTTAAAGGCGCAACCGGTCAGACTACCGGCGGAGGTAGCGGTAGTGGCGGTATTGTAAGCACAGAGAGTTCAGGCTATATCATCTTTGATGCCTCCAACCGGTCCGATCTTTAACACATACAAGATTTAGGGGAACACTTTTAATCTACTTAGTGATAACCTGTTGTGTCATTTATAGTAACATTTTAATAATGAAAGCACTGTCACTCATGTTTACCGCTTCTATTAGTGATTGCCAATATTAAACGGTAACACCAAACCCAAAGGATAATGAAGTAAGTCAAACATGCGAAATAGGTTTCAAAATTTATAAATCTAACTGATTAGGACGAAACAGGTTTAAAACCTGCTAATTAAAAAAATAATACCTTCTTACTTGAGCCTGGCAGTTGCTGATTATTCAATGTTGCTGTCAGGCTTTTTAAAATTGGAATATCTTCAGTTCCTTCCAGTTACGGGATACCAGCGCCAATGAAACCGACAGCGGAACTGAAGTCAGGCTTACGGTCAGTATCCAGAAGAAAGGTACCTTCACCGGGTGGCAATCGGCAACGATGACGAAAGCCGATACCCGCAGTTATTATGAAGAACTCTTCAACAAAATAAGCAGGGAAATTAGCAGTTAAGTGTGTTAAAGTGGGCGCCTACTAAAGGCGCCCTAAATTCTATACTTCACTTATTAATCGTTAATCATAACTTATTTTAGTACTCTTATTAGGGAAGCTCTTTTGTTCTCAAGGATATGAGAAAATCCAATACCTGCAATTCTTTGTAAATGATTCTGTAAGGAATTGCATAGCTGTCGGTCATACATATACGACCATTCATTCATACAGAGGAGCTATGCCGAAATACTATGTTGATGAAACGACAAATAATGATGAGTTACACATTGTACATCATGGAGAGTGTGAGAATTTGGAAAAAACGGAAAGTGCAATTTCACTAAGCTATCACAACAACATTTCAAGCGCTGTAGATAAGGCTAAAAAGCTCTATGATAATGTAGCCGGATGCCCGGAATGTTCTGACAGTAGTTATGAATAGAAAAGGACCTGGGCATAGGCCCGTCTCTACATGATAAATAAGTATACTTTCTACTTTCTACTTTCTACTCTCTACTAAATACTCCCCGGTTGAGTAAGCTCTTGATTTATCTATTGCGATTGAATGGCATGCACCGTTTCAGAAAATCTGAGATAGTATTCTAAACTGCATTATCTGTGATTTCCCTGCTGCCACCTATTGTAGACAGAACGCAACATCAGGTCTTCCTGTCGGGTGAAAAATGCTATCATATCACTGCTATCCATGTTTCGGAACCAGTCCGGAATCATATCTTCAGGAATTCCTCCATCCTCGGGAAGCCACTCATATAGATAGCCTCGCGCCGCCATAATATAGACCGGGTGTTCCATTGCCCGAGTTGAGTTCGCATCAAAAGTGAGATCCATATGGTCGGGCGGCAAGATCATCGCATAGCTTGAATCCTGATCGCTGATGGCCTTCAACATTTCCAATTCAGCAGCAGGACCGGTGGCCTCCAGGTCGATCAAGGAAACAGGCTCCATAGCCAGCGGTCCCGTAACCTCGAAATCAATAGATAGCGCATCCACGTGCCATACATCAGCCATGGACGAGATGCGAAGGGTAAGCTCTCCATCCACCTCATCCAGGTTCTCAATCAGCATGGCCCTGCTAAATACCACTTCATTTGCCTCCGGAAGTATGCGGCCGGTCTCTTTCCAACCCGCCTTTCGTTTTACTTCCACTTTCAGACTGCTTCTATCTATCCAGTCTTTAAAGAATTGTTGAAGTTCAGGCTCCTGCTCCAGGGTTTGATAGAATCCGAGCGTTTCATCCCCAACCAGGGAACCCGCCAGCCCGTAAACTTCATTGATCAGTGTGCTGTTGATGGCATCCACCCTAAGAAGCGCTTCTTCGGCACCTTCGGTCTGTTTGAATGTTACTAGCAGCGTATCACGGAAGTCTAATCGGTCATATTTTTTAACCCTTCCGGATTTCCAAAACTTGCCATCTTTCTCCATGAATGCCCTTGTTACCTCATTACCATACTGATCTTGCACAGTCGATGGCATCCTAGATGCAGATAGCCGCCAAACCCTGTTATGATTATCCAATACCACTTCCGATGCCGACGGGGCATCGACTGCAAATAGATTTATGCTATTAAAGATATGAGTTTCCGGTCGCTCGTTGCTGATCCGCACTTTCAGTTTTCCCTCATCCACTACCAGATTCGGCATCAGGTGAAAAGTTTCTGTCTCCAGAGCTTTAGAGATGGCCGTCGAAAAAGCCTCCGCTTCCAAGTGATATTCGGAGCCATCGAAGGCATAGAGAAAAGGGCATGACCCTTCAGGTCTGGTTATATTAAAATTCGGGGGCTGCATCAGGCTATAGACTCCGCCCGCAATGTTAAACACTGCCGGAACCAGCCAAACGCCCTTCCAACCATTTGTTTTTAAGCGTTCAATAAACGCAATGTCATCAAAATATATACTCCCTTCAAAAGACTCTTCAGAATAACCGACTTCGCGGGTACCTTCCCCAGAAATAGTGGAATCATTATAGGTGAAGGTTTCAAAAGTATAATAATCAGAGCCCACCGTCAGCACCCGAATGGGATCCTCACTGAAGCGGGCATCCGCCAATTCACTGTAGCTTGTAACTTCGCGAGATGAGGAGCAGCTTATAATGAGTGTAAAGGTAATGAGTATTACCGTTAATCGCTTAATTTGACTTTGAAGTTTGTTCATAATAGACCTCCATAATTTTCAGACAGTACTTTTTGATTCATCGTAGGGAAAACAGCAGGCTGACCTGAACCCCGGCGGGACGGATGGAATAGTTATTCTGCTCAAATCTGGTTTCAAGACTCGAAGCCAGTGGCAGTGTCAGAAGCAAATCCACGCGCCGCGGACTAAGATTAATGCCCAAAGCCAGTAATCCCTGTGTTTGATCTGCCTCAATATTAACCGCTTCCCCGTATACATAGCTGGTTCTTGCAGCTCCAAGTCCGAATAGTATTCCGGGACGGGTCTGGTACAATAAAAGCATCTTAAAGGCGAAATTATTGGCATCCAAAAGATTTACATCGGCACCACTTAGAAGAAAAAACCCGGGACGGCTGCGTTGGAAAGGAATATAGGTATAGAGCGAAAGAGGAACTGAAACATTTGATTTATCTACACCCAAGCGATCAAGGTCTGAGAAATTGGCTACGGTACCGCCTATACCGAATTGTAAATGAATAGTTTCGAAACGAGGTCGAGAAAGTCCATCCTTATTCTCAGAAAGCGGCAACTCTCCGTTGTTTCGTTCAAGGGTATCTCTTTTGGCCATGACCGTGTCCTTTTCATTCTCTAGATCTATAGATTTGGCATGTGTAATAGTCGGACAGATCAGGAGCGTTAACAGTAACAACAAAAATTGATATTTGATACTGCGAACAACGGTATAACTTAAAAACCTAAACTGTGGCAGAATATTTTGACCTTTCATCTTTCCCTCCGTCATTTATTACGCTTTCTCCACAAGTAAAGTGGAGTATGAAAGGAGAGAAATTCAGGTCAACATAGGGGGTAAAACCTGACATTTTCAGGGATAACCGGTTTTATTACAAATTTATGAGCGAATAAAAGCACATCTATTGAGATTACGACAGTTGCGCTACTCTTTTGCAATAAAAAAGCCGGTGAAGTAAATCACCGGCCTTTGTTCTATACTTATCAGTCTTTTGATTTACTACGGTGTAATAACCGTTTTTCCCCTGGTGTGCAGGCTTTCTATTTGTCGTAGTGCTTCCGCGGTCTCTTCCAGGGAGTAGGTTTTGGATACAGGAACTTCAATATGTCCCTGTTCGGTCAGTTCCCGTATATGCTCCAGTTGTTTCGCATTCGGCTCTACAAACACATATTGAAATTGAATGTCGTCGGGAATATCCGGATTCCGGTTGGTGATGGAGATAAGCTGTCCGCCGCTTTTAAGCGTGCCGATACTCTGCTTAAGGGAATCCCCGCGGGAGCAATGAAAAATGAAGTCGACACCATCCGGTGCCACCTCTTCCAAGGCTTCACCCACATGACCCGCGCTGTAATCGATGGTCTCATCGGCTCCGATCTCTTTCATAAATTGCTGATTTTCTTCACCGGCAACTCCGATGACTCTGGCACCTATACTTTTAGCCAGTTGTATGGCCAGGGTACCCACTCCGCCGGAAGCTCCCAGGATCAGCAGGGTGTCATTTTCCTGTAGATTGCCAAACTGAAACAGCGATTGATAGGCTGTCAATCCCACCAGCGGAATGCCCCCTGCTTCTTCCATGGAAACAGTTTCCGGCTTATGGGCCAGATAGCTTTCGGGCAGCACTACGTATTCGGCAAAAGTACCGTGTTTTATCGTGGGTCGGCGGTCATAGGCATAGACTTCATCGCCCTGCTCAAAACGCCGGGCAGAGTGCCCGCACTCTTCCACAACCCCTGCCATATCCCAGCCCGGGATTGCAGGAAATTCTGCCGGAATCACTTCGTTGAGCATGCCACGAGATACAGCGGCATCCACCGGATTCACCCCGGCCGCTTTCACCCGTACAAGTACCTCTCCTTCGCCGGGCTCCGGTCGATCCAATTCTCCTACAATGATATTGTCCAGTTCACCGAATTCTTTGAAATAGGCTGCCTTCATTTTATTACCCATAATTAGTTCTAAAATCTGATTCTAAATAGTTTCTGTTCATGCATGAGTCGTACAACGTTCATATGCTACCTTACGTTTCCGCCTTTCGTGCTGCCACATCTTCTACAACCCAGCTGCTTCATGCAAAAAGACAAAGTCCCGGGAACCTTTTTATAGCATGCAGGTGTTTAGCGCAAATAATTCTTTAACATTAAACTAAATTGTACACTCTTATGGATACCGCAACTAAAACACTCTGGAAAATTGATCCGACCCACTCCGAAATACAGTTCAAGGTGAAGCATCTCGTCATCTCAACCGTAACGGGAAGCTTTAAATCATTTGAAGGCGCTATAGAGACCGAAGGAGATACTTTTGAAAATGCAGATGCCTCGTTTTCTGCTGACATTGACAGCATCACTACCAACAACGAAGATCGCGACAATCACCTGAAGTCAGATGACTTCTTCAACGCCGAGACATATCCCCAATTGACTTTCACTTCCAACTCATTCGAAAAGCTGGATGACGACACCTATTCTGTGACCGGCGACCTGACCATTCGTGACGTGACCAAAGAAGTGAAACTGGATGTTATTCATGGCGGAACTGTGGAGGATCCCTACGGAAATACCAAAGCTGGGTTTGAGATAACCGGCTCTATCAATCGCAAAGAGTTCGGACTCACCTGGAGCGCCGTTACCGAAGCCGGGAACGTAGTAGTTGGCGATGTAATCAAATTGCACCTGAACGTGCAGCTGGTACAAAGTTAATATTTTAGCACTACCGGATATTAAAGAAGCGGATCGCCAAAAAGGGATCCGCTTTTCTGTTTTATTACTTAAACTGTTTTAAGCGACCGTTCGACCGGTTTATGCATCACTACGTATGGTTCAAGCGTCCCGCTTGGATCATACGTGGCAAGCATTTTTTACTGATTACTAAAAACTAAACGTGTAAAAATAGGCTTTGACAAGCGTGGACACTTGAACCAGCCATTGCCTGGCTCCCTTACTTCAAATCCACAAAACCTTCCGGGCGGTACTCCCTCGGGGTGAGGTCAGCCAAGCGATGAAAGGCAAAATATCCCATCTGGGTTGCGCCATAGGGCTCAAGCACTTCCCCGTCTTCATCCAAAGTGATGGGACGTTCATTCAGCTCCAGCCAGGAAACCTGTGATCCTTTCACCCCTCGCCTAAAATTACGGGTCCATTCCAGGTAACGTCGGTCTTCTTTATCCCTGGTGTAAATAATCTCAAGACGCCCGAAAAACCGTATGTGGTGAAGGTACTCTTCCTCAGCCTGACTGATCAAACGCTTCGGTGATATCCTGTATCGATTATTCGGATAAGGACGGTAACTGCTTTCCCTCAAATTGTAAAGCAGAAATCCCTCTTCCTTCAACCGGTCCTGAAGTAGGGCCAGCCAGAAATGCCGCAGGGATCCGTAAAAGGCTTCCCGGCGGTTCTGCTCCCAGCGCGCCTGCTGCAGGGAGTCAGAGGAGGTCATCTCGGTGAAGAGCGGTTCCCCATCCCACCGGGTTCGTGTGCCGTTATGGGTAAATTCATCCAGGTAGTAGGTAATGTGATAACCGAGAGCGCGATTTTCAATGCGAAGTGGCGCCAGGGCTTTCGCATTCAGCCGGCCCCAGAAGTTGGCATCAAAACGCAGCACTTCAGGATTTAGAATCACAACGGATTCCGCCCATTTGGTTTCGCCGATAAAAAGCTCTTCAAAATGCTCCAGCCTTTTCTTCCACTTCTTGTCAAGATCGCCGGCATAGATTTCATTCATCTCATAAACCACGGGCTTAAGCCCAAAATCCATGGTCTTGATCTCTTCCGGACCTAGTTTCAGATCAAAGGTCTTTCGTCCGTAGCCAATCATGGAGATCACCAGCCGGTGGGCACCGGCGGGAATGCCTTTGAGAATGTAGCGGCCCGTTGTATCGGTGCTGGTACCTATTTTGGTACCCGAAAGAAAGACATGCGTGCCCTGAAGTGGATTCTTACTCTCACTGTCAATCACTCTTCCCTCTATTACCGCCTGGGCATACAAATGGGACGTACCCTCCGTTGAAAAAAGGAACAAAACACAAATTATGAAAAGGATACGGCGCATGGATCCACCCAAAGGTCAGATGAAACGATATGATATCACTGCAACTCTATATAATTTAGTATCCGCCTGATTTTTTTCAAGTTAAAAAAGAGTGAAATTGCTTGAAAGTTTGAGTTTAACCCCGGATCCGACATCCTGCAGAATCCCCAATTTATAACTCCATGATGGCTCAATTTCCGATTTGTTTTAGGGGTACCCCCGTCCTTTAGGTGTATTCCATATATAAACCCCAATAAAAAAGAATACAATGAAAAAAACGCTATCTACCTGGTTACTACTAGCCCCTCTGGCTGTTTCTCTTATATTAGCCGGTTGCGACACCACAGGTTCAAACGGAGCCCAACCCGAATTGTCGGTCAGTTTCGTGGCTAAAAGTAGCAGCTCTGCAGCTAAAAGCTCCTCAGGAGCGGCTTTAAAAAGCAATCACGTAACCATCACCTCAGCAAAAATGCTTTTACGTAAGATTGAGTTTAGCAATGACATCGAAGATGACGGTCTGCCTGACGATTCACTGGAATTTGAAACGGGACCCTTCGTCGTAGCACTCAATCTGGATGGAAGTGTTAATACTGTGGCTGTCAACAATGTGCCTGTTGGCCAATATGATGAAATTGAATTTGATGTACACAAACCGGAAGATAATGAGACACCACCCGATCCCGACTTTAAAGTAGGTACAAGCGGAGACGAACGTTTCTCAGTCATCATTCAGGGTACGTATAACGGAGAGGAATTTACCTATAGGTCCAGCGAAAATATGGAGCAGGAACTGGAACTTTCGACGCCGCTGAATATTACCGAAGATACCGATCGTATCAATGTAACGCTTACCGTTAACCTCTCTGAATGGTTCGTCGATGAGAACAATAATCCGCTAGATCCTACTCTTGTGGACAACGAAAACGCCATAGATGAATCGATTAAAAGATCTTTCGAAGATGCTTTTGAAGATGATGACGAAGACGGTGAAGAAGATTAGCAGAATAAATCGGTCTTTATAAACCGGCACTTTTTAATTCCTCATTTGCACAGAGATCCGCGAAGAAATAGAAACTTCGCGGATCTTTCTATTTCAAGCCATTTAAAACTCTCGCTAGTAAACCGGCACCCTACCTTGTATAGCATGCAATTGAGTCCATAAGTCATTCCGACATTTAATCCGCTTTTTTGATAATTTTTCGGTTCGCTAACACTAGCAATGGTTAATTTATCATCACGGCAGTTGAAGAATCCCGGAACATATTTATTAAAGTATAAGCTGGAGTATCTCCTCACCCTATCCACCGGCTTCTTTCTATTTGTAGTACTCTACTTGTATGAGGGTTTCAATATTCAACAGGGACTATCATTATCAGGACACAGCCTGCTTTTCAGAGCACTATCATTCGGAGCTTTAACTTCGCTCAGCTTTTATATCAATGAAATGTACACGAAAAAAATGTTTCGACCGGACTCGGTACTTCAATTGATTGCATGGCATAGCTGGGAGATATTCAAAGGAGCCTGCCTCACTTTTCTTCTATTTAACTTTTTTTGGAACTGGACTGAATTTACGTGGGCCAGCTTTAGTCTGCTACTGGGAGAGTATACCATCGTGATGATATTCCCGATAGCGGTCAGTTACCTGGCAGCAGGGCAGGCAAAGAGGGCCACATTTTCCGAATCCATGCTGGTATTTGAATCGGAGAATAAAAAAGATAGACTGGCGGTCCATCCTGAAAACTTTCTCTATATCACCTCCGAGGATAATTATATTGACATCTATTATTTATTATCAGGTAAGGTCGAACATCAGTTACAGCGTAATACCCTGAAAAATATTCAATCCGCATTCCGTGAAAATCCCTATTTGAAGAAGTGCCATCGCAGCTACCTTGTCAATCCCCAAAATATCAGGCAGATCCATCATTCGGGAAAAAGCATGAAACTGAACCTGGGCCATCAAATTGAAATACCGGTTTCCGGTAAGTACTTCTCTGAATTTTCAACACTCCTGGATTGAGTCAATTCATCCCTGATAGTTAATTTTCATCCCTTTTTCTCTCCCTGCTATTGGATCGAGCAGGCGCTTTTCTTTTCTTGGGTCGGAAATTTAATGAAATGCAAAACATGAGAACGACTTTACCGATCCTGCTTTTTATACTCTACCTGGTATCCTGCACCAATGAGGATGACAAAAATCCGGCGGCCAATATCACAACCCGGATCGATACCTATATACAGAAAGAACAGAAAGACAATTTTTTTAGCGGTACGGTGACCGTAAGCTCTGGAGAAACCACGCTGTTTTCCAAGGCAACCGGAATAGCGGATCGTAGTTGGGATATTCCCATGCAACCGGATTATCATTTTGATATTGCTTCCATTAACAAATCATTCATTGTGGCCCTTATATTGCTTGCTGTGGAGGAAGAGAAGGTATCATTGCAGGACAACCTGACGGACTTACTCTCCGGCTATACCTACTCGGGCCAATACCATAAGGACATCACCATCCATCAGATGCTCTCACATACCTCAGGTTTGCCGGACTATGATTCTGTTGAACCTGAACTGTCAGCCAATGAGTTTCTAAGGTTAAAAAGAATGCATTTCAACAATGCAGAGTATGTTGATTTTATCAGTAATCTAAAACCGGCAGATGAGCCCGGAGAGAAGTTTTATTACAGCAATTTTTCCTATCACCTGCTGGCAATTATTCTTGAAGATATCTACGAAAGTGAATTTAATTCCCTGCTACAGGAAAAAATTTCCCGGCCATTAAACCTGTCCAATACCTATTCCGAGACATCCCGACGCAAGGTGCATCAAGAGGTAGCAGAAGGGTACACTTTGAAAGACGGAGAGTGGCTGCGCAATGACTATATAGATTTGAGCCTTGGTCGGCGCATATTTTCCACATCCCGGGATCTATATCGGTGGGCACTGGCTATGGACGATACTACGTTTTTAAGGAAAGAATCACTGCGGTTAATGAAAACCAATCACCTTCAGGATATCAGTAACAGGGTTTCCTACGGTTACGGCTGGGTGATTCATGAGGATAATACAAATTACGAAATGGGAAAGCTACCAACCGCTAAACCCTATATCATTCACGGGGGATCTACCGGAGGCTACAAGTCCATACTCGTAAACCTGAACAATGGTGAGTGGATAATTTCAATACTCTCCAATTCCGGCAATCAGACCGATGAACTTAAAATGGCACAAGACATAACAACGATATTAGAGGAAACTCACAATGACTAGCAGACTTCTCATTATTACTGGCATCATTTTCATCTTTACCCTAACCCAGTCCCGGGCCCAGGAAATCACAGGGTTTTGGGAAGTTACTAAGGTCTCCATGCAGGGACAGACGATGACCCCCGTGGCCAAATGGACTAAAATAAATACAGACGGTACCTATCAAACGGGGAATGGGTGGCTGCAAAATGCGGTCGGAACCTGGACCTATGACGCAGCATCACATACATTTTCGCCGGAAGAAACCAATGGCATCACGGACGAATTCGGTCCATTTACCGTAAGTTTTCAGAACGAATCCATGATCTGGAAACGGATGGAAGAAGGAGCGGAAGTGACAGTTGAGCTGCAACAAATTGAACAGTTACCGATGTCCACTGCAGATCAGATTAAGGGTCTCTGGGACTTATCTGCTATTACCGAAAGCGGAGAGGATATTACCTCCGCCTTTGATCCGAATGGCCTCTACTACCTGTTTATTCGATGGGACCGGATTTACCAGGGACGTAACCCGAAGGGTGAAAACATGAGCGGTTATTGGCATATTAATGGTCACCGTCCTGAGATCACTCTCTTGAGTCACACCCGGGGAAAAGAACCCCAAAGCTGGCGGGTTGTTGTATCTGAAAATGAATTGGTACTCAGCGGCATTTCAGATTCCAATAAAAACATGGTAATGACCTTTAACAGGATAGACCAATTCCCTGAGTAATCATCCTTACAAAGGCCAACTTGATAAAAAGCCCGGCACCATAAATAATGGCTGCCGGGCCTGAATTAAGAACTGCTTACTACTACTCTCAGCGTTTGGAATACGTAACTGCTTTAGGAGTTGTAGTTTTAAATACCGGATAGCCGGTTCCTGTTTTCCAGGTAGTCAGCCAGTCAAATTCCGACATATTCAATTGCGCATTGGTTCCGGTCATTTCTGATGTCGTCAGTCCGGTGGCATTATTTACCCCTTGGTAGGGATCCCAAACGGGGCCGGCCTGGCCGGAGGTTTCCGTATCCCAGTAACTGGCATTCAGTACGCCCTGGTTTACTCCCATCAATCCGCCATAGAATTGCGTTGCTGTAACCCGTCCTGCCGCATAGGTCTCGGTAACCGATCCATCGGTATCATTGCGACCAATGGCACCGCCTACACCGGAATAACCGGAAACATCTCCCAGCGCATATGATTTGCTCAATTCACCGGAAAGCAATCTGCCGATTAGACCGCCGGCAAAGGAACCGTTATTTGTGGAAGTTACCGAACCGCTTGCATAACCCTGATTGATAAGACCCGATCCGTTATAGATACCGATCAATCCTCCGACATTCTGCTCACCGGTTACATTACCCGTAGCATATGAAACCAAAACAGGCCCTACCGTATTAAAGCTGCTGCCGATCAGACCGCCCACGTTGACGGCACCGGAAACATCCCCTTTTGCTGATGAATAGCTGATCATTTCTCCAACCTGGCGATTCCCGATCAATCCACCCACGCTCTGAATACCGGTAACACTTCCCATTGCCTGGGAGTTATAAATCCAGGCTAATCCTGAATAACCGACCAGTCCGCCCACACTGTTATTACCATTAACAGCAACATCCGTACTAGATCCGCTGATGAGTACCGTTTCGGCTATACCCACCAACCCGCCAATATTATCATTGCCGGTTATTTGTCCGGTGACATGGACATTTTGAATTGTACTTCCCGAGGTAGCCCAACCCGCCAGCCCACCTACAGGGACTCCGGGTACCGATGTTATGTTAATATTCGTCAGTGTCAGATCTTTAATTTGCGCATTTTGTATTCTGCCAAATAGCCCGGCAGTGGTATTTTCTAAATAAATGCCACCGCTTAGATCAACCGTTAGCCCGCTAATAGTAAATCCGCCGCCATCATAAGATCCGGTAAAACTACCGATTCCTATGAACGCTATAGGCTGGAATCCTCGACCCTCATTCCAGTATTCGGTTTCAGAAGCATCGATGTTATTCACTTGACGAAAGTGTTTGTCGATGAAACTACTGACAGCCTGAAGTTGATCCAAAGTTGTTATCAGGTAGGGATTACTTATGGTTCCTTCCCCATCAAAAAGTGTCTGTTTCATAACGGCAGTGGCCGTAATATTACCGGTCACCGTAACCTCCATAGGGTTCTCGGTGCCGGAGAGGTCGCCTTCCCAGCGAATAAACTCCCAGTTGTCATAAGGTTGAACCCTGATACTGATAACGGAGCCATATTCATATTGATCACCCGAGCGATTGCCCGTGATAAGATCAATAAAGGTACTCCCGGCACCCGAGTATGAAATGGTTACGGTAAAATACCTTTTTATAAATACAGCCGTCACTTCCGAATCACCTTCAATAGTAATCTGAACCGGATTGGTTTCGCCCGTCACATCTCCTGACCAGTGTGAAAATTCCCAGCCCTCGGCAGGATTTGCGGTCAGCTGTACCGTAGTCTGGTAGGGATAATCGGTTGTTTTTGCCGGTATCACTTCTTCAGAGACCGTGCCCTCTCCTTCTACCGAAACCGTCAGGCCGTAGTTTTTCCTGGCAAAGATTGCCGTCACTATAGTTTCAGCGTTGATGGTGATGGTGGCGGGATTTTCTGTTCCGGTCAAAGCTCCCTGCCATTCCTGGAACAGCCATCCTTCATCGGCCACGGCGGTCAATTCCACCAGTGTACCGGCTTCGTATCCATCATTTTTTTGCTGCACTACCCGTTCTCCAACCGAACCCTGTCCCTCAATAGAAATATTCAGAGGATATTCCCTGGCATTGAACAGGGCCGTAATGGTCTTATCTTTATCCATGGTGATAGTGGTTGTACTGATAGTACCTGTATGATCACCACCCCATTGCAAAAATACCCAGTGCTCATTCGGAGTTGCAATCAATTGAACCTTTTCCCCCTTATCGTACTCCCCTTGTACCGGACTTACCGCTCCGGCTTCCAGCGGTTCAACCGATATATTGAGCCGGAATTTCTCGGTTCCTTCATCTCCTGTTGGGGATTTGCAGGAAATAAGCAATAGGCTTGCTATTGCCAGTGAAACTAATGTAAACTTTTTCATTGCCTGTTCTCTCTAACTGCATAGCTAGATCTGTTTACGTAACTGGTTGTTTTAGGCAGGATACCAACGATTGCTAGAAAGCCTCTCCCAGGGTGAAATAAAACCCGGATATATTTCTCCCAAATGCCATATCCATCCTGATGTTGATCGGATCCTTTTTGTTTAAGTTAAATCGCAAACCTCCGCCACCGCTCCAAAGGGTTCGATCGAGGTTCATATCATCAAATGAGTGCCAGACCTGGCCGGCTGCAGCAAATAGCGTAAATCCGAACCGGCCTATAACATGCTGTCTGAACTCTGTTTGAAACTGCGCTGCATGGTTATCTCTATATCTTCCTGCATAGTAACCTCTCATGATTGACTCTCCTCCCAATGCTGCCATATCCATAAAGGGCGGGCTGCCTGTTCGAGACTGCATCACACCATGAAAACCCAACACCGAGCGTCCGTTGCCTGACACGTCGATGTATCTTCTTCCGTCGGCCAGATACGAAGTGTATGTAGCTCCCGAACTAATAAATGAAGGATTATGCAATAGGGAGATCTGGTACAAGCCTCCAGAAGTTGGTGTGGTGCTCCTGTTTCTATCATCCAGGCGCAGCATTACACCCATGCCAAGGCCTCGATACCCTTCAGCTCCTGTAACTGAAGGATTTGCTATGATGTCCCCTTCCATATCCTCAAAGCGTATGTCATAGGTACTGGTCCAGCGGAATTGAGGTCCCATAAAAAGATGGTTGTAAACTTTCTTAAGCACCCCTTGCTGCAGAAATAGTTGCCTTGAAATTACTTTCATTTCATCCTCTTCAAGGGTATTGCGACCTATTCCCCAGAAGCTATCCGGGAAAAACGTAAAGCTATACATTCCTTCAACCAGCCAGCTTTCACCCGGCAGGTAAACCGAAGGTTGCAATCCTATTGAGACCTGATTTTTAAGCGTATAAATTGCCGAAAACATGAGCATGGATGAACGGGTATCATCCTGACTTTCACCCGGCTTAAACTGACGAATAGCTACGCCGCCGAATAACAGACTGGTCTCCGGACTTGAGCTGATAGCAGGGAGTACAATATTCGCATTGCTATAATCCGTACTGTCGCTTACACTCTGCTGACTGTGACTCCTGAACGGCAAGCATAGAAAAAGTCCTGCAATCAGTACACATAAACCCGATACATTTGCTCTTGAAACCCGGTATGAAACACTGTTTTTCATCTTTAGAAGTGATCCCTTTACTCTTTTACTTTAACTATAAAGCTTATACGACATAGGAATAAATTAGTTAGATGCCGGCATTAATTTTTTTATGACAATGAGTGAAATATCATCATGTAACTGTTCGTCACCTTTAAAATTCAGAATCTCTCTTTCTACGGCTGCAAGTATTGATGCTGCACTTAGACCGGCATATTGTTTTAGCAAGTGTAGAGGGCTTTCATAGCCGTACATCTCTCTTTGCTCATTAAATAATTCAGGCAGCCCGTCGCTCATGAAAAAAAGAACATCTCCCGGTAGTAGCTCAACGGATGTTAAGTGATACCGATATTCTGCAGGTGATCCCAATGGCATACCGTTCAAACTGATTTTCTCAATCACTTTTTCAGATGCCCGCCAAAGCAATGCCGGAGGCATGCCGGCTCCCACCACATCCAGCTTGTTGACACTCAAACGCCCTACAGCTAGTGACATATAGAGCTTCTTCAACCCTGTTTTTGCAATGATTTTTGAAGCTTGGGAAACAAATGAAGTAAGACTCTTTGTATTTGCCATACTCACAAATAGCACCTTTATCGCTGTTACCATTACTCCCGCTTTGGCCCCATGACCGGTAGCATCCCCTATAGAAAATGTGAGAGATCCTGATTTATTCAGAAAGAAATCATAAAAATCACCGCCTACCTCTGTTGTCGTTTTTAATGAAGCTGCTATTTCGAATCCCGGGAAGCAGGGAGGAGTACTTGGCAATAAAGAACGCTGGATCTCCCGAAGGTTATTGAGTTCATTCGCCTTAAAATCATACTGTACCTTAACCTGCTTCCTACGCTCTTCCAGATCTCTGCTTTGTACAAAAACAAGACGGGCGTAATATTCCAGAGAATAGCTGGCAAACATACCGCAAAGCTGGGTACTGATAAGAAAGAAAGTGCTGTTCAGCAGCAGGCCCTGAGGAGTAGTACTAAAATCAAGCGCAAGGAAATACATCAAAATCAAAAACCATCCGACCAGGGTGGCATAGATGAATCTCATACGCAGCAGTACATGTATATAGAAGAAGATGATCATAACCCCGACATAGTACTCATCGTAACCGCTGCTGTTTTGCACCAGCATGATCATTATCACGACTCCAATACCTGCTGTTATCGGTACAAGACTCACAAAAAACTGAAAATATCTTTTAAAAAAGTCCTGAAAACTGAGAACCGTTATTGCCACAATCACCATGAAAACAACCGTTCGGATGATTAACAGGTCAACAATCCCGACGCTCTCAGGTAACTGCTCAATCATCAAATCCAGAATAAAAAACAAGAGATACTGCAAAGCTCCTACCATCATGGCTATTCGAACAATAGGCAGGGAACGGTTTGTGTAATCGATCCTAAAACGCTTTTCGGTTCCGGGAGAGGAAAATTCCAGGGTAAAAGGATTTATACCCTCAGGCAATAATCGCATCAGTCTGTAATAGCTATCAGATACAGAGATTGATCTCACGGCAGGTTGCCTCTTTTCACTGGTATCTTGAGCGCTGGGTCAATTGTTCCAGCAGATTGATAGCAGCCACTTTCCATGCCGGGGGATGTCCGGGTAAATCTTCCCTGACTTGCTCCGTGAAAAGAGTACGTATGCTTTTATCATCAATTGTGGATCCTGCATTTAATACCTGGAGCCAAAACGGTGAATCTTCGTGCAGGAAACCTTCTGCACCCGCTCTCACCACCTCTCCATCTCTGTCGAGCAGTATACCTGTCAGCTGAAGAACTTCCACCGGTTTATCGACTGCAGATAGAAACCTAATTTCGTGTTCGTAGTCGGTTCCTAAAACAACCTTTTTCTTGAATACTCCTTTGTTGGTTTTGGGGTATTCCGTAAGACCGACCCATAGCAGCAAGGCATAATCAGACCCGTTATCAGCCATCAACTGCCTCATAGAATTCCTCCATTGCTTCGAAGGTTTTTCCAGGTACAGAGCCATCGGCGGATAGATATCCTCTTCATTTCTCATCATCATCGTTGCGGGAGGAGCCGTTTCCGCTTCGGAACTCCCCACAAAAAGATAGGGAGCGCCTTTGTGAGCAACACTTGCCCCGGAAGCTGTTGTCCATTCCAGGCGATCCAAAAAAATATTCAGACTGTCCCGCAACGGCTCAAAGATCTCCTCTCGTCCCTCATAGAAAAATTCGGTTCTCATCTTCTCATCCAACATCACCGGGAAATGAAGTACGCGGGATTCCTCACCGGGTAGCTTTTTCTTAAATGTTTTATAGAAGTGATCCTTTTTTAATTGATAAGCATTTTGGGCATGCACCGATCCGCCGGCAAGCATGAGCGCTGAAAAAATCAGGCACGATAACAATTGTATTTTCAGATTCGGTTTCAAATAATTTTTCATCGGTGTAAACCATGCAAGATATAGTTGGGTTATTTGACACGTAGAAAGGCCGGATTTTGACCTCCATTCCACCCTTCTTTGGTAATGCGTCTCATCTCGGTTCCATCCGGACGCATAAGATAAATTTCAGGCCGGTCTTGCAATTCGGCACGCCACACAAAGGCAATCCATCGGCCATCGGGGCTCCACACAGGCATAAATTCATAACCCTGAATCTCTAGTCTTTCGAAGACTTCTGTTTCTGTGTGATAGAGCGTAAAATCAAAACCTCCCGCATAGTTGGTTCTATAGATGATTATTTTACCGTCTGGTGACCAGGCAGCTTCGGTATCATACATTTCCGTAAAACGTAGTTGCCGTTTATCGCTTCCATCCGGCTTTATGAGATAAATATTCATGCGACCGCTTTCGTTGCTACTGTACACTATTTGTGACCCGTCCGGTGACCAGGCCGGTTGCCGATCTTCAATATATACATCCGGAAAATCCGTCAGGTTTGTAACGGACTGATCCTCAAACCGGTAGATCATGATATCACCTCCCCTGCTAAGTTCTCTGCGGAATACAAGTTGTGTATGATCGGGACTCCAGCTTGCCATATCATCGATTTCCGGTGAAAAAGTGAGCCGGGTACCGGTCTCCTCCTGAAAATTATAGAGGTACAGATCCACATTATACGTCTCACTGTCAAATACTGAATAAACCATACGGGTGCCGTCACTAGACATGGCCGGTTCGTAGGAAAAGGGTTCCAGACCCAGCAGCTGAACCGGGACGGCAGATTCGTCATTCAAGGCTAAGCGGTAAATAGAAGGCTGATTGCTCTCACCTGATACACTTTCAAATAGCAAATCGTAGCGGTAGACTTCGATAGTAATACTTGAGGATAGGTTTTGATAGGTAGCTGTAACCTTAGCCTCACCGCTGTTTAGAGCTCGTAATATTCCTTGAGAAGTGACTTCTAGGATCTCGGGTTTATCGGTGTACCAACCGATGGTGCGGCCGGTTACACTGTCTCCTGACTCTGTATAGAGTCTGGCTCGCACTTGTAGTGTATCTTCAATCCAGAGCTCCGTTTTTCCGGTTAGGATTTCTACACGAACGACATCACTACCTTGAGGATCAGGGTTAGAAACGTTGTCTTTGCACCCCGTGAAAAGTAGTATACCCGCAGCTAAAATTATAAACAGATAAACTTTTCTTAATGGCCCGAACTTATGGCCGGATTTTGTTTTCATCTATCCGACATTAGAACCTGCAAGTCATCGGACTTGCCCACGCTTCCGCAACACGGAACAGTAAATATTATCACTATTTTAAATCTGCAACAATAGGGACTAAAAATTTAATATTAGGGCAGTTATAAAAAAATCCGCGAAGTTGTGAGAACTTCGCGGATTTGAATGACTGAATAATATATTATCCTAATAAAAGATGGCTTTTAATCAGAAGCCAGACTTCGTACGGTATCGGCCAGCTTGCCGATTTTTTCCGAATGATCGGAGCTCGAAGCTTCATCTTCCATATCTTCAGCCAGCGTGTTGAGCAGCGTACTGCGTTGCGTGCCGGAAGCCTGCTCCGCCCGTGCAAGGACCATGCGGGTCGAAGAGATGCGCTCTTCGGAAAGTCCCTGGCCTCTCTCTAACTGGTCAACATACGCTCGGGCAAGTGCAAAGGTAGCAGGCCATTCGAACTTAGGCTGCCCCTGCGGGTTAAGCTGATCGAAGGTTACCGTATTGGCTGCTTCAATCTCATTTTCAGTAAGGTATGGGCTTGGCTTCAGCTTGAAGATGTCTAAGCCACGAGCTATTTCTGAGTTTACAATAGCTCCGTTATACCAGTAAACCGACCAGCTTCCTCCCATTCGCATGCGGGTGGAATCAACCGGCCCGCGATCATGAAAAGCAATTTCAACGGGGTTCTCGGGATTAGTCCAGTCAAAGATGGAGATACCTCCCTGGTACCACGATTGCACCATTACATCACGATCGGGAATTGGGATAAGTGATCCGTTATGGGCGACACAATTTTCCTGGGCGGTTTGCGGCGCAGGCATCTTGTAATAACTCTGGAAGTTCATCTCATTGTTCTCACTGATGGTGAAGATGGCATTCGCTCCCCATTCCATCGGGTCATCTTCCCTGCACTTCGGCTGGCCGCCGCCGCCCCATTCATCAGTAAACAGCACCTTATCGCCTTCGTTGTTAAAGGTAGCTGAGTGCCAGTAGGCAAAATTTGAATCGGCCACAGCATCCACACGCTTTGGATTAGCTGGATCTTCGATATCCAACAACAGTCCGTATCCTTCACAGGCACCGCCTGCCAACCCTATCGCAGGATAGAGTGTGATATCATGACATTGATTGGGACCTCTGTTCTCTTCCGGCTCATCATCATCGTCGCCTCCGAATCGCTCGGCAAGCATTTGTGGCAACTCCTTACGCAGCTTGGCGCTGTCGGCTGCCGTAGGTTCACCGGTTCCCCCTCGTTCTTCCACCATCTGCTGTAGCATCGGCTTGATAAAACGGTCAGAAATAACTCGCTTACGTCCCCAGAATTCGGCGATGAAAGCACCTTCCTCTTCCGCCTTCTTCAGTTTGGCGATATCAGCAGGTGACATGCCATGGCGCGGAGCCTCCGTGAGGTTTTCAAAAATTCGAGGTGAATTTACAATTTCCGCCTGTTCCGGATTGGCCAGAGGTACTTTTATGACTTCAATTCGGAATAGTGCTGAATTCGGGTCTTCATCCGGCATGGCACTGCTGCATCCGGGAAGCTCTTCTTCGGGTCGTACCGGAGCGGAACCGGAAACATAAACGTATACATTCTCATCATCCTCGGGATCATCCAGAACCGAGTGTGTGTGTGAACCCCGGCAGGTTTGAACGTTTGATACATATTTGGGTTCCTTTATGTCACTGATATCAAATATGCGAATTCCTCGTAATCGTTCATCGCTGACGGTTTTATCAACCCCTTGGGTACCGCAATCCAGGCGTCCGCCCAGACCCTCACCGGAAACAAAAAGCAGGTCTCCGTATACCGACACATCACTCTGTGAAGCCGGACATAGAAAATCTACCACCAGTTCAGGGGAAGCAGGATTGGAAATATCCCAAACCATAAATCCGTTGTAGTTACCCTGAATGGCATAGTTATCTTTAAAAGCAAGATCGGAGTTCGTAACCCCGATAAAATCCTCGGGCGGGGGTGTTTGAGAAACCATTTCAAGATTCCAAATCGCATCTTCGGCATCGAACACACCTGCTTTTAATCCAACACGTGGATCTGGGCTCGGGGGCTCGGCTTCGGTAATGGGTTTAATATTGCTTGGAGGAGTTACCGTAACACCCGTCTCAGTACTGTTGGAAGCTGATTCTTCCATAGTTCCGGAGGGTGCGCAGGCATAGGAGCCAAATACAAAAACAGTTAATAACAACCAGAGATAGCGCATACCCATACCGCGATAGCCGGATCCGGGCTTCTTACTTTTGTAATCGTAGTTCATAGTTATGTTATGATTTTATAGGTAGTATTTAATTATCTGAATACAGATAGAGAAGAAATTTAATCGGATAGCTGATTCAACATCATACGCATGCGTTCTATCTCCGTTCTTTGATCCACCTGGATATCGGAAGCAAGGCGAAAGGCCTGCTCATCCTGTGCGGCACCATCGGTACCGAAAAGTTTGGTGACCATCTGAACCGCTCCGGAGTGATGTTCAATCATATATTTTAAAAAAAGGCGGTCAAATTCTTTTCCTTTGGCTTCACCCAATTCACGCAGCTGCTCATCTGAAAGTACGCCGTTCATTTTTTTGTACATGGTATACGGCTCGCCGGAAATCTCAACCATAAGATTCAAACCTTCAATCTCAAATTGAGGTACGGGTTGGTTTCTATCCTTAAGCCACTGCTGCATGGTGGCAATCTCATCTTTTTGTGCATTGATAATACGCGATGCAAGGCGCTGCACGCTGGCACTGGCACCATTTTCCGGGGCCAGGCGCGACATCACCAGAGCTTGTGCGTGATGGGCAATCATTCCAATCATGAATTTCACGTCGGCCTGGGTAAACGACATTTTTGCGCTGTCAAGGCGAGCAAAGTACAATTCCTCCAGCTCTGATTTGTCTGTTGTTGAAGCGGGAGCAGTGGATTCCGTATCCGATGAAGAATTTGAAGTTGTAGTCTCGGTGCCCTTACATCCGGTCATCAGCAAAAAGAGAAATGTAACTGAAACGACAAGAAGAGTAATAATCGATGAGTCTTTAATACTTGAGTGCAACACGTTGTAGAAAAGCCGGTATTTAATGTACTAATTAGTTTCCGATAGAACGTGATTATAAATTCAATATTACAAAATTACCAGTTTCATTTGTTAAAAGACGTATAGCAGGGATGGGACACCGGGTTTGAAACGTCAAACGCGAAAGCAGGAGCAGAAATTGAGACTTAATATCTTTTTGCTGTTGGGTCAGTGACTTCCTGTTATCAGTAACCTAACATTTACTACGATTCTTCCCTCCGCAGCAGAACAGCGGAGGGAGTTTAAAACCTTATCATTGCCCAGCGCCGAACAAACCTTCCTCACTCATCCATCGCTCCAAGGTGGATGCAAAACCCGACGTTCCGCGTCACGAACCCACCTGATTTTATTCGTAATAAATTGTCAAATCGATTCACATAGCAGAACGCTTTGGTTAGTTTATATGCTTTGAATTCTACCTCTTTAGGGCAAAAATCGATCAGTTTAACTTACATCATTCGAAATAACATGAATCGCTATTTCTCTCTTCTACTGATATTTCTAATTTCTTATTCAGCAAAAGCTCAGGATCTAAACATAGATCCTGAAATGTATAATATCATTGAAGCTGTCAGTGCCGACCGGATTGAATCCGATATTCGAACACTGGCAGGTTTCGGCACCCGACACACCATGTCGGATACCGTTTCCAATACCCGCGGCATCGGAGCCGCCCGTCGCTGGATTAAAAGTGAATTTGAAAAGATCAGTCAGGCCTGCGGCGGATGCCTGGAAGTCAGGGAACAACGCACACTGGTAGAAGGTGATCCCGACAGCCGAATCTACGAAGATACCTGGGTAGTAAATGTCTACGCCGTTCTAAAAGGGAAAACAAATCCCAACCATTATATCATTATGAGCGGGGACATCGACAGCCGGGCTTCCGATGTCAGGAACAATACCATAGATGCTCCCGGAGCCAATGATAATGCATCGGGTATGGCAGGCACCATCGAAGCAGCACGTGTGCTATCCAATTATGAATTTGAAAACAGCATCATCTTCGCAGGCCTCTCCGGAGAAGAACAGGGGCTCTACGGGGGACGCTTTATGGCCGAAAAAGCAACCGAAGAAGGATGGAATATTATCGGTGTCCTAAATAATGATATGATAGGAAATATTGAAGGTGTTGACGGGGTAATTGACAACAGGGAATTCAGAATTTTTTCGGAGCCCTACTCCGCTCAAGCC
Organism: Halalkalibaculum roseum; assembly: GCF_011059145.1. Lineage (NCBI taxonomy): Bacteria > Pseudomonadati > Balneolota > Balneolia > Balneolales > Balneolaceae > Halalkalibaculum > Halalkalibaculum roseum. Next base: position 339,382 of record NZ_JAALLT010000001.1, on the reverse strand, counting down.
AGTCAGCGCCGGCTGCAGATGAAACGTTTTTACGGTGGCGAAAATGACGGTATCTCCCGTCAGCTGGCCCGCTATGTCTATGAAACCACCCGCACCTACCTGCCTGAAATGGATCCCATGCTCATTTACCGGCTTGACCGGTTTGGAAGAGGTGGGCACCATAGACCCTTTAACGAAGCAGGTTTTGCTGGGATTCGCATTATGGAGGCTCATGAAAACTACACGCGACAGCATCAGGATATCAGGGTGGAAAACGGCATAGAATATGGCGATGTCATCGAAGGTGTTGATTTCGACTATGCCCGGAAAATGACTGCCGTAAATGCAGTGGCACTGGCTTCCATAGCCAAAGCACCCCCTAAGCCCGGAAACGTTGAGATAGGTGGAGCTGTGCAACCTTCTACCACCCTGCGCTGGGACAAGCCTGAAGACAATTCCATCAAGGGTTATAAAGTATACTGGAGACCCACTTCAGCAGCATTGTGGGAAAACGCAAAATTTGTGGGTGATGTCAGCGAATTTACCCTGGAAGGCATCGTCATTGACAACTACCTCTTTGGTGTTTCATCGGTAGGTGAGAACGGGCACGAAAGTGT